>NZ_JBIAZA010000014.1:33940-250702 GCF_042898655.1 Streptosporangium sp. NPDC000396
AGAGAGCTTCTTCGAGCACCCGCTTCTGATGGCCATGCTCATGCGCCGTCGTGAGGAGGGTGGTGAGAGCTTCTTCGAGCACCCGCTTCTGATGGCCATGCTCATGCGCCGTCGTGAGGAGGGTGGTGAGAGCTTCTTCGAGCACCCGCTTCTGATGGCCGCGCTCATGCGTCGCCGTGAGGAGGGTGGTGAGAGCGGTATCGAGCACCCGCTTCTGCTCGCGGCGCTCATGCGTCGCCGGAGGCAGCGCGGCGGAGGTCTCTTCGAGCACCCGATCTTGCTGGCCATGCTCATGCGTCGCCGTGAGGAGGGTGGCGAGAGCGGTATCGAGCACCCGCTTCTGCTGGCCGCGCTCGCGGGCCGGTAGCGGCAGGCCGCCGGACCGCAGGCAAGGACGTCGTCCCCCAGCTGCTGCGAAATCGGCAACTGGGGGACGGCTCACATCAACCGTAAAGGAGCAACTCGTGGTGTCGGAGGAAACGGGCAAGCAAGCCGGACATGAACCGGTGGAGTCGTTGATCGACGACCTCATCCACGACATATTCAGTGAGGCCGGTCACGCCACGAAAACCCGTATGCGCGGCGGGGACCCCATGGCAACCCTGATCGAAACGGCTCTGGCTTCGGCGTCGCGCGCGACGCCGATGGCATCGGCAGTTGAAAGACTCCTGGTCGCGCAGTTCCTCGCGTCAGCCTTGGCCGACGCTCTCGCGCCCGCGCTGGCAGAGGCTCTGGCTCCCGAGATCATGAAAGCTTTGGAGCATCACCCGGAGCATCGCCCCGCCGGCGGCCGAGCCGGTGGCGAAACGGCTTCGGCGACCAGACCGGCCCAGCCGAGAGGAGGCAGGAGAAAGACGTGAAATGCGGCAAGGCCTCGGTGGGGCGCGACCGCCTCCACGCGTTGTGTCTTCGGCGAGCGGGGCGACCGGGTGGTCAGGATGGGGAAGTGGAGGGTTGTCCTGCGGGGGGCGGGGCGTCCTGGGGGGAAAGGCCGAGAGTGAGGGTGTCGGTGAGGGCCGCCGCGAGGCGTTCCGCCGACTCCTGATCATTTTCCTTGCCGCTGAAGCTGTTCAGGAAGGCATGTTGGAAGCACGCGCCGAGCAGGAGCGTCGCGGCCGCCTCGGGGTCGCATTCGCGCCGGATGCGGCCCAGATTCCGCTCGGCCGCCAGGTAGGCGGCCAGTGCCTGGTTGACGTGGTGAGGACCGGCGCCGCGTTCGTGTACGGCGTCGCGGTGGGCGGCCAGGATCTGCGGTTCGGCGAACAGTGAGGCCGCCATCGGGAAGGTCTCGCCGTAGAAGCCGATGGCGGCGCGGGCGACCTCCACGAGTGTGTCCCGGACGGTTCCCCGCCCGGCACGCGCGGGGAGATCCGCGAGAAGGGGGCGGAGGTTGGCGGGCGTGCGCTCGGCCAGGACGGCCAGGAACAGGTCGACCTTGTCGCGGAAGTGCTTGTACAGCGTGGCCTCTGAGTAGCCGGCGGCCTTGGCGATCTCCCGGGTGGTCGCCCGGGCCAGCCCGTGGACACGCATGACGTGCGCGGCGGCGTCGAGGATCCGGTCCCGAGTGCCCATGGCACCTCCCTGTTGACAAGTTAGTGAATGCTCACTCATTCTACAGGTTAGTAAGCATTCACTAACCGAGGTGGACAATGAAGATCACTTTGTTCGGTGCCACCGGCGGCACCGGCCGGGAGGTTCTGCGGCAGGCCCTGGATGCGGGACACGAGGTGACGGCCGTGGTCCGGGATCCGGCCCGGCTCGACCACTCTCACCCGAATCTGACCGTGCTCCAGGCGGACGTCACGGAACCGGCCGCGATCGGCCCGGCCATCGCCGGCCGGGACGCGGTGGTCTCCGCGCTCGGGTCGCGCCAGGGCCGCGCGCCGACCACGATCTGCGCCGACGGCGCGACCGGCATCGTCAAGGCGATGAAGATCGAGGGCGTGCGGCGGCTCGTCGTGGTCAGCGCCAGCGGAATGTTCACCGAGGGCGACGGCCCCCTCACCCGCTTCCTGGCCAAGCCGATCCTCACCAGGGTGCTGGAGCACCCCTTCGCCGACATGCGGCGGATGGAGGGCCTGGTGCGGGCCAGCGGCCTGGAGTGGACGATCGTGCGCCCTCCGATGCTGACCGACGGCCCGCGCACCGGCTCCTACCGCAGCGCGATCGACCGCAACGTGCGCGGTGGCATCCGCCTGTCCCGCGCCGACCTGGCCGATTGCATCCTTCGCTGCCTGGCCGACCGCGGCCCGCTCAACGCGGCTGTCGCCGTCGGAAACTGACCGTCGTGGAGATCGGGGTAACGGGCCGAGGTCTCCCGGGCGGTGCTCCGGTGAGCCGTCCGCGATCAGGCTGGAGCGTCCGTCGGGTCAGCCGCCGTGCGTTGTGTTGGGCGGGCCTGTCGTGCCCGGTCCAGGAGCATGAAGGGTACGGCAGCCGCGGCGAGGGCGGCCCCGATCAAGCAGACCGACGTGAGGTCGGCCCCTTGCGTGAGTGAGGCGGCTGCCAGGACGGGGGTGATGCTGATGCCCAGCTGGAACGCCGACACGGTGGTGGCGCCGGCGAGGGTCGGCGCATCGGCTGCGATGGCGAAGACGCGTCCGTAGAGGGCGGGGTTCAGCACGAACGCGGCGATGCCGATCAGGAAAACCGTGGGTACCACCGCCCAGACCTGCTGGATCACGACAGCCATCACGACCGACAGGATCACGATCGCCGATGCGCCGGTGAGGAGTGCGAGGTGAGGGCGCTGATCGGAGACACGTCCGCCGATGGACAGACCGACGAAGGCGCCGACCCCGAAGAGCGCGAGGATCGCCGGGATCCAGACCTCGGGGATGGCGGTGATGTCGGCGAGCATGGCTGCCAGGTAGTTGAACGTGATCATGTACGCCGCAGTGGTCAGGATCGTGATCGCGTAGATGCCCCAGAGCATCGGTTTCCGCATCGTGGCGAGCTCCCGCGAAACACTCGGCTCGCTGGGCCGGTCGATGCCTGAGTCGGGGGCAGGGAGTCCGAGGAGGCAACCGATGATCCCGGCGACCGTCAGGGCCACGACGGCCCAGAAGCCGCCGCGCCATTGGACGAAGTGGCTGAGCAGTGTGCCTGCGGGACCGCCGACGACCATCGCCACGCTGAGCCCGCTGACCACGACTCCGGAGGCGCGGGCGTTCCGGTCCGGCGTCACCAGGCTGATCGCGGTCACCGACGCGACGGCGAAGAAGCCCGCATAGGCGATACCCGAGACCACCCTCGTCAGCAGCAGGACCTGGTAGTCGCCCAGCAGTCCGACGACGATGCCGGCTGCGAAGAGGACCTGGGTCGCCACCAGCGCGGTACGGCGAGGCCAACGCAGACTGAGCACGGCGAACGGTGGCCCGCCGATCACGACACCCAGCGCGAACGCGGTGATCAGGAACCCGGCCGAGGAGAGCGTGACGTCCAGATCGGCGGCCACCGCCGGCAGTACGCCGGCCAGCAGGAACTCTGCGCTTCCCATCGCGAACAGGCTGAACCCGAGCAGGTACACACCGGCAGGCAACCTGTCGGAGGAAGTGTTCCGGGACGTCTCCGCGGTGATGCCGGCCATCAGATCGCACCCTTGACGTCGAGCCCGTCAGGCGAGACGGCGGCGGACAGTTCCCGTTCGAGCAGCCAGCCGGTCATGTTGATGGCGGCGGTGGAGCCCGCGCCCGCGGCGGCGACGACCTGCGCCCGGGGGTTGACCACGTTCCCGGCCGCCCAGACCCCGGGGACATTCGTGGCACCTTGGGAATCGACGGCGACGAGTCCGCTCACCGGGTCCTTGCCCACGCCGAGCATGGTCAGGATCGCGTCATGAGGCACCGGGCGAGGCGCCACGAAGACGGCCTCACACGCGACGGTCTCGCCGTTGTCGAGCTCGATTGCGACCGGGCCCCCGCCCGCGGTGCAGGCACTCGTCGAGACCCGCGTGACGCGCGCGTCGATCAGGCGCACGCCGTACGCCGTGAGGCGCTGCCGCTGGGCGGCGCCGACCTCGGCGCCGTTGACGCAGAACGTCACCGAGGAACTGTAGCGGCGCATCAGCGCGGCCAGATGTGCCGATACCGTCGCCATCGTGCTGCCGATCACGACGATGGTGCGCCCCCGCACTTCGTAGCCATGGCAGTGGGGGCAGTGGTGCACCTCGGATGCCCATCGCTCGGACAGTCCCGGGATGTCGGGTAGCTCGTCGGTCAGCCCGGTTGTGACCAGCACCGACCGGGCGCGCAGGGCGCGGTCGTCGGCGAGTCGCAACTCGAACGTGCCGTCCGAGGCGCGCCGCGCGTCGATCACTGATGCCCGCACAAGCGTCCCGCCGTAACGGGTGAGCTCGTCTCGCCCGGTCGCGACGAACTCTCTCGGCGCCATGCCGTCCCGGGTCAGGTACCCGTGCATGTGATCGGCGGGCCCGTTCCGGGGCTCGCCGCCGTCAACGACCAGAGTCGCGAACCGTGCTCGCGAGAGCACGACCCCGGCCGACAATCCGGCGGCTCCGCCGCCGACGATGATCGTGTCCCACAGCACCTCTGACACTTCTGACACCTCTGACACCGATCCGCTCGTTGGATCCGTTGTTGCGTCCATTCGGATCACCTCCACCGAGAGGATCGGGAGAGCCGGCCGGAATCAACAAACTTCGTTGCTGATTCCGGGACACATTGATTGACTGCATCCCATGGACGAGCAACCGAGCGTCAGCGCCGTGATAGGACAGATCGCTCCTCGGCTGCGACGTGCCCGGGAGAAGAAGGGCATCAGCCTGGCCGATCTCGCGCGCGCCACCGGCATCTCGACCAGCACGCTGTCCCGGCTGGAATCAGCCCAGCGCAAGCCGAGCCTGGAGCTGCTCCTGCCGATCACCGCGGCGCTGGGCATCCCCCTCGACGAGATCGTCGCCGCACCCCGGATAGTCGACCCGCGCGTGCCGCAGCAGCCCACCGGAAAAGACGGCCGGGTGCTGATCCCGTTGTCGCGCCATCAGGGAGAACCACGCGCGTACAAGATGACCATTCCAGCGCACGACGAACAGCCCCACCTGCGGACCCACGCGGGCTACGAATGGCTCTACGTGCTCCGCGGACGACTCCGCGTGAAACTGGGCGACCACGACTTCGTCATGGGAGCGGGCGAGGCAGCCGAGTTCGACTGCCAGATTCCGCACTGGTTCGGCGCCGCCGGACGCGGCAGCGTCGAAGTGCTCAGCCTCTTCGGAAAGCAGGGCGAACGCATCCACCTCCGCACCTCACGGCGCTGACGCGGGAACCCGGGTCCCGTCTAGATCGTCTCTCTTTTGATCGGTGACTGCGGCCAAGGGGGCGTATATGGGGCTCACGACACAGAGCCATTCGTGGCAATGGGGTCAGGCGCGTGCCCGGCTGCAGAGCACATTGGTCACACAGGCGGCCCCGCTCCTCGTTCTCGGCGTCATGGCCGCGATCCTCCTAGGATTCTCCTGGCCCGCACTGTTATGGGGCCTGGGGTTGGCCATCCTGGCCGCCGTGATCCCGGGCTTGTTGGTCCTCCTGCCATGGAGGCTGTCATCGGACCTGGCACACCCCACCATGGCCGGCCCCGCGACCACGGTCCTGAGCCTGACGGCCGGCATCCTCGTTGAGCTCGCACGCCTGGGCGTGGTGACGCTCCAGGACGTACAGCTTCGCGACGCCGTCTGGCTGGGGCTCGGCGTTCAGCTCCTCAACGTGCTGCTCGCCCTCGTGTTGTACACCGGCAAAGTGGTCCTTCGCCCGTCCCCGCTCGACCTGGAGCAGGCCACGGAGGGCCGCTCGGATCCGTACTCCTACGGGCACGGTGTACTCGGGTTCGGCTGGAGCACGCTGGCGCAGGTGGGACTCTCGCTGCTGCTGGCGTTGAGCCCGTGGCTGGCCCTTGTCACCGTACCCGTGGGCGCCTTCTGGGAGGCCCTGATGGGCAAAGGTTGAACAACCCCGCGCACGCGTGCACGCTGATTCCGCAATTCCAGCGCAGGCACTTCGGCCCCAGCGGCCCGCATTCGCACCTGCTCCCGCCGTAATCGCTGCTCAGCGGTCAGACCATCGCCCTCGGGACACCTCATCCACTCCAGGTAGCACCGCGACGACCGCCTGTCGGCCCACGCCCAGGCCAGGCCGTGTAACCCCCACCCTTGAAGGTCTCTAGCGGTAGTTTGTTAGATCAAGGTTGTGCGGGGTAGAGACCGGTGTTCCCTGATGGGGGGAGCCGGTGATGACCAAGCAACTGCCGTGCCCGCCCGCGCCGGGGCCGTTGGAGGCCTACGCAGCCCGGTTCGATGATCTGTTTTCGCATCTGGGGCAACGGCGCGGATTCCGGGAGTATCTGACCGGGCTGTTGGCCCCGGCCGGGCGGAACAAGACGCTCACCTGCCTGGCCGGGACCGAGCCGGTGGCCGGGGCCCAGCACGCGGCGGTGCAGCGGCTGCAGTACTTTCTGTCCGAGTCGTGCTGGGATCCCGATGCGGTCAACGCCCGGCGCCTGAAGGTGTTACTGACCGATCGCCGGACCGCGCCACATGCCGACGGGGTGCTGGTGGTCGATGACAGCGGGGACCGCAAGGACGGCACCGCCACCGCGCATGTCGGGCACCAGTATCTGGGCTCGGTCGGCAAGACCGAGCGCGGCATCGTGACGGTCACCACGCTGTGGGCCGATGAGCGGATCTACTATCCGCTGCACGCGGTGCCCTACACCCCGGCCCACTGGTTCGACAAAGGCAAGGCCGACCCGGGTTTTCGTACCAAGCCACAGATCGCCGCAGCATTGGCCGTCCGGGCCCGGCACAGCCGCGTGGCCTTTCGGGCGGTGGTGGCCGACTGCGCTTACGGCGATCTGGACGCCTTCCGCGCCGAGTTGCACGCGGCGGGCCTGCCCTGGGTGCTGGCCGTGCGGGCCCGGCATGGCATCTGGGCCTACGGGTCCGACGCGCCTACCCCGCGCGATGCTGCGCGCGAGCTGTCCTGGAACGGGCCCGAGTCGCCCGGGGACTGGACGGCCGTGCCGCGCCGCTTCCGTGATGGGCACACCGAGATCTGGTGGGCCGCCGAGGCCCGCTTGGGTTGGTGGGGCCCGGACGGGAGCACCCGGTTGGTGGTTGCTACCGCCGACCCGGCCACGCTGCCGGACAAGGCCACCTGGTACCTGGCCACCGACCTGCCCCGCCCCGGCGGGCCCCGGGAGGCCGACAGCCCCCACCCACCCGTCGGCCTGACCGAACTCGTGCGGATCTACGGCCTGCGCCACTGGGTGGAGCAAAGCTACAAACAGATCAAGGATGAGCTGGGCTGGGCCGACTTTCAAGTGCGCTCCGACCTGGCCATCCGCCGTCATCAGACCCTGGTCAACTGCGCGTTTTCCTTCTGCTGGGACACCTGGTTCGCCGATCTGCCGCCCGGCCCGCCCGCGCCATTGGCCCTGCGCAGCCGGCAGGGCCGAGAGAGGGGGGGCGCCGTCGCCGCCTTCCCGCAGCCGCATCCCCCCAGTTGGCCTCAAACACTCCGGGCCGTCCGCGGCTGGCTGATCCCCGCGCTCGTGCTGAAACGCTGGTGGCGCGCATGGTCGACAGCGCTCCCACCCGCTGAGCTCCAAGCCCTGATCAACGCGGTCAGCGCGGGTCAGGGCCTATACCTCTACCTGCCACCTTGATCTAACAAACTACCGCTAGTGCTCTGGCCGGATAGGTTCACCGGGTTGGGGCCCGCGTTTGGCATGCCGGGACATCCGGTCCAACGACGCGAACCGCACTCGGGGACGCCCGCGTGCCCTGGGAGGATTTCCCGCATGTTGGAAGAGAAGCTCGACGCGCTCTCGCAGATGATGGCCGAGCACATGGCCATGCCATTCCCACCCGGCTTCCGCGGCCTCGACATCGAGGACCAGGACATGGTGATGCTCGACGCGAACGCCTACGGCTTCGCCGGCGGCGTTCTTAAAGGCCCGCTCAGCGAACAACACCGCGCTGGCCTGACGCGGCTGACGTCGGTATTCGAGGAGGTTCTCCCGGCGATCGACGACGAGTATGCAACCAAGTACTACGCTCATGTGCGCGACATGGCCATATTGGCCGCCGAAATCGAGAGCCTGCGCCAGAAGTAGTTCTCTGGCCAAGACATTCGGCACTAAGACGTGGAACGAGTAGCGCGGTTAACAACCTGGCGAACGTATGCGTGAACCGGCACTAGCTGTAATGACCACAGAGGTTGAGTACGCCAAGGACACGAGCCCGATGTGGTTGAAATGAGGGAGGGCCTGCGGGTTCGGTGTGGATTGCGACATCTACGCCGAGCTTCCCGGAGGCCCTCGTGTCCCACCGTAACGCCCCGCTGAGCGAAACGGGCCGGCTTCGACTGGCCCGCTGCGTCGTCGACAACGGCTGGCCCCTGCGCCGCGCCGCCGAACGCTTCCAGGTGGCAGTGACCACAGCCAAACGGTGGGCCGACCGCTACCGACAGCACGGCACGGCCGGCATGGCCGATCGATCCTCCCGGCCACACCACAGTCCCCGACGCACCCCGACCCGAACCGAACGACGGATCATCAAGGTGCGGGTGACACGCCGGTGGGGACCGGCCCGCATCGCCTACCTGCTGGGCCTGCACCCCTCCACCGTGCACCGCGTCCTGTCCCGCTACCGGCTGGCCCGCCTACGGCATCTGGATCGAGCCTCCGCCCAGCCCATTCGCCGCTACGAGCACGATCGGCCGGGCGAGTTGGTGCATGTGGACGTCAAGAAACTCGGCAACATCCCCGACGGCGGCGGCCACCGCATCACCGATCGGCAGACCGGCCACCACAACCGCAAGGCCACCACCACCGCCCGCTACAAGCACGGCAAACCCAAGATCGGCTACAGCTACCTGCACACCGCCCTGGATGACCACTCCCGCTTGGCCTACACCGAAATCCTGCCCGATGAGACCAAAGAAACCGCCACCGCGTTCTGGCACCGCGCCCACGCCCACTTCACCGGCCTGGGCATCACCATCCGCCGTGTTCTGACCGACAACGACAGCTGCTACAAGTCCTTCCTCTGGCGCGACACCCTCACCAGCCTGGGCATCACCCACAAACGCACCCGCCCCTACCGGCCCCAGACCAACGGCAAAGTCGAACGCTTCCACCGCACCCTGGCCGACGAATGGGCCTACAACCGGCCCTACACCTCCGAGGCCGAACGCCGCCAGGCCTTCGACCCCTGGCTCCACGCCTACAATCACCACCGAGCACACACCGCACTCGGCGGCCACCCACCCGCCAGTCGCGTACCTAACCTCTCAGGTCAGTACAACTAGCGACACGCCGAAGACCTGACGTCGAACATGTTGCTCAATCACTCTCTGTTGCCGCGCTCGAAGGCCATGATCCTCCCAGCCAATCAAGATCAGTTCGGTTAAGTCTGCCTGAGATGTCCGATGCTGCAGCCAGATCCGGCACAAGCGATGCGGCTCGCAGAGATCATCACGAACCTTCATGAGCGAGTCCGTGAAGCGACGGAACGTGGCTGGCTCGGCGAGGTCGAAGGGCTCCAGGTGGGTCTCGCCGGCGCCCGCCAGAAGCTTCAGCAAATGCGGAAGCTTCGCGCGCAAGCCCGGACCGTGGATCTGCCAACGCCAGTTGCCCCGGCTCGGGTCAGCCGTCACGTTCGACGCGAACCTGACCGGCTTCCTGATACGCGCCCAACGCAGACCTGACCGTACGGCAGGATGGCCGCCATGATGGAGATCAACTTCCTGACCGAATCCGACCGCGCCTGCTGGGAATTGCTAGCCCGTGGTAAGGACACATACTTCGAGGTCGAACGCAGTGACGACGACTACGAACGAACCTGGCGACGCCTGCTCGACGACGAGCAGATACGTGGGATCGCCGCCCGGCTGGACGGCAGAATGGTCGGCATCGCGCACTACTTGTTCCACGCCAGTGTCTGGTACGCCGGGAGATGCTATTTGGCGGACTTGTTCGTGGACGCGGAAGTCCGGCGGCGAGGTATCGCGACGGCAGTGATTGAGTGGGTGGCGCGGGACGCCAAGGAGCACGGCTTCCCAGGCCTCTACTGGAACACGCTGGAAGACGCCCCGGCTCGGGCGCTTTACGACAAGGTAGGCAAGTTTCACAAGGGGCTCATCCACTACGCCTACCGGCGTGACACGAACCAGACCTCCACCCAGCGCTGAGGGGCCACCAGGATAGGGCGATCTCGACGGGACCGACGACAGCCAGCGGAACGATCCCGTTGACCGCTCGAGTCGATCAGCGAACGGGCATCTAGTGCTGTGACCGGATAGGTTCACCGGGTGGGCGCTGACGGATACCGGTAGCGGCGGTAGGGTGTCGCATGGTTGATGATCAGTTTTCGGTTTCCGTGACATCTCCGTGGCTGGTGGGCCCGGCTCCGACGGCATCGCTGACACGAACGCGACTCGAAGAGCGGATTCTCAACCTCTTGTCGTCGCAGAACATGTGTGTGCTGGCGACCGTCGGCCCGGGTGGCCCGCTGGCCACGCCGGTCCGCTACTACCACCGTGACCTGACGTTGTTCTTCACTTCCCAAGCCGGGACGCCGAAGCTGCGCAACATCCAGCAAGAGCCGCGTGTCTCGATCGGCGTGTTCGCACCGCTGGTCGGCCAAGCCAGCTCGCGGGGCGCTCAGCTGTTCGGGAGGGCTGAGGTGCTGCTACCCGGTTCCGTAGACTTCGATGAGGGAATGGCCGTCTACCGCTGGCAGTCGGATGCGGCCGAGCGAGGAAGGTCGGTGCTGGAGGTGCCATGCAATCCCCTGGTGCGGGTGGCCGCCGACCGTGTCGTCTATACCGAGCACTGGCTGCGGCGGGAAGGCTTCGCACCGCGCCAGCACTGGTCGCGAATCCGTGCCGACGACGATGAGACGAAGCAGTCATGCGGCTGAGGAGAGGGGTCGTCCGCCCCAGCGGATGCCTTTCTCTCCGCGGATTCGGGCGCGTTCACGGCGTTGGGCGGCCAACACGTCGGGGTGGCGGGCATGGGCGTTGCGTCAGCGCAGGTAACGGTGCAGAGCCCGGGTCTGCACCGTGTGATTTGGATGATTTGAGTTGGCCAGGGTGAACTGCCGAAGCGGCCCGAAGTGCGCCTCGATGGGGTTGGCCCACGAGGCGTTGGTCGGCGTGAAGCACAGCTCGACCTTGTTCTTCCGTGCCCACTGGCGGATCTTGACGCCCTTGTGCGCGGAGAGGTTGTCCAAGATCACGTAGATCGGGGCGCCGTCTGGGCGAGCCGCGCGGATCGATTTTAACGCGGCCAGGGTGTTCGCGGCGCCTTTGTGACGGCGATTGACGCCCCACAGGGTGTCATCGCCTGTCGAGTAGCAGCCGTGGAAGTAGGTCACTCCGTGGGTGCGGTGATAGGGAGCCGGGAGCCGGCTGGGCCGGCTCTGCTCGGCCCAGCAACTGCCGCCGGTGGGGCGGATGCCAAGAGGGCCGAACTCATCGAACGCGAACGTGCGGTCGGGGAAGTGCTCCAGGACGTGCTCGATTCGCTCCAGCTTGGCATCGCGCTCGGGGTCGGTGGACTCCTCCCAGGTCGTGGATCACGTCGCGCACCGTGTCATCGTCGGCCTGCACCAGCTGAGCGATCACCGGCACGCGGTTGCCGCCCGCCGAGGCCAGCAGCATCATCGCCCGACGATAGCGCACCGAACTGGTACTGCCCCGCCGCGCGATCTGCTGCAGCCGCTGCCCTTCTTGATCAGTCAGCCTACGTACTTTGACCGGCTCAGCCACCAGCCCTCCTGACGATGCATCGGATGAGTCCTCACATCCAATCGCCAAGTCCAACAACCCGGTGAACCTATTCGGTCACAGCACCAGTGAGGCTCCGCCTCGGACCGCCGAGGTTTCTGGTTCGGCAGGACAATCTGCGCGGGTGGGTTCATCCTGGCCCTCATAAGGCGAGTGCGGGGAGCGGCCATGAGCTCACGGCTGGCAAGAGCAAACACTGTCACCGTCAACGACGTGCTGGACGGACACACGCTGCTGCGAATCGACTGCCTTGATCGTGTCTACCTCACGACCTACGTGCCCAACCTCGTCGTGGGCGGGCAAGTGGTCAGCTTCCTCACCCAGCACGAGGGCGCACCGATCCCCTCCCCAGCGTTGCTGGATCGGCGGGGACAGCAATTCCGCCGGGCGGTGATGTCGTTCGCCGAGGCAGGTGATATCCCGATCCTCGACTTCAAGGCCAAAAGCGACAAGGGGCGCCCCGGGATGCCGGCCGACAGCCCGTGGCCGGAACGGAAAATCGACAAGGTGACGCCGCTGATGCGCAAAGCAGCGGCCACCGGCCGCTCGCAGGTGGTGGCCATCGGCGCGGCCCAGGAGTATCAACGGGTCTTCACCGCCACCAAGACCGCCACCAAGACCGCCACCGAAACCGGCGCGGTTTGGTTCTCCTTCACCCGAGTCGAACGCCGAGTGACCTGCTACTACTTCTACCTGTGGGATACCGACTTCGGCCCGGCGTTCTTCAAGATCTGCGCCTACTTCCCCTACCCCGGCAAGATCTGGTTCAACGGACACGAGTGGGCCAAGCGGCAAGCACTCAAGGCCGGGATCGGCTTCACCGAGTTGTCCAACGGGTTCGCCTCGGCCACCGATCCGGCCGCGCTGCAAAACATCTGCGACTCCTTCGGCCCGGGCCACATCACGGTCTTCGCCGAACGCTGGTGGGCACGCCTGCCCCTGCCGTTCACTCCCGCAGACCGGCAGGCGGGCTATTGGTGGGCCATCTCCATGCGGCAGATCGAGATGGCCACCACCATCACCTTCACCGCGCCCCGCCATGCCCGCGCCTTCTTCGAGGCACTGGCCGCCGACAACCTCGACATCGGCCGACCGGACAACATGGAGATCATCTTCAACCGGCAGGTCCGCGCCACCACCAAGGGAACCTTCCGCACCGCCATCGACCGCGACAACGAAGGCATCGTCGTCAACGCCTTCTACCGCCACTCGCGGATCACGTACTACCTCAAAGACCGCCGCGCCCTGCGCGTGGAGACCGTCATCAACGACACCTACGCCCTGGCGGTGCTGCGCCGGATCGACCATTTGCCCGACCTCATCGCCAAGACCCGTGACGCCAACCGTCGCCTGCTGGCGACTATCGGTGTCGGTCAGGGCTGCGTCCTGGTGAGCCCAGCCTTGGAGCCGATCACCCGGCCCACCCTCACCGAAGGTGGCAGGAGGGCCCCGGCCCTGCGGTTCGGCGACCCTCGGGTCATGGCCCTGACCGGCGCCCTGTGTCTATCGCTGTTCGCCGTCACCGGCTTCACCAACAAGACCCTTCGCGGCTTGGTGGCCCGGCTGCTCGGCGCGCCGTACTCGGCCAGTCAGATGACCTACGATCTGCGCCGCCTGGCCGCCAAGGGACTGATCCACCGTCTCGAACACAGCCATACCTACGTCCTGACCCCCGACGGCCGGCGCATCGCGATCTTCTACAGCAAGCTCCACAACCGGCTGTTACGCTCGATCACCGCCGCTGACCAGCCACACGCTCCACCCGGTCTCCGCCACGCCATGGCCGCCATCGACCGCCACGTCGAGGACTACATCACCCGAGCCCGGCTCCGCCCAGCGGCCTGACCACCTGCCTGAGCCAGACCCCGAAACCCCTCCCACTTCGGGCTCATGTGTTAAGAATTCCGAACCCAAGGATCTAGTCCGCGACCTGGAACCAGACCGACCCGCCCGCCTCGTCGTCGTGGTGGGACCCCCAGGCGGTCGCGATCAGATCCACCAGCCACAGTCCCCGCCCGCCGTCGCTGTCGGCCTCCGGCGTCTGTACGGCCGGGGCGCTCGTGGCCGACCCGTCGTCGACCACCTCGACATGGATCACTCCCGGAGCGCGGGTCACATACACCGTCACCCGCCCGTCCAGCGTCCGGCCGGAATCCGAGTGGGTCACCGCGTTGGTGACCACCTCGCTCAGCAGGAGCAGGACATCGTCGAGGATCGGAGCCGCGACCCGCCCGCCCAGCAGCTCTCGCGCCCACACCCGGGCCTCCGGTATGGAGGCCCCCTCGCCGGGGAACTCCCTTCGCCATGTGTGGGGCAGGACCTCCGTGTCGCCGTGGTGACCGAGCCGTCCCCCGGATCTCACAAGATCACCGCCGACATGATGATGTCGGCCGCGTTGTCGGCGTCCGCCCACACCCATTCGCCCCGCCGCCACAGGCGCGCCCACCACGGCCGCCAGGTGAAGACCCACCCGCAGTAACGCCGTATGACCGTGATCCGGGTCAGGGTCCCGGCCGCCGACCAGATCTCCAGGACCGGTTGCCCGGTCGCGGGGAGGACCAGCGAGGTGCACACGCCGAAACCATGCAGGTCCCAGCCCAGCCGCGTCAGATGAATGAATCGCTCGTGCCGCTCGTGCCGCTCGCCCGCCGGGAGCCGCCGGTGAATGCGGCCGGGGTGTGAAAGGCCGTCGTTCTGATCACGCATCACTCGCCTCATCCCTGGTTTAAAGGTCCTCGACCGCTTTCTTTTTCGTTCTGTCGTACAGAGAAGACGTGTGCTTAGATTGCCTTCACGGCGGGTGAATTCGTAATCGGATTTGCAGTCCAGGGCATGTCTGATAATGACGGGCGCTGGTTTACCGCAGCCTGAATTCGGTATCGCCACGCCATTAGAAAGTCCGTTTTTCTCTATTTCGAGAGGAATGCGATGGGCGTCGAACCCTTCCCCGACCCCGGATCCCCCCGTGCGCGCTTCGGAGCCGAGATGCGCCGCCTGCGCGAGGCGGCCCGGCTGTCGCAGGCCTCCGTGGCCTCCCGCCTCGGGTGCACGCAGACACAGGTGAGCCGCCTGGAGGCCGCCACCCGGACGCCGTCGAGGGTCGACGCCGAGAAGCTGGACCGGCTCTTCGGGTCGGGCGACAGCACCTACTTCATGGGGCTGTACCAACGCATCGTCTCCCGCTCCGGCGGGCCGATCTGGTTCAGGGGCTGGGTCGAGGAGATCGAGCCCGCCGCCCTCGTCCTCCGCTCCTGGGACCCCCTTCTCGTCCCGGGTCTCCTCCAAACCGAGTCCTACGCCAGGCACCTCTTTAGTCATGGCCCTCGGGTCATTCCCGATGAGGTGGAGAAACGCGTTGAGGCTCGCATGCGCCGCCGCCGGATCCTCGACAAGAGCCGTCCCCCTTTGGTTCTCGTCCTCATCGACGAGGGTGTGCTGCGTCGCCGGGTCGGAGGCCCGGAGGTGATGCGAGAGCAGCTCGGCTACCTACTGGAGGTCGCGGAGCGGCCCACCGTCTCCATCCAGGTAGTCGATCCGGAGTGCTTGGCGGGGCTGGCGGGAGCTTTTATGATCGCCGAACTTCCGAATGGGGAACCGGACACCATTCACGCGGACTCGCCGGTCCAGGGCCAGGTCACGACCGACCGCGAATTCGTGATTTCCATCCGAAACCGATATGAAGCGATACGGCTGTGGGCCTATCCTGAGCGTGTATCGATCAAAATGATCGAGGAAGTGAGGCGGGAATGGACCTGAGTGCCGCCGTGTGGCGGAAGTCGTCGCGTTCTTCGGACAATGGCGGGCAGTGTGTCGAGGTCGCCGACAACCTGCCCGGTGTGGTCGCGGTTCGTGACAGCAAGAACCCCGCTGGTCCCAAGCTGCTCTTCGCTCCCGCCGAGTGGCGGTTCTTCGTCGAGGGCGTCAAGGCGGGCGAGTTCGACCGGCTGGCCTGACCGTTCTGGAGATCGTCTCATTCGGTCAAAGGACGGGAGGCGGTCGGCCCGCGTAGGGAGCGGATCGGGGGGAGGAGACCCTCTACCGTGGAGGCATGCGCCTGACCGCTTTCACCGACATCTCGCTCCGCATCGTGATGCGGCTGGCGGTGGCGGACGAGGCCGAACTGCCGACGACCCGCTCGGTCGCGGAGGCGCTTGCAGTGCCGTACACCCACGCGGCCAAGGCGGTCGCGCGTCTCGGTGAGCTGGGGCTCGTGGAGACGAGGAGGGGGCGGGGCGGCGGCCTGCGGCTCACAGAGGCGGGGCATCGCGCGTCGGTCGGCGGCATCGTCCGAGCGTTGGAGGGCGCGGGAGACGTGGTGGGCTGCGAGGATGACCCGCCGTGCCCGCTGCGGGCCGCCTGCCGTCTGCGGGCGGCGCTGCGCGAGGCGCAGGAGGCGTTCTTCGCCTCACTCGACCCGGTCACGGTCGACTCCCTGGTGGCGTCGCCTACGGGACCGGTGCTGCTCTCCCTCACCTTGCCAGGTCTGGCCGTCCGCTGACCCCGGCCCCCGGATGGAGGGGCCCAGGGTGCGGCTTTTAATATGCATATGAGATTCCAATTTTTCTCTCTGGAATCTCGTCCCCTCGTGTGCCAGGAGGCCCCATGCTGTCCCCGGAATCCGCCGGGATCATCCGCGCCACGCTGCCCGTCGTCGGCGCTTCGCTCGACGCCATCGCCACGCGGTTCTACGACACGATGTTCACTGAGCGCCCGGAACTGCTCGACGGCATGTTCAACCGCGGCAACCAGGCGAACGGTGAACAGCGCAAGGCCCTCGCCGGTTCCATCGCCGCGTTCGCCGCCGCGCTGATCGAGCGCCCCGACGAGCGCCCCGACCGGATGCTCGCGCGCATCGCCCACAAGCACACCGCGGTCGGTATCACCTCCGATCACTACATCATCGTGCAGAAGTACCTCTTCGGCGCGATCGCCGAGGTGCTCGGCGACGCGGTCACCCCGCAGGTCGCCGCGGCCTGGGATGAGGTGTACTGGCTGATGGCCGGCGCGCTGATCGCCCTGGAGGCCCAGATCTACGCCGAGGCCGGCGCGCGCGACGGGAACACCTGGCGGCAGTGGCACGTCATCGGGCGCCGGGAGGAGACGCCCGACGTGGCCTCCTTCCTGCTACGCCCGGCCGACGACGACCCGGTCCCGCCCGGCCGTCCCGGCCAGTACGTCAGCGTCCGGATGCGAATGCCCGACGGGGTGTATCAGCTCCGCCAGTACTCGCTGTCGGGCTGTAGCGAGGGTGGACTGCGCCGGATCACCGTCAAGCGGGTGCGCGGCGGCGACGCCCCGGACGGAGAGGTGTCCACCCTGCTGCACGCCACCGTCGAGGTGGGCGACGAGCTGACCCTGTCGGCGCCGTTCGGCGACGTGGCCCTGGAGGACGGTGAAGCGCCACTCGTGCTCGTCTCGGCGGGCATCGGCTACACCCCGATGGCCGCGATGCTCGAACACCTCGTCGCCACCGGCTCCACCCGCCGGGTCCTGCTGCTGCACGCTGACCGGTGCAGGGCCGACCACGCGCTGCGGGAGGACATGGAACAGTTCATCGACACACTGCCTGGCGCCGAGCGGATCCTCTGGTACGAGGAGAAGGCGTGCGGCCACGCCCGCACCGGCCGGATGGACCTGACCGGCGTGGAGATCCCCGAGGGGGCCGTGGCCTACATGTGCGGCCCGCTGCCGTTCATGCGCGATGTGCGCGCCCAGCTCATCAAGGCGGGTGTGGCGGCCCGCGACATCCACTACGAGGTCTTCGGCCCCGACCTGTGGCTGGGCGCCGACGACTGACGCCGGCCGTATCCCTCCCCGGCCGTGCGTCGATGTCCCATCATCGTCACAGTCCTCTTTCGATCATGTCGATCAGGAGGTGGGTGGTCTGGTCGGCCTGGTCGGGCTGCAGGCCGCGCAAGGGTCCGTCGATGAGCAGGACGGCCAGGCCGTGCACGGACGACCAGACCAGGAACTCCATGCCTGGACGGCGTTCGGCGGGCATGCGGCCGCACTCGACGAGCGCGTCCAGGGCCGCGCCGAGCAGTTGGAAGGGGGTCAGCCCGCTGTCTCCGGCGGAGGTGTCGATCGCGGCTTCGGCCATGGTGTCGGGGACCAGGAACGCCGCCCGGAACAGCCCCGGCTCCGCCCGGGCGAAGCGCAGGTAGCCGGTGCCGACGGCGCGAAAACGCGCGCAGGCCGCCTGGGCCGCCTCGGCGAGCGGCAGCAGGCCGGCTCGCGCGGTTTCCATCTCGGCTTCCATGGCGTGGGCCAGTTGGGCCATCGCGGCCAGGGAGACGGCGTGCACGAGGGCGTTCCGGTCGGCGAAGTGGCGGTAGGCGGCGTTGGGGGCCACTCCGGCGCGCCGGGTGGCCTCGCGCAGCACCACCGCCTCCGGGCCGCCCTCACGGGCCAGGTCGATGCCTGCTTGCAGGAGGGCCTGGCGCAGGTTGCCGTGCCGGTAGGTGCTTCGTTTGGCCAGGTCGGCCATGTCGTCCCCCCAATGTGGACAGCATTCACTTGTGTGTGTAATGTTCCGCCTGTCCGCAGATGTGGACATCGTACACAAAGGGGAGCAAATAATCATGGAGCTCAGCGTTCACACCTTCATCAGCCTCGACGGCGTCATGCAGGGTCCGGGCGGGGCCGGGGAAGACCCCAGCAACGGCTTCGAGCGCGGCGGCTGGATGGTGCCCCACGCCGCCGACGGCCAGCTCGCCCCCGTCGACGGCTGGTTCCGCAAGGCCGACGCCATCCTTTTGGGGCGCAGCACCTTCCAGATGATGCGCCCCTACTGGTCGCAGGTGACCGACCCGGACAACATCGTGGCCACCGCCCTCAACACCTGGCAGAAGTACGTCGTCAGCGACACCCTGTCCGACGCCGACGCGGCCTGGGGCAAAACCGAGGTGCTGCGCGGCGACATCATCGAGCAGGTGCGCCGGCTCAAGCAGCAGCCCGGCGGTGAACTGCAGGTGCACGGCAGCTGGCAGCTGGTACGCGCCCTGCACGACGCCGGGCTGGTCGATGTCTACCGGCTGATCCAGTTCCCGGTCGTCGTGGGCGAGGGCAAGCGCCTGTTCGCCGACGGCGCCATCCCGGCGACCTACCAGATCACCGAGTCGCAGGTGCTGAGCGGGGGTTCTGGAGCGGTCTCGCTCACCCTGCGTCAGACTGCGTTCGCCACCACCGGCACCGGCGAGTTCGTGGTGAGCGACGGCAAGGAAGCCATCGCGTGAGGACAACGAGCCGGCCACGCTCTTGCCACGGCCGCCTCCTATTAGGTGTTGCTGGCCATGACGTTGTCGTCGGTGGTGGTCACGGCTGAACTTCGTCAATCCCGGCATGAGCGGTCGGATCTTGTCGCCAGTCGGTGACCGGAAGACGATATTGCCGTGACCAGCGGGAGAACCTCGGATTGGCCAGAGACGGTCGGGCGCTTCGGAGCGGTCGGTGCCGTCGTCGCTGGCCTGTCCGGTTGTTGCGTCGGCCTAGTCGTGGGCCTCTTGGCCTATCCGCCCACCGCTTGGTTTGCGACGTTTGAACTAGGCGCGCCGAGCGGTGGCGCGATCGTGGGGGCGATCACCGCGTATTCGCGGGCCCTCACCGTTAACCCGCGAACTCCACGCGGCATTTCCGGATGTATCCCGAATCCGGATGTATCCCGAAACATTGGTGATGCTCGGTACAGTCGTGCGGCCTGCGAACAGCGGTGCTGCAGCGGGTATCGGCTAGAGGCGTGTCGCGATGCGGACGAGGTCGGCGACGGCTTTGGATCTGCTGTGTGGCGGCCAGGCAATGACGGTCGTGACGGCCGGTGCGTCCGGCACCGGCACGATGGCGTGGTCGTCGCGTAGCTGGTCTCGGAGCGACTCGGGTACGACGGCGCAGGCCAGTCCGAGCGCGATCAGTTGGAACAGTTGGGTATGGTCGCGCACCTGCGGGCCGGGGCCGTCCGGATGGCCGCCATCCCGTCCAGGCCAGCGCGGCAGGGGAAGATCCGTCTGGGCGTTGACCTCGACTAACGACAGATGCGCCCGGTTGGCGAGGGGATGACCCTTGGGCAGGACCACGACCTGCTGTTCGGTGTGCAGATCCTCGGTGTCGAATCCGGCTGTCGTGTCGTAAGGTCGGTGGAGCAGAGCAACGTCGGCACGCCCGGTGCGCAGCAGACTTTCCGGCTCGCCCGGCCCGCACAGCATCACCTCGACGGCCACGGCGCCCGGTTCAGCGGCGTAGGCGTCCAGAAGCTTCGACAACAGTTCCCTGGACGCTCCGGCCTTGGCGGCCAGCACCACACCGGGCTGGTCGCCCGCGGCGCGGCGGGTGCGCCGCTCGGCGGCTTCGACCGCGTCGAGCGCGGTCCGCGCCTCCCGCAGCAGCACCGACCCGGCCTCGGTTAAGGCGATGGCGCGAGCGGTGCGGTGCAGCAGAACGACTCCGAGCCGCCGTTCCAGCTGCTGGATCGCCCGCGACAGTGGTGGTTGCGCCATCGCGAGCCGTTGTGCCGCCCGCCCGAAGTGCAACTCCTCGGCGACGGCGACGAAGTATCGCAACTCCCGCGTCTCCACCCGCTCATCGTATCCGGCGCTGACCACGACCAATACCCGTGCGGTATCGCCGCCCACCCGACCGGTCTTGGACGCCCCACCCGAGTCCGCAACATGATCGACGGTATGAGTGAACGGACGATCGCGCTGGTGACCGGCGCGAACAAGGGAATCGGATACGAGATCGCCGCTGGCCTGGGCGCGCTTGGCTGGCGAATCGGTGTGGGCGCGAGGGATCAACAACGCCGCGACACCGCGGTGGAGAAGCTGCGCGCGGCCGGGACCGACGCGTTCGGCGTGCCGCTCGACGTCACCGACGACGAAAGTGTCGCCGCCGCGGCCGAGCTGATCGCCGGCCATGCCGGAGGGCTCGACGTCCTGGTCAACAATGCCGCGATCACCGGCGGTATGCCACAGACACCGACCACGGTCGAGCCCGCGACCGTGCGAGCTGTCGTGGAAACCAACGTGATCGGCGTCATCCGGGTCACCAACGCGATGCTGCCGATGCTGCGCGACTCGGCATCACCGCGGATCGTCAACATGTCCAGCAGCGTCGGCTCGCTCGCCCTGCAAACCACACCGGGCATCGACATGGGCCCGGTTCCCGCCGCCTACTTGGCCTCGAAGACCTTCCTCAACGCCCTCACCATCCAATACGTCAAGGAACTGAGCGACACCAACATCCTGATCAACTCCGGCTGCCCCGGCTTCACCGCCACCGACCTCAACGGCTTCCAAGGCGTCCGCACACCACAACAGGGCGCGGCCATCGCGATTCACCTCGCAACCCTGCCCGACGACGGACCGACCGGCGGATTCTTCGACGACGCCGGAACGGTGCCCTGGTAACAGCCACACCGGCACGAACCATTCCCGTTCTCGACGTCAGCCGCGCATCGCGCGCCACAGGAGAAGCAAGACAATGACAAAGGCAGTCAGATACGACGAGTTCGGTGGAATCGAGGTGTTGCGGGTCGCCGAGGTCGACCGGCCAGTGCCCGAGTACGGGCAGGTCCTCGTGCGGGTCAAGGCCGCAGGCATCAACCCCGGTGAGGCGGCCATACGCACCGGCGCGATGGCCGACATCTTTCCCTCGACCTTTCCATCCGGGCAGGGCAGCGACCTCGCCGGAGTTGTCGCCGAGGTCGGCGCCGGAGTCGACCGATTCGTGGTCGGCGACGAGGTGATTGGGTTCTCCGAGCGGCGGGCAGCACAGGCCGAGCTGGTCCTGGTCGACGTCGACAACCTCACACCCAAGCCGGACAGCATCTCATGGGAGGTAGCGGGCGGCCTGTACGTCGCCGGAGTGACTGCGTGGGGGGCAGTGCATTCCATACAACTCGACAGCGGGGAGACCGTCGTCATCTCCGCAGCAGCCGGAGGAGTCGGCTCGCTCGCCGTTCAGCTCGCGCGCCGTGCCGGAGCCACGGTCATCGGCCTGGCGAGCGAGCACAACCATGAATGGCTGCAAACACACGGTGTGATTCCGGTCGCATACGGTGACGGCGTCGCCGACCGGATCAAGGCCGCCGCACCGAGCGGCATCGATGCCTTCATCGACACCTACGGCGGCGGGTACGTCGAACTGGCCCTGGCTCTCGGCGTCGCGGTCGAACGGATCGACACGATCGCCGACTTCGCGGCAGCCGCGAGGTACGGAGTCAAGACCGAACCCGGAACCAACGCCAGACCTGGCGCCGAGGTACTTGCCGAACTGGCCGCCCTGATCGCCGACGGACACCTCGAAGTCCCGATCGCCAACGTTTACCCGCTGACGCAGGTCCGCCAGGCCTACACCGAACTCGAACGCCGACACACCCACGGCAAAATCGTGCTCAGACCCTAACCGGCACCATGCAACGCAGCGCGCTCAAGGCTCTGCTCAACCGCAGGATGACGCACCGCAACTCGCCGCTGTCGGTCGAAGGCAGGCGGCGACTGGTGGAGCGGTGCCGGAGCCGACCGATTTCCCACGTGACCGCCGAAATGGGCATTTCGCGAGCCACGGCGTCGAAATGGGTGAATCGATACCGGCAGTTCGGCGACCTCGGGTTAGTCGACCGGCCCTCGACGCCGCACCGGCAACCCACCGCGACCCCAGGCGACGTTGTCGTACAGATCGAAACTATGCGCCGCAGCCACAAGTAGTCGGCGGCACGGATCGCCTTCGAACTCAGCCAGCAGGACGTCCCAGTGAGCCGGCGCACGGTCAGCCGGGTGCTCGCACAGCTCCAACTGAATCGGCGACAACGTACTGGCCTCATACAATTAGGCGGCCTCGGTCAAGGCGGTGAAGTCGATCTGGGGTAGGTCGGGGTCGAAGGCGTTGGGGCGCAGGCGCAGCACGTCGGTCATGTCCAGCGCGGTACAGCTTCATCAACCCCGCCACTCGACCCTTCAAGATCACCCCAATGTGGATTTTGGGCGTATGTGGGGTGACCTCCGGGTACGGTTCCGCGCCGATCAGGGGCGGCCGACGCGAACCCGCCACACGGCCGGGCCCGACTCGGTGTAGTCCCAGGTGAACTCGCCGGGGTGCTCGGCGGCGAACTGGTAGTAGAGCGGCCGGGGATCGTGGTCGTTGACGAGGACGAACGCCATGCCCGTCGGCAGCTCCCGGAAGGTGGCGAAGATCTCCTCGTGGCGCCGGGCGGGGACCAGGCGGCGTACGTCGAGTTCTCCGACGAGGAATTCCCCGGCGGCGGCCTTCGCGCCGCCGAACGCGCTGCCGGCGGTGCCCTCCGTCACCAGGTCCTGAGCGCCGCACCCGCAGCCGCCACACCCGCAGCTTTGCTCGGGGGCGGGTTCCCCGAGGATCTCGTGCATCCCGTCGAGCAGGGCACCGAGATCGACACCGGCGTCGGCCAGAGCGGGCAGCAGGACGTCGTTCTCCTTGCTCAGGTGCGACTGGAACAGAGCGTTCAGCGCCGCGGCGGTGCTGACGGCCTCTCCCGGCGTGCTCGCCCTCTCAAGTTCGCCGACGAGGTCGCGCAGGACGACGTGCTCGGCGCTCATGGCGCGCACGAGCAGCCGTGTCTCGGGCAGATCCGCCGCGACGCGATACAGCGTCTCCTCCTCGGCGACCGCGTGCGGGAGTACCTCCCCGGTGCAGAAGGCGACCAGCACCGCCTGCCGGGCGGAGGGTGACGCCAGCCGGTCGATCGAACGGCCGATGGTCACGGCGTGGTCGGACATCGTCCGGCCGAGCCGGTCATGGTGGGCGCGGATCGTCTCCAGGACGACGTCGTTTGCGTTCCCTTTCGTCCGCTCGGTCATGAAAGTCCTCCTGTATGGCCGTGACCTTTGGTTTTGCGGTCTATGAATGGTCGTTCGTGAGCGGTGGTCGGCGCCGGACGGCTGAGAGGAGGCCGTCCGGCGCCGGGGCGTCCGGGGAGGAAGGCCCGGACCGCCATGGGGGGTAGCTGTCAGACCGCGTGACGCATCCGGGTGCGGGACCTTGGGCACGCGGCTTCTGGGACCTTTGTCCTGTCCCGCTATCCGCTGGCCGCGGATTGTTCTGCGGTGATGCGGTCCCAGGCCGGTATCGGCAGCATGATGACCGCTGCGGGGAACAGGCCGTGCTCCTCGCTGTCGATGTGCCGGCGCAGCTTGTGCAGCGCCTCCAGCACGGCGGTCCAGTCCGGCCCCGCGCGGTCGATTCCGCTGAGCACTCCATGGATGTCGTCGTGCTCGGCGCAGAGCAGGTCCACCGCTTCGGCCAGCGACCCCTCGGCGCGCAGCTCGGCGAAGAGCCCGTTCTCCTCGGTGACGGTGTGCGGGACCAGCTGGGCGACCAACTCGTCGAGCAGGAGTACGGCATCGCCGTACCGGCCCTCGTTGATCGCCCGGCGTAGTGCCCCGGCGGTCTCCTCGATCGCGCCGTGCTCCTCGGTGAGCCGCCCGATCAGCGGAAACTCCCGGCAACCGCAGTAGTTGCACATCCTGTGACCCCTTGATGTCAGCATCTGACTCCAGGGTGCTCACCGTGAACCCCGCATGACAGAGGCCAGAGACTCACCTATGTAGGGACTTTGGCCACTTTCGGCGCGATCTGGCGAGGAAGTCGTTGAGGTGCCGGGCGAGCGGATGGCCCCGGCCGACGCTGGGTGAGCGCCCGGCGCGCTAGGCCGTGCCGGCGCCGTGTGGGCGGCGGGGGCGCCTGGTATCCACGTTGCCGGTCAAGGTTCTGAGGATGCCGGGTAGTTCTGCCACCGTTTCGGCAGGCAGGCCGGCCACGGTCTCCTCCGCCAGGGCGCACCAAAGGTGCTTGACCTGGTCGGCTAGAGCTTTGCCGCTGTCGGTGAGTTCGACGATGCTGGCGCGCTTGTCGGAGGGGACGGGTTTGCGGCGGATGTGGCCGCTGGCTTCGAGCTTGCGGGTCATGAGCGTGACGCTGGGCGGCTCGCAGCCGAGCGCTTCGCTGAGCTGGGTCTGGATTCTCGGGCCGGTCCGGGCGAGCTCAAGCAGGAGCGCCTCCTGTCCGGGGTGCAGGCCGAGCGGGGCCAGCAGCGCCGCGGCCCTGGCCCGGTGGCGCAGGCTCAACAGGCGGATGGCCTGGTTGAGAGCGTCGGCGTGCTCGAAGTCCATGGGCTCTCCTTGACAGATTAGTTATGCGCATAATATTTATTCGCATAACTAATCCTACATGACATCGAGGAGCCGGACATGACCGTGAAGGTCGCCGTCATCTACTACAGCGCGACAGGCACTGTGCACGCACTCGCGCAGGCCGTCGCCGAGGGCGCCGCCTCGGCCGGGGCCGAAGTGCGGCTGCGGCGGGTCGCCGAGCTGGCGCCCGACAGCGCGATTGACCAGAACCCGCAGTGGCGGCGGCACGCCGATGCCGCCAGTTCGATCGCCCAGGCCTCGGTTGAGGACCTGGCGTGGGCCGATGCATTTGCGTTCGGGACGCCGACGCGGTTCGGTGCGCCTGCCGCGCAGCTCAAGCAGTTCATCGACCAGGCCGGCGGGCTGTGGCACGAAGGCGGACTGGCCGACAAACCGGTGACGGCCTTCACCTCGGCGTTCAACCGGCACGGCGGCAGCGAGGCAACGATCTTGTCGCTGGGCAATGTCTTCTACCACTGGGGGGCACTGATCGTCCCGCCCGGATTCACCGATCCGGTCGTGTACGCCGCCGGCGGCAACCCCTACGGCACGTCGTCTGTGACCGGCCCGACCGGAGACGGCTCAGACGCCGCGGCGCTGGAAGCGGCCAGGTACCAGGGACGGCGGTTGGCCCAGATCACGATCCGGCTGCTGGAAGGCAGCCGCGTCACCGATGCCGCCGCGGGCAATGGGAACGCCCGCGAAACCATGGCCGGGACAACCTCCCGGACCGCGTGAGCGGCGAGTCAGCGAGGAGGAAGTCATGACAAGCACCAGCACCATAACTCAGCGGGCCAGGCCGCACGCCGGCCCCGCCTGGTTGGTCCTGTCACTGGCGGGTGCCTGCCAGTTCATGGTCATTCTGGACGCGTCCATCGTTAACGTCGCCCTGCCCTCGGTCCGCGAAGACCTCGGCTTCACACCCACTGGCCTGGCCTGGGTGGTGAACGGCTACCTGCTTACCTTCGCCGGCTTCATGCTGCTGGGTGGCCGCGCCGCTGACCTGTTCGGCCCGCGCCGGATGCTGGTCACCGGGTTGTTCTTGTTCTCCGCCTCGAGTCTGGTCGGCGGCCTGGCGACCGCTCCGGAGATCCTGGTGGCGGCCCGCCTCGCGCAGGGCATCGGAGCCGCCATGATGGCCCCGGCGACGCTGGCCGTGATCAACACCTCCTTCACCGAGCCGAACGCGCGTGCCAAGGCGTTCGGCGCATGGTCTGCCGCGGGCGGCGTGGGCGGGACGGTCGGCGCGGTCGCGGGCGGTGCCATCACCACTGGCCTGTCGTGGCGGTGGGTCTTCCTCATCAATGTGCCGATCGGCGCGGTGCTGATCGTCGTGGCCATGATGTCGCTGGCCGGCACGCGAACCGGCCGGCGGGAATCGCTCGATCTTACTGGCGCGGTCACGGGGACGGCGGGGCTGGCTGCACTGATCTACGGGGTCATGCAGAGCGCCGATCACGGCTGGTCGTCCGTGCTGGTCGTCGGGCCGGCCGTGGCGGGCCTGCTCCTGCTCGTCGTCTTCACTGCGGTGGAGGCGCGTTTCGCCACCCGGCCGATGGTGCCCCTGCGACTGTTCAAGATCCGGGGGGTGGCCGTCGGCAACGGCATGCTGCTGCTGTTCGGCGGAATTGCCATCGCGATGTGGTACTTCACGTCACTCTTCCTGCAGAACGTACTCGGCTTCAGCGCGCTTCAAGCCGGGCTCGGGCAGACACCCGCGGCGGTGATGTTCATGGTGGTCGCGCGATGGGCCGCCGTCCTGCTGCCGAGAACCGGTGTGCGCCCCCTGGTGCTTGCCGGCAGCGCCTGTTTCCTGGCCGGTTTCGGCTGGCTCTCCCTGGCCCACGCCGACAGCGGCTACGTCACCAGCGTGCTCGGGCCTACGTTGCTCATCGCGGTCGGCATCGGGCTGACGTTCTCCACCCTCATGGCCGCGGCGACCGCCGACGGTCCCGAGGGCGACGCGGGGATCATCGGCGGCCTGGCCAACACCGCCAGTCAGGTCGGCGGGTCGATCGGCCTGGCGGTGCTCGCGACGGCCGCCGGCACCAGAGCCGCGTCGGAAGCCAGCGGGAGTTCCCCGTCCGATGCCCTCGCCGCCGGCTACGACCTGGTCTTCCTCATGGCGGCCGGGCTCGGCCTGGCCATCGCGGCGGTCAGCTTGCTGCTGCCGCGGCACCGGCGCGGCTGACCGCCGGCGACGCCGCGTGCTCACTCGCCGCCCGGCGGTGGATGATCATGTGCCGGTGGAGCTGGGACCTTCGGAACGAGCCGGGCAAGCGATGCCCGCCATAGCCGATGGCGGCTGTTGAAACCGGGTGATCGGGTGGGCGCTGCCACATCGTGCGGACGTGGCGCCCGTGCGTACCACGGGTCAGGAGACTCCCCTGGGAGGGGGAGGTGGGAGATCCGGCCGTCCACGACAGTCGTGGTGTCAGTTCACGCCACTCCCAAATCGGAGAACCACCATGATTCAGGCGGCTCCTCGAATCATCGCCGTCCTCGCGCTGGCGGCCACGACGACCGTGACCGGCGCCTCGGTCGCGGTCGCCGCGCCCGCTGCCCCGGCCGTAGAGCCCGCTGCCCCTGCCGTGACCACGGCACCGGCCGAGAGCACCCCGACCGCCACGACCACCTCCAGCATCAAGGGGTGGGCGCGGATGTACTTCCCCGCCCCCGGCAACGATGTCCAGATCACGGTCGACGCGCACAGCGAGTTCACCCAGGAGAGCCCCAGCATTCCCACCCGGTCCTGGGGCACGTTCCGCATCTACCACGGGGTCGACGAGCCGGGGAAGCCTCATCAGGAGAACTGGGGAGAACTCGAAGTCGACTGCCTGACCACCGGCGGCCCCACCGCCACCGTGACCGGGATACTCGTCCGCACCACTCCCGGTGGTCCGTGGGAGGACCTGGTGAAGCGCCGTGTCCGTATGGGGGTGAGCTTCTACGTCGCGGGCAAGGGCGCCGGTCCCAGCCGGATCGGGCTGTCCGGGGCGACGCTGAAGGGAGAGCCGCCCCTGACCAGGTGCATGGCCCCGGCTCCCGACGCGCCGGTGACGAAGGGCGGCTACACGCTGAAAGACAAGCGCCCACTCGACTGACCCGTTGAGGCGCGCTTCAACGGCGTCCTCCTCCTGAACGTGACCTCAGCCGCCATGGAGCAGTGAGGTCCTGTTCTCGGAGGTACTGAGCTGGGGTTTCAAGCCGGAATCACGTGTGTTCTCGAAAGTCGGTAGCGTCTCCGCTTCTGAGAACACGGTCTTCTTGGAACCTCGGTGACCTGCACTGATCAGCTCACTTGGGGCCGGGGCCGCGTTCGGGAGGAGGGCGCCTACTCGGGTCGGTGCGATGAGCCGCAAAGTAGAGGTGGTGCCGCAGGTCAGAGAGCGTCGCATCACGAGTTGAGCAACTGACCCCGAAGCGGGTGCTATGCGGGGTGGAATCGGGTGCATGGGCTTTCTCCGGGGCTCTCCTCGGCCGTCTGTGCGTCCGCCCGAGCTGCGGCCACCGCGTTCGATGTGGTGGTGGGCTCTTCCTGCGGCGTTGCTGGTCGGTGCGGCGGTCTGGGGCACCAGCGCCTGGCTGCTGCAAGGTCTGGACACGGTGCCCGTCGCCGGGCAGGTCTCGGCTCGGATCGAGGCCGTTCGGACCGCGCTGGCGGCCGGTGCAGGCGTCGGTGCTGCGGTGACGTTGCTGCTGGCCGTACGCCGCCAGCGGCACCAGGAGCTGGCCACCGCGCACACCACGCACGACGCGGCCGAGCGCCGGGTCATCGAGCTGTACACCAAGGCGGTCGAGCAACTCGGCAACGACCAGGCCCCGGTCCGTCTCGGCGGCCTGTAGGCTCTGGAACGCCTCGCCCAGGACACCTCGGCGCTGCGCCAGACCATCGTGAACGTGATCTGCGCCTACCTGCGCATGCCGTTCACCCCGCCGTCCGAGCAGGACCGCCACACGAGGATCCGCGCCGCCCAGCGGGCTGCCCGCGCCGGCGCCTCCCGCCCGGACGCGGGTCGCGGCCGCGACCCGCACGAGGAACAGGAGGTGCGTCTGACCGCCCAGCGCATCCTGGCCGACCATCTGCGCTACCAGCCGCCCGCCCGCCGCTGGTGGCAGCCACGCGATGCCGATCTCAACGCCCGCCACTGGCCCGGCATCCAGCTCGATCTCACCGGCGCCACCCTGATCAATCTGAACCTGAACGGCTGCCGCGTCCGTGACGCCATGTTCCGCGAAGCGACCTTCACGGACTACACCAAGTTCGATGGGGCGACCTTCACCAGCCACGCCGCCTTCCACGGAGTGACCTTCACCTGTATCGCGAACGAACGTTCGTGTCACTTAACGATCATGCGTTGCGGCTTTTGGGCTACCAGGAATCCCCGCATCATCGCAAGCCAGGGGCGTATCCGACCAAAGTTTCTTCAGGACTACCGGGACCCCGTGACCATCGGCATCCAATGACTATCGTGCAGCTCAGCGCGAGAGCCGCACGCCACCGGCTAGGGCCGCGCCTTCCGCCGGTCGCCGTCGGCGCTCCCGCAGCCACAGGTAGAGCGGGAGCCCGACCGAGGCGCCGGCGAGCGAACCGATGACGACCCACACGCGATCGCGGACGTGCAGGGCGCGGTCGGTGACGGCCGCGGCGAGCAGTATCACCACCGCGATGACGACGTCCCAGGCGAAGAACGCGGCGATGTCGTTGGCGAGCATGTCGTCGACGAAACGCGGCAGGTCGAGCCCGTGCTCTCTGAGCCAGCCGATGGCGTGGCGATAGGGGACGATGATGCCAATGGCGAGCAGCAGCAGGTAGAGGCGTTGTCGCGGGGTGCTCATCGGGTCTCCTGACGTGCGCTGAGGAATCGGGGCAGCGCTGGGTGCAGCGCGCCCCGGTTGCCGGAGAGCAGGCTGTGGTGCGACACCCCAGCGATGGTGGCGACATCGGTGGCGAGCATCAGGGTGGGTGTGGCGGCCACCGTACCCGCAGCAACTGCTGCCCACCCTGCTCACCGACCTGATCGACTTGCAGGATGCTACCGCCCGAAACCCGCCAGGATCGCTCCCCTCTACCGGGCGTCCTCCTCCCGAGCGTGGCCCCGGCCCCAAAATGGAGTGATCGTCGCGGGTGACCCCAGGTGATGGTTTCTCGCTGCGGTTGCAGGTTTCGGTCGGGACAGGCGCGGATGACGGCCTCGGCGCCCACGCCGATGATGAACGTCGGCCAGGGGCCGCTCATCTGACCGTGCGCGGCGGCCGCCACCAGCGCGCCCAGCTGCGCGAGAAGCGGCCGCCGAGCTTCTAGCTGCGGAAACGGCCCTCACGGGCGTAGACGCAGGTGCCGCCGCCGCAGGACGGGTCGGCGTTCCAGGCGTCGTCGTAGGAGACCGTGCGGTGCCGCTTGATCGCGCCCGACTTCACCACGGCCTGGTGGTGCCCCGGCGGCACCAGGCCCTCGAAGTGCTTCACGAAGTTGCCGAGGATGTTCCTGTAGTAGATCCGGTGCCGGGCCCAGAGGTTGCTCGACGAGCTCTGCGGGGTGCAGTTGGCGACGTAGCTCTCGGCGATGCTCTGCTTGAAGCCGCCGAAGTCGAACGTGCTGTACGACTTGGCCGGCAGGCCTGGCACCCCGTCGTCGTGCCAGAGCGTCCAGCCGAAGGGCGACCAGGTGCAGGTCGACGTGCCGGAGCGGACCGCGCTCGCCGGGGCGGTCAGGCCGCCCGCCGTGACCGGCTCGCTGGTGATCCTGCGCCGCTGCAGCTCGGCGGGCAGGTCGGCGCCGTGGGCCTCGACGAGACGCCGGGGGACCGCGACGTCGGGCGGGGTGATCTCCAGATAGGTCTCCAGGAGGGTGTCCTCGTCGTCACGGGCGATGAGGGGGGCGCGACCGATCATTCCGGTCTGGACCATCCCGACCTCGTCGGACGGGACGCTGTCGGTGAAGGTCACCGACAGCCCGGTCGTGTAGTCGAGTTGAGCTAAGACGATCTCGCGGTCGGACTCCTCGGTGGCGGCAGGGGCCCCTGCCTTGGCCGTGGCCATGGCAGGGGAGGGGGCGAGGAGCAGGGCGGCGGCGATGGCCGCCAGGAATGGGCTGAATCTCATGCGGGCTACGTTAAGAAAGGATCTTTCAGTTGCCTTAAAGGTGAGCTCAGCGCATATTCCTTCTGACCTACGTGCCCCCTGTTGTTGCAACAGCGGGGGGTGGATTTGGCCGGAAAGGCCCTCCGCTCGGGTCCGTGCGATGAGCCCTCAAAGTAACTCTCAGTAACTGAACTGGTCGTTAGTCGCTGCGGGATGTCCTCGGCGAGGTGATCCTGAATCCGCGCCGCGCACGGGAGTGTCAGGTCGGCGGGGTCCCCGTAGTGCTCGCGGAAAATCGGGCGGATATAGCCCGACAGGCTCGTGAGCAGGGGATCTTCGGGCTCTGGCAGGAGGTGGCCGGTTGGCGACGCGGGTGTTCGCGGACCAGGAGCTGGAGGCCCTGTAGAGGTTCCCTGAGATCGGCCGGGAGGAGCTGTTCCGGGTACTTCGGAGGTGGTCACACGCGCTGCTCAGTGCGGCGAGTATGCGAGGAGCGCCTCAGCGCCTTGGCAGCGACCCCCTGGGGCTGACCGATGATCTCACTTCATTGCGACAAACGGAAACAATACGGAGCGCAACGGGCACATTTAGCAGGCGCATTCAGTAGCAAAATGAAGATCAAAAGCTCGTTGCCGAGCGGTGGGAGCCCCGGGCGCTGTTGCAGCCATGTGGGGGGACGGGGCGGCGCCGGCAAGCGCAAAGTCCGTCTCGCGACGCCCGATATCGTTACTAAGAGCGACGAAATGCTCACACAATGTCTGTGCTGGGGAGAGGATCACCATGTCCGAATCACCCGTGACCACCGAGGAACGGTTGTCACGCTTGCGGGCCCAGTTGTCAGGGGCGCGGTCCGGCACCAAGAGGGACCTGCGCATGCGACTGAGCCACGGCGGCAACACGCTGATCGGCGCGAGTCTGCACGCCGCCGCCCGCAACGCCAAGGGGCTGGAACTGACCGAACTGGAACAGCTCCTGGTCGAGGCGATGGGCACGGTACTGGCCGAGGAGGAGATCGCCGAGTTCGGCCGGGTCTACCAGGAGGAGACCTCCCCACAACGGCGCGGGAACTATTCCCGGACACCATCACCGGCCGGCCGCTGACCGAAGGCTTCTCCGTCGAGGAACTGGTCGCGGACTTCCCCCGGATCGGCGCCGAGATCGCCGCACAGCCCAACGCCAGCCTGGTCCGCCTGGACGAACTCGCGCCCGATGCGCCGCTGGACACCGAAGAGTTCATGCAAGCGCTGGCGACCCACGGCGGCGGAATCACCGTCGTCGTCGGCCCACAGGAGCAGGCACCACGCGGAATCGACGGGGCGGACGCGCTCTACGTCAAGCTGTCCTTTCGCGACTTCTGGTGCAAACGCAGGTCCGGTGAGGCGGGCAAGGACGAGATCTACTGGACCTCCTCGGCCGGCAGCGACGCCGGGTCCGCGAAGGAGTATGAGTCGCCGGAGTTCGGCTCAATCGTCAAGGGCAGCCACCGGTACTTCGCCGCGGGTTCGTACCTGTTCAACGGCATTGTGGACAAGTGGCTCACCTGCAACATCGCCTGCTGGGAAGCCGACCACAGCGGCAGCGGCTGGTACAGCAATCTGCGTAAGGGCCTTCGGGACATCTCCGCCTACTGCTTCAAGGCCTCCGAGGACCTGGAAGACAACACCGGCGAGTACGAGGGCAGCAGCGCCTGGTTCTCCCTGGTCGGGCTCATCGCGAGGCTTTTTGACTGGCTGTTGAGCCTGATCACCAACGAAGACGACCTCGTCAAGGAGCGCTCCATCGGCCTCACCCGCTCGGCGCTGAAAGCCCTGAGCCAGCGCCCCGGTGGCTACGACTTCTGGGACTTCAACGGCGGCGGCGGCCACCACCAGATCAACATCAAGGCGGAGGTGACCGAGCCCACCGTCAGCACCGTGATACGCTCCACCGTCCTGAGCGGAAGCGGTTGGAGCGGGGACGTCCAGATCCCAGGGCGTACCCCCGGCGCGCCGGCGCTGGCCTCCTACAACGGCAAGCTGTACTGCATGGTTCGCGGCCTCACCGACCAGGGCCTGTACTGGAACAGCTTCGACGGCAGCCAATGGAGCAGCTATACCCAGCTCGGCGGCGGCGCTGCAAGCCCCTCCGCGCCCGCCCTCGTCGCGTACGGCGGCAAGCTCCACTGCATCTACCGGGACGCCAACGGGGTGCTCAACTCTTTCCAGTTCGACGGCGACCGCTGGAGCTATTCACCCAAGCACCCTCCCGGCAGCACCTCCGCCCCGCCCGCCCTGGCTGCCTTCGACGGCAAGCTCTACTGCGTCCACCGCGGCTGACCACAGGCCATACGGCAACGACCGGCGCGCCCTGCGACCTTCGGGGCGCGCCGGTGACGGCGAGGCGGGAGAAGCGCTGGCACAACCTAGCCCCGCCCTCGTAGGCGGTGACGAGGCGGGCACTGGCCCGTTGGCACGACAACCGGGACCCGGCGACGCGACGCCGGTAACGCCCACAACGCCGCAGCCTCCAGTGCCAGGGCAGAGCTATATCCGCCCGATTTTCCGCGAGTACTACATCCGAGAACAGGACCTCGCTGCTCCATGGCGGCTGAGGTCACGTTCGGGAGGAGGACGCCTCAACCGTGCCCTCGCCACCTGGCCCGAGCGGCTCTGGCGAGGTGTGACTGAGCGCATCGGTTGGCGGATGAGCGCTCACGTTGGCGAGCTGTGCCTTCCGGCCGGCGAGTCAGGGCCATAGCAGAGGCTGCCGGCGCCGAGATCCTCCAACCGCCGAAGGACATGTTCCACGGTGACCGCACCGTCATCCTCAAGGACCCTTCGGGTCACATATGGGTATTCCTCACCCACGTGGAAGACGTCTCGGATGAGGAGCTTCGGCGCCGCCTGGCCACCGCCGGGTGACCGGCCGCCGTGCGCGCGGTGACCGGGCCGAATGCCGAGCGCCGCACTTGACGGAACCCGCCAACTGAAGTGCTCGGTCACACGAGGGCACGACGGCTCAGGCGGATCTCTCCCCGGAAAGCGAAGCCGGGTAGACGATCACGATCGTCTGGCCCCCCTCAGGGTCGAAGATGTCGAACGCCCGCACCGCGCCGTGCTGCATGGTGTCGGCCAGGATCCTCTGCGGGCGGTCGACGGCGTGGCGCAGCACCACCGGGTAGCGCCCGTCACGACCTCCCACTCCGACGGAGAACTGGTCGTTTCTCGGGTCGTACTCCAGATAGGCCAGCGGTATCTTCTCGGCCTGCACCAGGTCCCCGAACTCCTTGTTCACCATTTCGATCGTCACGTCGGCGCCTTCGTACTCGCGCGTCATCTCGTCGAAGAACTCGCGCCACTCGTCACGCGGAAGTTCTGGCCGCTGCTGGTTCATGTCATTGCCCCCTCCCGGCCACGGCCCGCCTCCCCACCATGCTCGACGAGCCTGAAACCGTGCCACATCACCCGATCGAGTAGAAATCTCCTTGCCGGGGCAGGGGAGTCCGCAACGCCGTACGGCCCGAGCGCCTCTTGGCCTCAGCCGTACAGGTCGGGGAGCATCGGGGGTCCGGCGGGCCGCGTCAGCCGGAGCGATCAGAAATGTACGTCAGGGTTCTCCGGCGAGCGGTCCGGGACGGCCGGCGTCGCGGTCAGGCGGGGAAGTCCACGCTGGTGAAGCTCCTGTGCCGGTTCTACGATCCGACCCGCGGCGCGATCCTCTGGGACGGCGTGGACATCCGCCTTCATGGAGGCCGACAAGGAGAACCCCGAGACGGGAGTGGTGCTCTCCGGGGGGCAGTGGCAGCGGCTCGCGCTGGCTCGTGCCTTCCTGCGCGGCCAGCGTGACTTCATGATCCTCGATGAGCCTTCGTCAGGACTGGACGCGCAGGCCGAGCACGAGATCCACACCGCGCTGGACAGGTATCGCAAGGGACGTGCCAGCCTGCTGATCTCCCATCGGCTGGGCGCCATCCGGGACGCCGACCTCATCGTCGTGCTTTCCGACGGCCGCGTCGTCGAACAGGGCGGCCATGTGACCCTGATGGCGCCCGGCGATCCGGTGCCGCGCGACAGGGTTCCGGGCCTGGCCGACGTTCCCCATGACAGGGTGCCCCCGGGCAAGGTGGTGCTTTTAGGGGGCAATAGCGAAGTTAGCTATGATTCTCGGGCAATGGGATTCATCCCTGTAGAGCGGATTCTTGGCGTGGTGGTTCGCCGGCTGGGCACGACGGCGGCGACCGGGTGATTCGGGAAGTCGAGTCTGCCCCGTCCTGAGGTATCCCGTTCTCCACCGGTTTGCTTATCCCCCTCATATGCGCGGTGCCCTAGCGTTTTCCGGGGCTTGGATACGAGTCGGCGACGAGTGAGGGTCCCATGCGTGGAGGCTGCTGACGAGGAAGGACCGCCCGTGCTCCAAGATGTCGGCTCGCGAGTCGAACAAGCGCCGATTCCGTATCGCCCACGATGGTTCTTCGTCACCTTGGCTCTCCTGGTCATCACAGGACTGGCGGTGTCGGTCTATCTCACCATCGCCCACTACAACCACGATGTGGCGCTCGTCTGCGCGGAGAACGCGAACGTCGACTGCGCCGCGGTGACGTCGAGCGAGTTCTCCACGTTGTTCGGAATCCCGCTCCCGCTGCTGGGGCTGGCGTTCTTCGTCGGGTTCGGGGCCCTGGTCACCCCGTGGGCGTGGCGCTCACAGAACCCGGTCTTCAGGTGGGGACGGCTCGGCAGCGCGATCGGGGGAGTGCTGTTCGTCGTCTACCTGGTCACCGCGGAGCTGGCCGTCCTGGGCAAGATCTGTCTTTGGTGTACTGCCGTGCACGTGATAACCGTCCTGCTCTTCGGTCTCGTCCTGTTCGACGAGTACCGCCGAATCGCCCAGGTGCCCTCCTGACCGTCGGCCAGTCGAGTCACGGCGTGGGATTTCCTCTTAGGAGAGTGAATGAGTAAGAGCGTCCAGCAGCGGTCCAACCGGGAGCGGCTCGCTGAGGAGCGCCAAAAGCAGAAAGCTCGCGAGAAGCAGCGCAAGCTGCTGTTCGGCGTGCTCGGCGGGCTTGTCGCGGCCTCGGTGGCGGTAGTCGCGGTCGTCACCATCCAGAACAATGCAAGTAAGAGCGGCCAGAAGGCGGTCGCGTACACGGGTCCGGTGGCCCCCGCCACCCGCCAGGCCGACGGGTCGATCCTCATGGCGAAGGAGGGCGTCGCCGGCCCCACCCTGGAGGTCTTCGAGGACTTCCAGTGCCCGGCCTGCAAGCAGCTCGAAGACAAAGTGGGCGACGCGGTGAAGAAGGCGGCCGCCGACGGCAAGGCGAGAGTGATCTACCGGCCGTTCCAGCTCTTCACCGCCCCTGACTTCGCCGAGCCCATCCCGTCGGTGTCCCGTCGCGGAGCGAACGCGGCGTTCTGCGCTCCCGCCGACAAGTGGGCCTCGTACGCCAAGACGCTGTTCGCCCACCAGCCGACCGAGGGTCAGAACGGGTTCGAGAACAAGGAGCTTCTCAACTGGGCCCGGGATCTCGGCTTCTACAGTGCCGACTTCGAAAAGTGCGTGACGGGCATGCAGAAGGCCGGGGACATCGAGAAGGCGACCAAGTACGCCAAGGACCAGAAGGTGACGGCCACGCCCACCATGAAGCTCAACGGCAAGGAGCTCGGGCGGGAGCAGATCGAACAGATCTACTCCGACCCGTCGTCCGGCCTGGAGCAGGTCCTCGCCACGGCCACCTCCTGAGGTCGCGGCCGGAACTTCCTGAGGCCGTGATCGAAACGCTCACCGGGTTGGCCGGGTCGCCGGCCCGCTGAAGACCGTGAGTGTCCGTCCGGCTCGCCGCGGCACGCTCTGACGGCAGGGCGGGCCGCGGGGCCTCAACTGCGGGAACGCCAGAAACGGGGCCTCAACTGCGGGAACGCCAGGAACGGGGCATCAGCCGAGGGACCTCAGCTGCGGGGACGCCAGGAACGGGGCATCAGCCGAGGGATCTCAGTCGCGGGGACGCCAGGAACGGGGCATCAGGCCGGAGGCCCGGGCGACGCGGTTCTCCTGGGCGGTCCCCCGGGCCCGGCCCGGCTTGGCGCGGACGACGTAGCGGAAGGGAAGCCCGCCGGGAGCCGCGAGCATCCCGCCGAACCGGGTGTCACCGGCGAACCAGACCTCCTTGACCGGCCGAGTGTCCTTCTCCGGTGATGTCCGGATCTCTTTGGCCGGCCGCGTGCCTTTCTCCGGTGGCGTCCGGACCTCCTTGACCGGGCGCGCGCCTTCCTCCGGCGGGGGGAACGAGCATTGAGCCTGGCCGTCCGGCCGCAGCAACACGACCCGGCTCTGCCCCGCCCAGTTCCGGCCTCTGTCACGCCGTCCCTCGGCGGCGACCACCCGTACGGTCTCGGTGGCGCAGGGCCACACCTGCCAGCCGTACATGGACATGACCGCTCTCTCCCTGCGCCGGGCCCGGCGCCACAGCAGGACCGGTGCGGCGGTCGACACGAGGAGGATCACGAGGATCACCACGGCGGGCGACACCGGCCCCTCCGTCATGGCCACGAGCGCCAGCAGTGCCACTTCGGCGGCGAGTATGGCGAGGCCCGGACGCAGGCGCCGCTCCCGGCTCCGTAAGATCTCCTCCACGCCGGGGGTGTCGAGGGCCGCGCCCGGCAGCACTCGGTAACCGAACTCTTCAGCGAGCATCGATGTCCTCAGCTCCCGCACCGCAGAGGTTCCCGCGTCCCGGACCCGGCGGTCCGAGCGATTTCTTCCCGCAGGGTGCCATACGGAGAGTCGAGCGGCATAGCGGCCTGGCGTCGGTGCCAGGCCGGCACCGGCCCCTCCGTCATGGCCACGAGCGCCAGCAGTGCCACTTCGGCGGCGAGTACGGCGAGGCCCGGCAGCCGCCGCTCCTGGCTTCTGATCTAGATTGGGCTGATCCGTATTGAGCTGGGAGCATCGTCCGCATGACCCGAATCCTCGGACACCGTGACCTGATGACCCTGCTGGACCCGGACGCCTGCGTCGAGGCTCTGCGCGACGGCTTCATCCGGAGCGACGCCGTGACCGTCCCGGGGCAGCGTATCCGCACCGATCTGCCGTTCCCCGGCACTGCCACCGCGCTGATCCCCGGGCTGCTGCCCGGGATCGACGCCTACACGGTGAAGGTCAACGCCAAGTTTCCCGGGGCTCGGCCCGCTCTGCGCGGGATCATCTGCCTGCACGGCGGCCAGGACGGCGAGTTGCTCGCGCTGCTGGACTCGGCGACCATCACCGCCTGGCGAACCGGCCTGGCCGCGGCGCTCGGCACCCACGTCCTCGCCTCCGCCGATCTCGGGGAAGGAGACGACCGTGAAGGGGCCGTCCTCGGCGTCATCGGCGCGGGTGCCCAGGCCGAGTTGATGGTCCTCGGCCTGCGACGGCTTCGCCACGTGGGCGGGCTGGTCGTGCACGACATCGATCCAGCGCGCGCGGCCTCCTTCGCCGACCGTCACGGCGGTCACAGCGTCGGCTCGGCCGCCGAGGTCGCCGCCCGCGCCGACATCGTCCTGCTCGCCACATGGTCGCGCACCCCGCTGCTCCACCTCGCCGACACCCGGCCCGGCCAGCACCTCACCAGCCTGGGCGTCGATGAGCCGGGCAAGCGGGAACTCGCCGACGACGTGCTGGAGACCGCCCTGATCGCCGTCGACGACCGGCCGCTCGCGGCGGCCATGGGCGTGCTCGCCGCGGCCGGACTGCCGGGGGAGGCGGCCCACGCCACCCTCGGCGAGATCCTGCGCGGTGAGCACCCCGGCCGTACCGACCCCGGCCAGTGCACCGTCTACTCTCCCGTAGGGCTGCCGTGGCAGGACCTCGCCCTGGCCTGGCTCGCCTACCGGGAAGCCGAGCGCCGTGGACTCGGTGTCGAGGTCGACCTCCTCGGCTCTCCGCCCGCCTCCGCTGAATCCGCGCGGTGAGGCGGAGGCGGTCCGCCTCGTGTCGCGCCGGGGCTCGTGCCGCCGGCCGCGAGGCCGGGCTCAGGAGGGATCCGACCGGCTTCCCGCTGGTCGGGCTCTGGGGCGTCACAGGGTGTTGAGGTCGACGGCTTGGGCGATGGCGGCTCCGTCGACGGCCAACGGGGCGGTGCCGTACACGTTGGAAAGCTTGATGCGCACGGAGGTTCCGCCGGTGCTGACGCGGATCACCTGGCGGAGGGTTTGGCGGGCGAAGCCCTCCTGAGACCAGTTGGGGCCGTACCAGGAGGTGCTGGGAGTGGCTGATTGAGCGGCGGTGCCCCAGGCTGCCGCCCATGGGTGGGGTGAAGCCGCGGCGGGGGTGGTGGCGGTGGCCAAGGTCAGGGCGAGGGCACCGGCGAGGGCGGGGGTCGTGAAGGCGCGCATGACGATGTCGCTTTCGGGGACATGATCAGGCGGTCTTGACGGCGGACAGGTCGAACTCAAGCGTGATCTTTTCGGAGATCATCACGCCGCCGGTCTCCAGAACGGCGTTGTAGGTGATGCCGAAGTCCTTGCGGTTGATCACGGTGCTGCCTTCGAAACCGACCCGGGTCAGGCCCTGGGCGTCGACTGCGGTTCCGGTGTAGTCGAGGGGAATGGTGATCTCCCTGGTCACGCCGCGGATGGTCAGCCGGCCGGTGACCTCGAAGCTGTCGCCGCCGACGTGCTTGATGCCGGTGGAGTCGAAGGTGACGGAGGGGTGGTCGGCGGCGTCCAGAAAGTCGCCTGTGCGCAGGTGGGCGTCACGGTGGTGGTTGCCGGTCTGGATCCCGGCCACGTCGAGGACCACGTGGACGCTGGAGGCGGCGGGGTTGCCGGCGTCCAGGAAGGCGGTCGCCTCCTTGACGGGGATGCTGCCGCGGACCTTGGTGACCATCGCGTGGCGGGCCACGAAACCGAAGCGGCTGTGTGCGGGGTCGATGGTGTAGGCGCCGGTGGATTCGCTGGGGTACATGCCTGCCTCGCTCCGATTTCATTAGTTCAGTGCTGGAAGATTGAGCAGGACAGTACATTGACTTATTTCAGTGCGCAACTTTTGAGTACGATGACTTCGTGACACGATGGCTCAACAACGACGAACAGCGAGCTTGGCGGGCCTTCGGGTTGGCCACCCGCCTGCTGACCGACCGCCTGGAGCGCGACCTGCAGGCTGCGGCCGACATGCCGCCCACCTACTACGAGCTCCTCGTCCTGCTCTCAGAGGCGCCCGAGCGGACGATGCGCATGAGCGAACTGGCGCACTGGACCAACTCAAAGCCGAGCCGCATCTCCCACGCGATCAACAAGCTTGAGCAGAAGGGGTGGGTGCGAAGGGAGCACTACGCAGATGACCGGCGAGGCTGGCTCACCGTCCTGACCGACGACGGCCTGGCGGCCCTGCAGACCGCAGCTCCCCAGCACGTGGCCAGCCTGCGTGAGCACCTGATCGACCCGCTCACCCCAGAGCAGCTCCGGCAGCTGGGCGACATCAGCCAGGTCCTCCTCGATCACCTGACCCTCCACCAGGAACAGACCAAGCACACCGGAAAGGGGCAGGGGGAGTAAGCCGGGGTGGCGCGTTTCGGAGCCGCGCATCCGGCGGTGTGCCACTGATTTTTGCCCGCCGGGAGAGGTACTGGGGGAGGTAACTGTCGCTCGCGGCGCCTGACAGGCCAAAATTGGACCGTGGTCAGGATCGGATCGGTAGAGATGGGCGATTGCGAGCGTGGGCAACTTCCGCCAGTGCTGGGTCAGTTGTTCGTCGACGGCGGTGAAGGACGGACGCTTTCGACCCAGTTGCCCCCTGGGGATGTGGTGTGGCCCGATCCTGGTTACGCGCGGTTCATAATTGACAACCGTCCGGCGTTCTGGCTCAGCGATGTGGCGGTGCCCGGCGAGCTGTGGGCCGGGCTGCGGGCCGAGCACGAGCGCTCGGGCCTGTGGCCGGTGCTGCTCGAAGACTCCGTCCAGCCGTGGTCGACCGGGCAGATCGCCCCGGACGCGGTGACCGAGATCGACAACTACCACGTCGCCGCGTTCATGGCCGAGGTGTGGTCGGACTGGATCGAGAAGGCCCACGTCGACCAGCTGACGCTGCTGGAGCCGTTCGGCCCGCAGTGCCCGGGACCGGCTGCGGCGGGAAAGCTCGCCGCCGATCCCGGCGTGGTCGCCGACTGGTACGCCGGGATGGTGGCCGAGCGCAGAACCCCTCTCGGGCTGGTCGCGGCGGAGCGCGGGGCGGACGCGCTGGCCGTCATGGGGTGGCAGGGCGCGCTGAACCACAACGAGTGGATGGTCCCGCTCGCGGCCGTGGTGCGAAGCTGGGAAGACAGATTCGGGGCGCGGCTGGTCGGCATGGGGTTCAACACCCTGGACCTGAGTGTGGCCGCGCCCCCGGTCACCCAGGAGCACGCCCTGCACGTCGCCGCCGAGCACTGGACGTTCTGTCCCGACAGCGTCATCTACAGCGCCGGGACGCTGATCGACTACGCCGAGCAGATCATGGGGAGGAACGCCTGGTCGTTCTGGTGGGACTGACCCTTCCGTTCCTTCCACAAGGGCGGCGACATCCCGGCCAACCGCCGCGACGGGCAGGAGCTGTCCGTACTGTGCCTGCGAGTGCTGCAGGCCGCCGTGGTCCACCTCAGCACCCTGATGATCCAAGACGTGCTCGACGAGGACGTGGTCACCCTCAGCACCGATGTGGACCCTGCCGACCCGGGTCCCGGGACTGTTCAGCCGAGAATCAGCGGTGAGCGTTGTGAGCCGCAGGGGGTGTGGCTGCCCGGGGGCCGGGCCTTATCTGGTGGATGCTGCCTGCCTGGTGGCCTTGATCGCGGTGATGACCTTCCGTATCAGGGGGCAGAACTGGCGACACTTCACCCCGAGCCCGCTCCCGAGGCCGCCTCCGGTGTCGCCCACGAGGCCGACCCGGCCCACTGATGTGGGCGCGGCGGGTAGTCGTCGATGGTCATGGAGTTGTACAGGCGTGCGCTCTTGGTGGTGAGACGGAGGAGGGCGCGGCTGGGTCCCGCGGGCAGGGCGGAGATCAGGCGGGCGCCCTGGGCCAGTCCCGAGACGCCGAGGCGGGACGTGGGGATCAGGGTCTTCGCCGCGCTGAGCGCGACCGCGCGGCTGCCGCGTACGTGTTCCGCCATCGCGCGCTCGTAGGCGGGGAAGGCGCGCTCGTGGTCGCAGCCCGCCCGCGCCAGCTCCCCGGCGAGGACGTAGGCGCCGACGATGGCCAGGCTGGTGCTGCCGCCGACGGCCGGGCCGGGGCAGTAGCCCGCGTCGCCGACGAGCGTCACCCTCCCCCGCGACCAGGTGTCCATGCGGAGCTGGGTGATCGAGTCGAAGTAGAACGCCGGGGTGCGGTCGAGCTCGTCCAGCCAGCGGTCCACGTCGGCGTGAAGGCCGTCGAACGCGCCGCGCAGCAGCTCCTTCTGCCGGGGCACGTCGCGGTGGTGGTAGTCGAGCTCGCGCTCGCTCCGGAACAGGAACAACACCCGCGCGTCGCCGAGGTGCCGCGCGCCGTACATGCCGGCCGTGCGGCCGACGCCGACGTGCATGAGAAGCTCGCCGTCGAGGCCGGAGGTGTTGGGCAGGGTCAGCACCCCGAGGTAGGCCCCGATGAAGGAGCTGAAGCGGGACTCGTCGCCGAAGACGAGGCGGCGCACGTTGGAGTGCAGCCCGTCCGCGCCGACGACGAGATCGAAGCGGCGCGGCGCGGCGTTCTCGAACCGCACCTCGCCGTCGGGCGAGATCGCAGTGATCGAGTCGTCGAAGACGTACTCGACGTCGTCGCGCGTGGCGTCGTAGTAGATCTCGCTCAGGTCGTCGCGCATGACCTCGACGTGCCGGTCGGAGGTGGCGCTGAAGATCTTGGAGAGGTCCACCCGGACGGGACGCCGCGCGCCCTCCCGGCAGAGGGTCATCCGGTTCGTGCCGGTGGCCCGCTCCTCGACGCGCGGGAGCACGCCCATCTTCTCCGAGATGTCCACCGCGGGCCGGTACAGGTCGACGGCGTGGCCGCCGGTCTTGCGCAGAGCCGGCGCGCGCTCGACGACGGTGACGGAGAAGCCGTATCTCGTGAGCCAGTACGCCAGCACCGGACCGGCGACGCTGGCGCCGGAGACGAGAATCCGCATGGCAGCCCTCCTTGTCATTCAGTTCACCCGTACGGTGTGGATCGCGGTGAAGGCCAGCAGGGGGGTGGCGGTCCGCGGCGGATCCTCGAGCAGAGGCGAGTGCCCGAGACCGGGCAGCAACTCGACCTTCGCGCCCGGAACGGCGTGGTAGTCGGCGGCGGAGGAGGATCGCCATCTGCGGTCGTCCTCGCCGAAGATCACCAGTAGCGGCTTGCCCAGGACCGTCAGCCGATCCGGGAGCGCCCGCTGCTCCATATAGTGGCGGGTGGCCTGCATCGTCGTGGTGAGCGTGTGGTAGGTCATGGCGCGCACCTCGTCCAGGAGCTCTTGTGGAATCTGGTAGCCCGTGCGGCTGAAAGCGGTGCTCGCGAACTGGCGGAGCTGCTCGTCGGTCGGCGGCCACTGCGAGGGTCCGAATGCGGCGGACTCCGGTGCGATGAAGGCGTCCAGGCTGGGGCCGGTGTTGATGAATGCGAGCGCGGTCACCAGGTCGGGGCGCTGTTCGGCGAGGGCGGTGGCGACCGCGCCGCCGCTGGAATGGCCGACGACCACGGCGTGCTCGACGCCGAGCCGGTCCAGGACCGCGCCGACCCTGCATGCCTGGTCCGGGAGCGCGTAACTACGGTCGGCCGGTTTGGCCGACCGACCGTGCCCGAGCAGGTCGATCCGGATGACACGGTGAGATCCAGTCAGCAGCGGAACCAGCGGGTCCCACGAGCGGGTCGAGGAGGCGGACCCGTGGATGAGCAGGAGTGCGGGGGCGTCGCGGGGGCCGTCCTGGCACACGTAGATGTCGCCGTCGTCCATAGGCAGGGTCGAACTCTCGGTGGCCTCGGGGCCGCCGTTCACGTACGGCCCGCCGTCAGAAACAGTCATGAGGCCACTGTCGCCGCCGGTACGCGCCGGTGGATTGGACGAATGTTCCCCTCGATCGGCCCGCGTAGCATGGGGCGGTGCGGACATTCGTTCACGGCGCTGCTGTGTGGGGCGTGGCATGCCCGCAGCGGCCCAGCCGGGTGGCCGGTGTCACCATGGCCGGGTTCCGTGTCCCGGACCTGGACGCGCTCCGGATGGTCCCGCACCCGGCCGTGACGCTGCTTCTGGAGTTCGGCGCCGGTTCGCCCGTCGTGGACGATGCCGCCGGGCGGCAGCAGCGGGGAAGCGTCGTCGCCGGGCCCGGGCTCGGATCCGGCGGCGCGGTCCGGGCGTGGGGTGAGAACGTCGAGTGCGTGCAGGTGCGCCTGTCCCCAGTGATCGCCCGCGCGGTTCTGGGCGTCTCCCCCGCCGACCTCGACGGCGCCGTGGTGGCCCTCGACGACTTGTGGGGCCGGGAGGCGTCCCGGATCCGTGAGCGACTGGGCGATGTCTCCTCATGGCAGGATCGCTTCGCGTTGATGGACGCGCTGCTCGCCCGCCGCCATGAGGTGGGGCCGCCGGTGGACCCGGAGGTGGCCTGGGCCTGGCACCGGATCGTCGCCAGCCGTGGCCTGGCCCGGGTCGACGGACTGGCGGCCGAGGCCGGATGGAGCCGTAAGCGCCTGTGGTCCCGGTTCCGGTCGCAGATCGGCCTGCCGCCCAAGCGCGCCGCGAAGCTGGTCCGCTTCGATCATGCCGCCCACCGCCTGGTCGCGGGACAAGACGCAGCCCGAGTCGCGGCCGATGGCGGCTACGCCGACCAGTCCCACCTGCATCGGGACGTCATGGCGTTCACCGGGGCAACCCCCGCGACCGTGGCCGGCGAGCCGTTTCTCGCCGTTGACGACATCGCATGGCCCAGCCGCGGAACACCCGCCAAGCCTCACGTCTCCAGGGATCTCCGCTCGGTCGCCGGCCGGAGGTGAGTCGGAATGATTCGTCTAGTGTCGTGACCGGAAATGACGGCCGGGTTCGGGCGGGGGCGCGACCACATGTGCGGCGGACCGTCGCTCTTGATCGGTAACGAGAAGTGAGAGAGCCTGGCGGCTGATGTTCCATACAGGAACGGAGACGATATGCACTCTCCCTACGGAGGCCACGACCATCGCCCTCCGACACCGCAGGTTCGTCACGTGCCCCCGCCGCCGACGTCAGGCGTCGCCGTCACCAGCCTCATCTTTGGGATCATCGGAATCTTCGGCAGCTGGTGCCTGTTCGGCATCCCGTCCATCGTGGCCATTGTCCTGGGCCATGTGGCCACCAAGAAGACCAAACGCGGCATCAGGTCCGGGCACGGCCTGGCAGTGGCCGGACTCATTCTCGGGTACTTCGCGGTCTTTCCGGCACTCATCGTCTCCGGGCTCGTCATCACGCACCCTCAGGCGCTCGCCGAATGGGTCAACGCCTTTATCGATGGTTCGTCTCGCTGATGAACCCTTGGCGCCGTGAACGGACGCGCCTGTCGATTGGCGGCGTACCCAGTGCCGTGAAGCCGCCCCGGTGAACCTTTCCGGTCACGGCACCAGGCGAGCCGACTGACCGGAACATTCGTACAAGATGCCGGCGCGCACCGGCGGTGACAGTAGGCCCATGATTATTTCCCTGGGGCTCGATGACCCTGCTGTTTCGACGACGCCGTCCTGCGGTTTCCGCACCGGCAGGCTGATGTGAGCAGCGCGGCACGGCGCCGGCGGCGCCTCTTGATCGCCTCGGCTGTCCTCTCCGTCGTCGTCGGGTTGCTTCTCGTGAACGCGGTGGTGGTGTCGCGGCAGAGCGCCGAGGCCAGCGGGAGTCCGACCCTGCCTCTGGACGGCGGGAACATCTACGTGCGCCAGGACGGCCCTCCCGATGCCCCGGCACTTGTACTGATCCACGGGCTCGCCGCGTCGACCCGCTCGTGGGACGCGCTCGTTCCGCTGCTGACCAAGTCCCATCGCGTCATCCGGATCGACCTGCTCGGGCACGGCCGGTCGGCCAAACCGGCCGGCGGTGGCTACGGGATGCCGGAGCAGGGACGCCGGGTCGGCGAGGCAATGGATCGGCTCGGGGTCAAGAACGCCGTAGTGGTCGGCCATTCCACCGGTGGCGCGGTCGCCACCGCTCTCGCCGAGCAACGACCCGACCTGGTGACCGCGCTCGCGATCATCGACACCGCACCCCGCTTGGACGCCGCCATCTCAAGCGGCTTCGTCGGCGGGCTCTTGGACGACCCCGTCATCGGGCAGCTGCTGTGGCGGCTTCGGACCGACAGCCTGATCCGCAACGCCGCGAGCACCGCGTTCAGCCGCCGCGGCTACAAGGTCCCGCAGGCGGTCGTGGACGACGCGCGCGGCATGACCTACCACGCCTTCATCGCGACATCGCAGGACGGCGACGACTATGTGAACCAGCGCGCGCTCCCCGATCGGCTGAGTCCCCTCGGCAAGCCGCTGCTAGTGATCTTCGGTGAGGACGACCAGAGATGGCGATCCTCCTCCGCCGCCGAATACCGCGCCGTTCCGGGCGCGAAGGTCGAGGTGCTGCCCGGTGTTGGGCACTCGCCCATCATGGAGGATCCGCCGCGGACCGCCGCGCTTCTTCTGGCCTTCACCGCGAGTCACACCACCCAGGCGCACTGAACGAGATGATGCGCCCATGGCGGGACCCGGTGCTGCCGGTATGGCGGGACCGGCCTGCAGCGCGAGTGGATCTGGCCGATGTGCTCAAGCCGTACGTGTATGCCCAACAAACTTCGCCGAGGCTATGGAGAGATCGCGATGCCACACACCAGTTCAGACATTTACTGGGAGGAACACGGCCAGGGCCCTCTGACACTTGTCATGTTGCCGGGATTCGGCGCCTCGGCTGACCTCATGACCGGAATCGCGCGACACCTGAGCGGGTTCCGCATCTTGGTCTTCGACTTGCCCGGACATGGTCAATCTGTACGCGCGCCGGCGGTTGGCGGAAAGGACGTCGTCGTAGATCAAGCCAAGCAACTTGACGACGTGCGGCGCATCCCTGGAAGCCGTGCGGTCCTGCTGAGCGAGCTTGGACACCTGTGTGGTCTCGAGATGCCCGACGTCGTCGCGAACGAGATCTCGAACTTCCTGGAGACGGAGATATGCGCCGATCCAGCTGAAAGTCGTTGAGAGGCCAGGACGCCGAGGGAGTGCGCGGTGAGCCCGACGAGTTCTGCTTCGTTTGTGATCAAGCCGCCGCGTGACGAAAAGTCAAAGAACCCTCGATCGGAAACCTCGCGGACGTTGATCGCATCAGGCATGCGATTCAGGCGTGCGATCGCCTGTCCGGTCCCGTTCTCCGAGGCGGCTCAGGGCGGGGCAGAGATATTTCGAGCAAGGTGCCGGATGGGGAGAATCGCCTGGATATCAGGCGTTCGAGCGGTTTCCGGCGGCCGAGGCGGCGATCGTGACGCTCCTGGATGAGGTCACTGACCTGCGAGGATGAGGGCCGATCCGTGCCGCGAGGCGGCGTCAACGCCTGGGGCGGATGGTCGGGAGCTGGCCGAAGTAAACGCCTGGGGAAAACGGTAAAGAATCGGCGAATAAGGCTTTCTTGGCCGATGGAGGTAGATCTTCTGGTGTTTTCGTGGTGTTTGCTTTGCTTTGTCTCATTTGGGTGGGTACTGTCTTAACTGTTATCGGCTGGTGACCTGCCCTTCAACGGAAGGAGCGACCGGCCAACGTCGAGTCCCGAAGGCCGTCAGGCCACGGGAGCCGGGGACCCACTTCCTGGGGTGAATCCGCCGCGAGCGTGCGGCGGTAGGGCAACTCCACCGCCCGAACCCGTCAGCTAACCCGGTAGACGAGATGGAGAGGAGAACCCCTTATGGGGCACTGCGCACTTTTCCTGCCGGTACCTAGTCTGCCCTTGCCGATCAACTAAGACTTCCGCGCCGCCTTCGGTGGCGGCGCTCCCCCTGCGCTCCGCGTAGCGCCCGGTGCTTCCGGCTACGCCACCTCTTCTCAGTGAGCGCATCTCCGCCCGTGCCCTCCGTTGGTGTGTCGCACGCGGCTGCCCTGTTTCCTCACGAAAGAGCTTCTGTTTTCATGCGTTTCCCGCTTGGCCTGCGTAACCGTCTCGTCGCTGCCACCCTCCTCGGCGCCGGCATCGTCACCTCCGCCGGTGTCGCCTCGGCCCTTCCGGCCGCTGCCGAGCCCGGCACCGGCCCCAGCTCCCAGGTCGCCCTCCTGCAGGGCTCGACCAAGGCCTCCTACTTCTGGGACGACTCCTCCGGCCGCGCCGGTGACACCGGCCTGCCCGCGAGCGGCAAGCCCATGCAGAAGGGCATGATCGCCAGCCCGAGCTGGCCGCTGTTCACCGAGGGCTACCTCATCTACAACGGCAAGAAGGCCAAGTTCTTCGTCGGTGACCGCGGCCCTGGCGTCCCCTCCAGCAGCGGCGTCATGATCGACATCGACGCCAAGACCTTCGCCGACCTGACCGGCGGCACGTTCAACTCCGGCACCCTCGGCGTGGACGGCAACGGTGGCATGGGCCACATCAAGGTCGACTACGTGATCACCAAGTGGGGCGACGGCGCGGGCAAGAAGAACTACCCGGTGGCGTTCTCCACCGGTGCGTGGGGCCGCGTGGACCGCAACCCGGCCAAGCCCCCGCAGGTGGTCCTCGCCAAGCCCGAGCAGCCGAAGAAGGCCGAGGAGCCCAAGAAGGCCGAGGAGCCCAAGAAGGCCGAGGTCGTCGCCGAGCCCAAGGGCGGTGCCGCGCCCAAGGCCGCCCCGGCCGAGGCGGCCAAGCCCAAGGCTGTCGAGCCCAAGGCTGTCGAGCCCAAGGCCGACAAGCCCAAGGCCGTCCCGACCAAGGTCGCCGAGAGCCGCCGCACCACGACCCTGGACGCCGCTCCGGTCGCCGCCCCGGCCCCCGCGGTCAGGTCCGCCGTCTCGACGCTGGGCGCGATCAGCCTGGCCGCTCTGGGTGGCGCCGCCTTCCTCTACACCGGCATGACCGGCCGCTTCCGCAGGAAGGCCGCTGACGAGAGCTAAGGCTCTCCCGCCGTCAAATCCCCCACGAGAGCAAGGGTGAACGCCAGCGCAGGGCGTTCGCCCTTGCTCTCATTTCCGCCGGACGACACCCTGTTCGGCGGAACCGGCCAGGACCGGTGTGAGCACGATCTGCCGCGCCGCTTCTGGCCCGAGCTCACCGCCGCCGAGCGTCGGGCTCCGGTACGGCATACGCCTCCCGGGGCGCGGGCCGTACCGGAGGATCAGATCTCGAGCTTCTCCTCGATGCCGCGCAGATTGTGCCGCGCGAGCGCCAGGTTGGCCCGGCCCCGGTCGAGGGCCAGGTAGAGGAAGAGCCCTTTGCCGCTCCGGCCGCTGACCGGGCGGATCACGTGATACTGGGCGCTGAGCGTGATGAGGATGTCTTCGATGCCTTCCTTGATGCCCAGCGAATCCATCGTCCGCATCTTGGCCTTGACGACCTCGGTGTTACCGGCCGCCGCGATCTGGAGATCGAGGTCCTTGGAGCCGCCGAGGGCCCCCAGCGCCATGCCGCTGTTGTAGTCCACGACCGCCGCCCCGACGGCACCGTCGATCGCCATCATCTCCTTGAGGGAGATGTCCATGTTGCCCATGCCTGCCTCCGATCACTGAGTTATCGATATGCGAGATGAGATGGCGGCCAGACTCGCCGCCGTCTTGCGGCCCTCCAGTCGCAGCAGCCCGAGGTTGGTCCCGGGGTTGGCGAGGACTGTGAGGACGATCTTGGGGCCGGCGGCGTAGAAGGCCGCGTAGCCGTTGGTGCCGGAGATCAACGTTTCCTCGAAGGCGCCCTTGCCGGTCATGCTCGTCATCCGGCGGCTGAGGGACAGCATCGCGGAGGAGAGCGCGCCGGTCTGCTCGGCGTCGTCTTTCAGGTCGCTGGCTATCGTCAAGCCGTCCACGCTGCACGCGATGCTTCCGCTCACGTCGGGGATGCGCTCGCGTAGCAGTGCCAGCTCCTGGTGAATCTCGTCGCGCAGTTCCACCGGCATCCTCCTTCTGATCAGCTTCAGCGTCCGCAGCCTCATCGGCATCGGACCAAACCCACCGGATATCCGGGGCGCGAGCCTCGTCCTTCGGGGCGGAGAGGAACCCCTCCGCTGAAATCCCAGGTCTCCGGACCGTGGGAGGACGTCAAGTGAGTGCCTCCAATGCATCTCTGAGCCGGATGAGCAGATCCACGTCGGTGGGATCTCCCGTTGCCTGGGGGATCGACGTAGGTGATCTGAGGGCGCCGGTCGCCGCGGCCGGAGCCTGCCGGGTGCCCGTGCTGCGCCTGGGCAGTGCGGCGGCGGGCTCGGCCTGCGGGGTGCGAAGCAGCCCGGCCGCGGCGAGCTGCCGTACGGCCAGCAGCACCGAGTAGGCGGGGCGGCCGAGTTTGCGCGCCAGATCGGAGGGAGTCGCCGTGGAGTCGGCCCCGACCAGCACCTCCCACTGGAGCGAGGTCAGCATCACCCGCTGGGCGGGGATGCGTCCTACGGGGACGACCGGGAGCGAGTCCAACTCGGCGGATGGCCAGGCCTGATCCAACTGTGCCCTCCTTCGCTTGCACTCCCGGAACATTCCGGCCACGTCGAAGTACCACTGGGGTCCGAGCCAGTGCCGGTCTCCCGGCCGGAATCTCGGCCGGTGCCCGTCTGAGTCGAACAGGAAATACGCGGCGTCGAGCACCGCGCTCAGTACGCAGAACTCCAGCTCACCCCGGGTCAGCACGCCCTGGCCGATCAGCTGTTCGCCGCCCCATCGGTCCTCGGCGGCGGACTGCCTGGCCCGCCGTACGGCGTAGGCGGAGATCCTGTGGCCGGCGGTCAGCAGGTCCTCCACCCGGGGGGCGGCCGAACTCTCGGCGTAGGTCACGCGACCTTCGGTGAGATAGAGCATTCCGGCCTTGCCCAGGCGCAGCGCGCCGGTGGCGCGATCGTCCGCGAGCCCGCTGAGTATGCTCTCCACGGTCGGCATGGCTTCACGTGGTCGTTATCAGGCGGCCGGAAAGCGCCTGCAGGCGATGGCGGGCCAGAGCCAGATTTGAGCGCTCCAGGTCGAGCCGGACATAAATCACCAGAGGGCCGTCGAAAGCCGTTTCCAACGGTCTCATTAAATGATGTCCGTTATCTGTGGTTATGATCATGTCGTTGATTCGGACCGTTCCGCTGGGGGAATTCATGGCGAGTCCGTCCAGCGTCGCCCGCAGGGTTTCGCTCAGCCCCGCGGCTGACTTCTCCGTATCGAGGTGGCGGCTTCCGCCGCCGACCGCCACGGCCATTCCGCTGGTCTGATCGATCAGGATCGCGTCCAGCGCGCCGGGGATCGCCATGACCTCAGCCAGGCAGTCTTCGATTCCGAGCACGGGCTCTCCCTCGCCAACGACTCAAAAAACGTCGCCCGGTCAGCGTAGGGATATCCCTTGGGCCCCATGTGCCGTATTTATCAATGAGGTATGGGGAGATGGAGGATTCAGCAACCAGGTAGAAGGATGTGAATCCTGAGGAGGATCATCCTTATTCCTCGGTTATGATCGCTTTTTCGTCCGGCTTGAAAACAAGAACGTTCTTCACATAAGACTCGACGGCAGCGGGCAGGCCGACGTCGTTTCCGGCCGCCTCGGACATGAACCAGCGGTGGTCGAGCACCTCGTGGAAGAGCTGGGCCGGCTCCAGCTTGTGCCGCAGTTCCTGGGGGACGGTCTCCACCGTCGGCTGGAAGATCTCGGCCAGCCACCGGTGGGCCACGATCGCCTCGTCCTCGTGGCGCAGGCCGTACGACACCCGGAACGAGTCGAGGTCGTTGAGCAGGCGCCTGGCCTGGTTCTCCTCCACGTCCAGGCCGGTGAGCCTGAGCAGCCGGCGCTGGTGGTGACCGGCGTCCACGACCTTGGGGCGGACGATCAGCCGTCCGGTGCCCGCCTTACGGCGGACCATCATCTCGGCGACGTCGAAGCCGAGCGAGTTCAGGCGGCGGATCCGCTGGTCGATCATGTGCCAGTCAACCTCCTCGATGATCTCGTCGGAGGTCAGTTCGCTCCAGAGCCCGTGATAGCGCTCGCAGACCGAGTCGGCGACCTGCTCGGGGTCGAGGGAGGAGTGGAGGAGGCCGCCCGCCTCCAGGTCGAGCATCTCGCCGAAGATGTTGGTGTGCGCCAGCTCGATGTCGTACAGCCGCTGGCCCTCGCTGATCATGGGGTGGAGCTCACCGGTCTCGGCGTCGACCAGATAGGCCGCGAAGGAGCCCGCGTCCCGGCGGAACAGGACGTTCGACAGCGAGCAGTCGCCCCAGTAGAAACCGTTCAGGTGCAGCCGGACCAGTAGTACGGCCAGCGCGTCGAGCAGCCGGTTGAGTGTTTCCGGCCGGATCGTTCCCGACATGACCGCCCGGTAGGGCAGGGAGAACTGCAGGTGCTGGGTGATGAGCGCCGAGTCGAGCGGCTCCCCGTTCGCGTCGGTCCGCCCGGTGACCACGGCCACCGGCTCCACCGAGGGGGTGTCCAGGCGGTTCAGATCCCACAGCAGGCGATACTCCCGCTTGGCGTAGTGCTCGCTGATCTCCTTGATCGCGTAGACCTTGCCTGAGAGCCGGGCGAAGCGCACGACGTGCCGGGAGATGCCGCGTGGCAGCGAGACCAGGCGATGCGCGGGCCACTCCTCCAGCGGGACGTCCCAGGGAAGGCGGATCAGGTCCGGGTCGCTCGGGGCGCCGGTGAGCTGGAGTGGCATCGGTTCAGTCCTCGCGACGGGGGAATCGGGGAGGGGAGAAGGCGCGCTCGACCACCGCGGAGAGCTCCTCCTCGGTGAGCACCCGGGGTTCCCCGACGGCCCTGGCCCGCACGTAGACCTCGCAGAGCCATTCCAGCAGCCGGGTCGCCTCGAAGGCCTTGTGCAGGTCGTCGCCGTAGGTGACCCCGCCGTGGTTGGCCAACAGGGCGGCCCGCCTGCCCTCCAGGGCTGCCTTGACGTTGGCGGCCAGCTCGGGGGTGCCGTAGGTGGCGTACTCGGCGACCCTGACGGGCCCCCCGAGCAACAGGATGTTGTAGTGCAGCGGCGGCAGCTCGGTCATGGTCGTGGCGACCACGGTGCCGAAGGTGGAGTGGGTGTGCACGACGGCCTGGGCGTCGGTGGTCGCGTAGACCGCCAGATGCATGGGCGTCTCGGAGGACGGCTGAAGCTCCCCCTCGACCAGGTAACCATCGACGTCGACCACCGGACAGGCCTCGGGCTCCAGCCGGTCGAGGGCGACCCCGCTGGGCGTCACCGCGACCAGGTCGCCGACGCGCGCGCTCAGATTTCCGGAGGTCCCGATGACCAGACCGATCTCGGCGGCCCTGCGGCCGTACTCACACAGCAGACGACGCTGCTCCGCCAGCAACATGTCAGCAAAAGTAGGGGGTGGTGGTCGTCGGCGGCAAACCGCCACCGTCCGGGCCGGACCGGCCGCCGTTCACGGGCTTGCGGACGCCGAGCACGGTCGTCGGCCCGGCGGCGATCGTGCACATCGTCCTCCGGCGCCGAGTCCGGCCTCGGCCGCCGCCGAACGGCGGTATCCGCAAGGATGCCCGTCCTGCTTGGCGCTCCGGCGGCGGACATGATGTCCTGGACCGATGGACCTGCTTGACGACTCCGCGGTGGACCAGAGGCTGGCCACCGTTCCCGCATGGCGGCGCGAAGGCGACGAGATCCGCCGGACGATCAAAGCTCCCGACTTCCCGACCGCGATCCGCATCGTCGACGAGATCGCGGTCGAGGCCGAGAAGCTCAACCACCATCCCGACATCGACATCCGCTGGCGGACCCTCCACCTGGCCCTGTCCACCCACGACGCCGGCGGCCTGACCGAAATGGACTTCACCCTCGCCGCCCGCATCGACGACATCGCCGCCTCCCACACCTGAGGCCCGAGCCCTCGGCGAAGCCACCTGAGGCCCGAGCCCTAAGCGAAGCGCTCCGCGGGCAAGGCGCTCCTGCTCCGCCAGGAGCGCCGAAGCCCCTCCGGGTCGTTCTGAGACGGCTCTTCCGCCGGGCCGGGTCGTCCGGAAAGAGCCGGGTCCGCGGGCCCCGGTGGCATTGCCGGGGGGCAATCGGCAGGCCTGGTTAACGCCACGATCCGGGCGAGAACCGCGAATACCCAACGTGATCAGGTGATTACTCGTTACAGTGGGCGTGCTCTTGTCACGTGCCGCATTGGTTGTGCCTGGTCAAGGAGATGGTGAATGCGCATCATCGGGGCTCTCGTCGCCGTCGGTCTGCTCAGTACGGCCTGCAGCCAGCAGGCGGACGCGACCCACCCGGCCGGGCACGCCCCGGATGCCGTCGGGATCCGGCTTTCCGGGGGAGGCACGCTCACCGCGCCGGCGCCCAAAGCCGTGGCCATCGCCTATGACACGACGCTGGCGCCCTCGGGAGCCTCCGCCGAGATCACGGCCGAGTCCGGGGCGGTGCTCGCCACCTCGACGGCGACGGTCAGGGGTTTCCTGCCCCACCGGACCTACGGCGCGCACCTGCACGCCAATCCCTGCGGGCCCAAGCCGGAGGACGCCGGCCCGCACTACCAGCACACCCACGCTCACCCGAGCGCCGACAACGAGGTATGGCTGGATTTCACCACCGACGCCCAGGGGGCCGCCACGGCCATCGCGAGGCAGGACTGGGCGTTCCGCCCCGACAAGCCGCCCCAGTCCCTGGTGATCCACGCGGAGCCGACCAGGACGGCCGGAACGGACGCGGGCACCGCCGGCCCCCGTGTCGCCTGCATCACCCTCACCGAGCGCTAGGTGTGCTGTCCCGGAACGTTTTCGCCGGGCGCCGGGGTCTGAGGAAGCCGCCCTGGTCTCTCATGGGATGCGGGACATCATCCGTTCCATGCCGTTGACCCAGTTGTCCCTGAGTGCGGCCTCCGCGCCTTTCAGGTCTCCCGCGATCAGGCACTCGGCCACCCGGCAGTGCTCCTCGGCGGCGCGCTCCATCGGGGTGCTGTCGCCGGACACCAGGTGGGCGTAGCGCCGCATGCCCGCCTTGACGCTGGTGATCAGGTCGAGCAGCCGCTCGTTGGTGCACCCGCTCAGCAGCAGGTCGTGCCACTCGTCGTCGTGGCGCTCGATGTCCTGCCGTTCGGCGATGTTGTCGGAGAAGTCCTGGGCCATCCTGAGCAGCTCCGGGGCGATCTTCTCCAGATAAGCCGGATCCGAGTTCTCCAGCGCGAGCGTCTCCAGGGCCGCCACGATGGCGCACAGCTCGCGGAACTCCTTGCGGCTGACCGGCGCGAACCGGAAACCCCTGCCCTGGTTGCTCTCCAGGACGCCTTCGCCTGCGAGCGTGATCAGGGCCTCGCGTAGTGGGGTGCGGCTGACGCCCAGCTCGCCGGCCAGGGCCGCCTCGTTGATGTCGGTTCCCGCAGCGAAGTCTCCACGGTCGAGCCGGAGCATGAGCTCCTCGCGGATCTGCTCACGGAGGGGGCGCCGCTCGATCGGCATGGCACTCCTTGACTTGATCTTGCGCCAAGCCTACCTACTTGACGAGATGCAAAATACTGCACTATGAATTCTGCATACAAAATATTACAGTCACAAATGGAGGGTTTCGGGTGGGCCTAACCAGGGTTCCCGGGCTGTTGTTCGGCGGTGACTACAACCCCGAGCAGTGGCCGGAGCACGTCTGGGAAGAAGACGTCCGGCTGATGGCCGAGGCCGGGGTGAACATGGCGACCGTCGCCGTCTTCTCCTGGTCCCGCCTCGAACCGCGCCCGGGGGAATACGACTTCGGCTGGCTGGACCGGATCCTCGATCTCCTCCACGAGCACGGCATCGCCGCCGACCTCGCCACCGCCACCGCGACCCCGCCGCCCTGGCTGGTCCGCGAGCACCCCGACGTGCTCCCGGTGGACAGCGCGGGGACGCGTCTGGACTTCGGCTCCCGCCAGAGCTACTGCCCCAGCTCGCCGGTCTTCCGCGCCGCCACGATACGGCTGGCGCGAGTCATGGCCGAGCGCTACGCCGGTCACCCGGCGTTGGTGATGTGGCACATCAGCAACGAGTACGCCGACCACACGGTCGAGTGCTTCTGTGAGGAGTCCGCCCGGCATTTCCGGACATGGCTGGAAAGCCGCTACGAGACGATCGACGGCCTGAACGCCGCCTGGGGCACCTCCTGCTGGGGCCAGCACTACACCGCGTTCGACCAGGTCAACCCGCCGCGCAAGGCTCCGGGACCGGTCAACCCCGCCCAGCTCCTCGACTGGCGCCGCTTCAGCTCCGACGCGCTGCTGGAGTGCTTCGAGCTGGAGAAGGCCGTGCTGCGCGAGGTCACCCCGGACGTCCCGGTGACCACCAACTTCATGAGCATCCTGCACAGCCTGGACTACTGGAAGTGGGCCGCCGCCGAGGACATCGTCAGCGACGACGCCTACCCCGACCCCGCCGATCCCACCTCGCACGTGGCCGTCGCGCTCAGCTACGACCTGATGCGCTCGCTCAAGCGGCAGCCGTGGATCCTGCTGGAGCAGGCGTCGAGCGCGGTGAGCTGGCGGGAGGTCAACGCGCCCAAACCGCCGGGCATGATGCGCCTGCACAGCCTGCAGGCCCTGGCCCACGGCGCGGACGGCGCGATGTTCTTCCAGTGGCGGCAGGCCAAATACGGTCCGGAGAAATTCCACTCCGCGCTGCTCCCGCACGGCGGCACCGCCTCGCGCGGCTGGCAGGACACGCTGCGGCTCGGCGCCGACCTGGGACGCCTGGCCGAGATCGCCGGATCCGAGACGCACGCCGACGTGGCCCTGGTCCTCGACTGGGACAGCTGGTGGGGCCTGGAGGCCCCCGAGTCGATGCCGTCCAACCGGCTCAAGCTCAAGGCGCTCCTGCAGTCCTGGTACGAACCGATGCACGCCCGCGGCATCGCGGTGGACCTCGTCCCGGCGGGCCGGGACCTGTCCGGCTACCGCGTGGTGATCGCGCCCAACCTCTACATGTGCACCGAGGACCAGGCCAAACACCTGGCCGCCTTCGACGGGCACCTGATCGTCGGCCCGTTCAGCGGCATCGTCGACCCGGCCGACCAGGTGCACGACGGCGGCGCCCCCGGCCCGCTGCGCGAGCTGCTCGGCCTGACGGTGGACGAGTTCTGGCCGCTTCCCGACGGCCAGATCCAGCAGGTACGGCTCGGCCCCGGAACCGGGGAAGACGGGGCGCGGGCCGTACCGGCACGGACCTGGGCCGAGTGGCTGCGCGTCGAGGACGCCGAGGTGCTCGCCCGCTACGAGGGCGGCGACCTGGACGGCCGGCCGGCGATCACCCGGCGAGGGCGGGTGACCTACCTGAGCTGCCTACTCGACGACGTCACCCCCGTCCTGTCCGAAATCCTGGCGGAGGCGGGCGTCCGGCCGGTGGCCGACGTGCCCGACGGTGTGGAGGCCACTCGCCGGGGTCGCTACCTCTTCCTGCTCAACCACGCGACGACCCCCGCCCCGGTGAACCTCAGGGAACCGGGGACCGACCTGCTCACAGGCCGCGACCTGCACGGCCGGATCGAGATCCCGGCCCGCGACGCCGTGGTGCTCCGCACCGGCGCCGAGCCGACCGAAGGAGAACGGTGACACATCCCTACATCCCGAACGCCGAGCCGGGCGTGCGGGCCGAGATGCTGGCAGCCATCGGTGCCGCGAGCGTCGAGGAGTTCTACGCGGCCATCCCGGCGGACCTGCGCCTGGACCGGCCGCTGGACCTGCCCGCGCCGATGGCCTCGGAATACGAGCTGGTCGCGCACATGCGCGGGCTGCTGGGACGCAACACCGACACCACCGAGGCCCTCAGCTTCCTCGGCCACGGCTGCTACCCGCACCACGTTCCGGCCGTATGCGACGAGGTCAACGGGCGCGGGGAGTTCCTCACCGCCTACGCGGGCGAGCCGTACGAGGACCACGGCCGGTTCCAGGCGCTCTTCGAGTACGTCAGCATGATGGCCGAGCTGCTGGAGATGGACGTCGTCAACGTCCCGACCTACGACGGCTACCAGGCGGCCGGAACCGCCATCCGGATGGCGGTGCGCTACACCGGCCGGTCGAAGGTGCTCCTCAGCGGGGCCGTCAGCGCCGACAAGATGAGCAAGCTCCGCGACTTCCTCGACCACGACGTCGAGCTGGTCATCGCCCCGGTCGCGGCGAACGGCGAGATCGGCGACGTGGAGATCGACGAGACCTTCGCCGCGATCTACCTGGAGACCCCGAACGTCTACGGCGTCGTGGAGACCCGGGGCCGCGAACTGGCCGACCTCGCGCACGGCGTCGGCGCGCTGCTGGTCGTCTCGGCAGACCCGATCTCCCTGGGCGTGCTGGCCCCTCCCGCGTCCTACGGCGCGGACATCGCCTGCGGCGACATCCAGTCGCTCGGCATGCACCAGAGCTACGGCGGCGGCCACGCCGGATACATCGCCACCCGCGACGAGGAACGCCTGGTCGCGGAGTTCCCCTCGCGGCTGTTCGGCCTCGCGCCCACCAAGGTCCCCGGCGAGTACGGCTTCGGCGACGTCTTCTACGACCGGACCTCCTTCGCCCACCGCGAGGAGGGCAAGGAATGGGTCGGCACCGCCGCCGCCCTGTGGGGCATCACGGCCGGGGTCTACCTCGCGCTGATGGGCCCCGAGGGCATGCGCGAGATCGGCGAGACGATCCTCGCCCGCACCCGCTACGCGATGGACCGGCTCGCCGAGGCCGGGGCCCGGGTGCTCCACGCCGAGGCGATCCACTTCCGCGAGTTCGCGATCGAGGTGCCCTCCGCGGACGGGCTCCTCGCCGCGCTGCGCGAGCGGGGCATCTTCGGCGGCGTCCGGCTGGACGACCGCACGCTGCTGGTCTGCGTGACCGAGCGGCACTCCAAGGACGACATCGACCGGCTGGCGGCAGCCGTACAGGAGGAGCTCTCATGAGTGGACACACCGGAGAGTCGTTCGCCGAGCTGCCGGTCGCGCCCAAGCCGCCGCTGCGCCGGTTCCACCAGGCCCGCTGGGACGAGCCGATCATCTTCGAGCAGTCGCGTCCCGGCCGCCGGGGCATCGCCGTCCCGGCCGCGGGAGTGCCTGCGGTGGAGCTTCCCGACGCGGTACGGCGGGCCGAGCCCCCCAAGCTGCCCGAGATGTCCCAGCTGCACGTGCTGCGGCACTACGTCCGGCTGTCGCAGGAGAACCTGGGCGTCGACCAGGCCATCGCGGTCGGCCAGGGCACCTGCACCATGAAGTACAGCCCCAAGGTCAACGACCGTTTCGTCAGCGACCCCAAGGTGGCCGAGCTTCACCCGCTCCAGCCCGACGACACCGTACAGGGCGTCCTGGAGATCTACTGGCGGCTGGAGAAGATGCTCGCCGAGGTCTCCGGCATGCACCGGGTCTCGCTCCAGCCCGCCTCCGGATCGGCCGCGATCTACGCCAACATCGCGATGATCCGCGCCTACCACGCCTCGCGCGGCGAGGGGGAGCAGCGCGACCAGGTCATCACCACGATGTTCTCCCACCCGTCCAACGCGGCCTGCGCCAAGGTCGCCGGGTACGAGATCATCACGCTGATGCCGGACGAGAACGGCTACCCCGACATCGAGGCCCTGCGCGCCGCCGTGGGCCCCCGCACCGCGGCCTTGATGATCACCAACCCCGAGGACACGGGCATCTTCAACCCGCGCATCCGGGAGTTCGTCTCGCTGGTGCACGAGGCCGGGGGCCTGGCCTGCTACGACCAGGCCAACGCCAACGGCATCCTGGGCGTCACCCGCGCCGCCGACGCCGGGTTCGACCTGTGCCACTTCAACCTGCACAAGACCTTCTCCACCCCGCACGCGTGCGGCGGCCCGGCGGGCGGGGCGAGCGGCGTCTCCGAGCGGCTCGTGCCGTTCCTGCCCGGCCCGACCGTGGAGTTCGACGGCTCGGCGTACTATCTCGACGCCGACCGCCCGCAGTCCGTCGGCAAGATGCGCCCGTTCCTCGGCGTCACCCCGAACGTGGTCCGCGCCTACGCCTGGGTCATGGCGCTGGGCGCCGAGGGCCTGCGCGAGGTCGCCGAGATCGCGGCGCTCAACAACAACTACCTGATGCACAAGATCCTGCAGATCCGCGGCGCCTCGGCGCCCTGGGGCGAGAATCGCGTGGAGCAGGTCCGCTACTCCTGGCAGGAGCTGTTCGAGGAGACGGGCGTGCACTCGGAGGAGATCGGCGTCCGCGCCGCCGACTTCGGCGTGCACTACTGGACCAGCCACCACCCCTACGTGGTCCCCGAGCCCTTCACCCTGGAGCCGACGGAGTCGTACTCCAAGGAGGACCTCGACGAGTACGCCGCGATCCTCGCCCACGTCGCCGACGAGGCCCGCCGCGACCCCGAGTTCGTCAAGGGCGCCCCGTACAACCAGACCATTCACAAGATCGATCCAACGTCCCTGGACGATCCCAAGCAGTGGTCTCCCACCTGGCGGGCCTACACCCGCAAGCACCTGGCATGACCGGCGGCCCGGCGGTTCCCACCGACGTCTTCACGGTCGGGCTGGTCGTCAACCCGGTCGCGGGTGTCGGCGGCCCGGCCGGGCTCAAGGGAAGTGACGGCGCCGAGGTGCAGCGGGAGGCGCTGGCCAGGGGGTCGTCCCCGCGCGCGGGCGACCGCGCGGCGCAGGCCGTGCGGTCGCTGCTGGCCCGCCGCCCCGGCACGCGGATCCTGACCGTCGCGGGGCCGATGGGCGAGGACAGCGCGCGGGCCGCCGGAGCGGTTCCCGAGCTCCTGCCGCTCGTACCCGGCAGCCCGTCGTCCTCCGGCGACACCACGGCGGCCGTCCGCGCCATGGCGGAGGCGGACCTGCTGCTGTTTGCCGGGGGAGACGGCACCGCCAGGGACGTGCTCGACGGTTCGCCGTCCTGCCCGGTCCTCGGTGTCCCGGCGGGGGTGAAGGTCTACTCCGGATGCTTCGCGCTCAGCCCCGCCACGGCGGGGGTCATGGCCGCGGAGTTCGACGGGGACGGCGGGGACGGTGAGGGCATCACTGAGGCCGAGGTGGTGGACCTCGACGAGGAGGCCTACCGGCAGGGCCGGGTCAGTCCCCGGCTCTACGGCGTCCTCCGCGTGCCCGCCGCCAGGAGACGGCTCTCGGGCCGCAAGGTCGGGTCGTCCTCGGCCGCCCCGGGATCGGCCGAGGCCATCGCCAGGGAGGTCGTGACCCAGATGCGGTCCGGCGTCCGCTATATTCTCGGCCCCGGCGCCACCACCATGGCCGTCGGCAGGAGGCTCGGCCTGACCACCACGCTGCTCGGCGTGGACGTGGTCCAGGACGGTGAGCTGGTCGCCGCGGACGTGGCCGAGCAGGAACTGCTCGCCCTCGTCGACGGGCGCGAGGCCTACGCCGTCGTCTCGGTGATCGGCGGGCAGGGGTTCGTGTTCGGGCGGGGAAACCAGCAGATCAGCCCGGCCGTACTCAAAGAAATCATGACTTCTGGAGGCCTGGTCGTCCTGGCCACCCAGCAGAAGCTCGCCGGTCTCGGCGGGCGCCCGCTGCTGGCCGACACCGGAGACCCGGAGGTGGACACCCTGGTCGGCGGCCACGTCCGCGTCATCACCGGATATCGCGAGAGTGCGATGTACCGGATCTGTTCCGCTATTGAGGAGTTCTCGGCATGACCACCCTGACTGACAAGGTCGCCATCGTCACCGGCGGTGCCTCCGGTATCGGCCGGGCCACCGCGTTGCTGTTCGCCCGTCAGGGCGCGGCCGTGGTGGTGGCCGACATCGACGGCCCCGGCGCCTCGAAGGTCGTCGCCGAGATCGAGGCCGAGGGCGGCAGGGCCGTGGCGGTCCAGACCGACGTGGCCTCCGAGGCCGACTGCGAGCGCGCCGTACGGACCGCCGTGGACACCTTCGGCGGCCTGCACGTGCTGTTCAACAACGCCGGGATCATCCGCCGCACCACCGCGCTGGAGATCTCGGCCGACGAGTGGGACCGGGTCATGGCGGTCAACGTCCGGTCGGTCTTCCTCATGTGCAAGCACGCGATCCCCGCCATGACCGACGGCGGCTCGATCGTGAACACCGGCTCCGGCTGGGGCCTCAAGGGCGGCGGCAACGCCATCTCCTACTGCGCCTCCAAGGCCGCCGTGGTCAACATGACCCGTGCCCTGGCGATCGACCACGCCAAGGCCGGGATCCGCGTCAACTCGGTCAACCCGGGCGACACCGACACCCCGATGCTCCGCGAGGAGGCCCGGCAGCTGTCGGAGGACTGGGCGGCGTTCGCCGCCGACGCCGCCGACCGCCCGATGGGCCGCTCCGGCACCCCGGACGAGATCGCCCAGGCCGTCCTTTTCCTGGCGAGTGACGCCGCCAGCTACGTCACCGGCGCGGCCCTGGTCGTCGACGGTGGCGGACTCGCATAACCCACCCCCCAACAACACCCCCAGGAGGCACATCGTGTCTTTCCCCATCTCCAAGAAGGTCCTGGCCGCAGCGGCCCTGGCCTTGACCGCCACCGCCACGGCCGCCTGCAGTGGGAGCGGTGGCGGCGCGACCGGCGGCGCGTCCTCAGACGGAAAGGTCACCATCCGGTGGTCGACCTGGGGCTCGGCCGAGGACGTCGCGCTCTACAAGGGCTTCAACGACGACTTCATGAAGCGTCACCCGAACATCGTCCTGAAGATGGAGACGGTCCCCAAATACGAGGACTACCACCCCAAGCTCCTCACCCAGCTGACCTCCAAGACCGCCCCCGACGTCTTCTTCGTCGGTGACGACAACATCGGCAAGTTCGTCGCCGCCGGGGTGCTCTCCCCGCTCAACGACAAGCTCGCCGGTCCGGACAGCAAGAGCAAGCCCGAGGACTTCTTCGACGGCGTGTACGGCGGAGCCAAGAAGGACGGCCAGATCTACGGCGTCCCGAACGACACCAACCCCGAGGTCCTCTGGTACGGCAAGAAGGCCCTCAAGGAGGCCGGGATCACCGAGGACCCGGCCGAGCTGAACGCGGCGGGGCAGTGGACCATGGCCAAATACCTGGACATGAACGCCAAGCTCAAGGCCGCGGGCAAGGCCGGTTCGATCTTCTGGAACTGGTACGGCTCGACCTACAGCGTCATCGGCGGCTTCGGCGGCAAGGTGTGGGACGGCGGCAAGTTCGTCGCCACCACCGACCCCAAGGCCCGCAAGGCCCTGGAGACGCTGGCCAAGGGCTACGCCGACAAGACCTTCCTGTCGGCCGACGTGCTGCCCGCCAGCAACGGCGCCAACACCCAGTTCGTGCGGGGTGACGCCGGGTTCTTCGCCGGTGGCCGGTGGATGATCGACGTGGTCAAGAAGGGCGGTGACCTGGCCAACTACGACATCGTGCCGTTCCCGTCGGAGACGGGCCAGCCGATGCCGGGCGCGGTCGCGGCCTCCTACCTCGCGATGAACAAGGACTCCAAGAACGCCAAGGAGGCCTTCACCTTCCTGACGGAGTTCGTCAGCAAGGAGGGCCAGCTCCTGCGGCTCAAGAACGGTGGCGCGGTGCCGTCGATCAAGGGCGCCGAGCAGGTCGTGCTGGAGGGCAACTACCCGGCGCACGCCAAGACCTTCCTCGACGTGCGTGACACCGGCTTCGCGAACTACCCCGAAGAGGTCGCCGTGCCCGGTCTCACCAAGGACATCAACGACCATCTGCTGGAGGTCTGGACCGGCAAGCTCGACTTCGAAAAGGGCATGACCGAGCTCCAGTCCCTCGTCGACGGCAAGATCGGATAACCGTCGTGGGCGTCGTCACCTCGGCGCGCCCCGCCTCGAAGTCCCGGTCCGCACACGCGGTGACACGTGTGCGGAACCGGGACGGCTGGTGGGCCACGCTCTTCCTCGCCCCGCAGGTCCTCGGCCTGCTGGCCTTCCTGGTCTTCCCCCTCGGGTTCGCGGTCGTTCTCGCGTTCATGAAGTGGGACGGGCTCGGCGAGAAGTCCTGGGTCGGCTTCGACAACTTCGCGACCCAGCTCTCCGACCCCGAGTTCGGCACGGCCGTCTGGAACACCGTCAAACTCGCCATCCTGACGGTCCCGGTGGGCCTGGGGCTCGCCCTGCTCATCGCCGTCGCGCTGAACAACATCAAGGGCAAGACCGTCTACCGGGTCGTCTACTTCCTCCCGGTGGTGACCAGCTCGGTCGCGGTGGCCGTGATGTGGCAGGTCATCCTGGCCAGCGGCGACTACGGGATCCTCAACAACACCGTGCGCGACTGGTTCGGGATCACCCTGCCCGACTGGCTGGACGACCCGAGCTGGGTGGTCGTGGCCATCGCGATCGTGACCGTCTGGTCCTCGCTCGGCCTCAACGTGGTGATCTTCCTGGCCGGGTTGCAGACCATCCCGCCCTCACTGATGGAGGCCGCGCGCATGGACGGCGCGGGCCCGGTCCGCGTCTTCCGCTCGGTCACGCTGCCGATGATCTCCCCGACCATCTTCTTCTCCACCGTGGTCGCGGTGATCAGCTCGTTCCAGGCCTTCGACCAGATCTACGTGCTGGTCAACCCCGACCACAACGAGGGCGCCCGCACGATCGTCTACCAGGTCTACGACCTGGGCTTCCAGAAATTCGAGTTCGGCATGAGCAGCGCCGCCGCGCTGATCCTCCTCGTGCTGACCCTGCTCATCACCCTCGTCCAGTTCGGAGTGCAGAAGCGCTTCGTCCACTACGACTCGTAAGGGGATCGTCGATGTCTGTCGTCCCCGGCTCCCGCCGCCTGGGCCAGATCGGCCTGCACACCGCGCTCATCGCCGGCGGGCTGGTGATGCTGTTCCCGTTCGTCTGGATGCTGCTGACCTCGTTCAAGAGTGCGCACCAGATGATCAACTCGCCGCTCGACTGGCTGCCGAGCCCGTGGCGGGCGCAGAACTACTCCGATGTTTTCGGCGCAGTGCCTTTCGCCCAGGCCTACTGGAACAGCTTCTACATCGCGGTCCTCAACGTGGTCCTCACCCTGATCACCTCCGCGATGGCCGCCTACGCCTTCGCCCGGATCCGCTTCCGCGGTTCCGGCCTGCTGTTCGGCCTGTTCCTGGCGACCCAGATGGTGCCGCAGCAGGCGACCCTCGTGCCGCTCTACCTGATGCTGGCCGAACTCGGCTGGATCGACTCCCACCTGGCGCTGATCGTGCCCGGCTTCGTCAACCCCTTCGCCGTGTTCCTGCTGCGCCAGTTCATCCGGGCCGTCCCGATCGAGCTGGAGGAGGCGGCCCGGCTCGACGGCGCGGGCCGCTGGACGATCTTCTGGCGGGTCGTGCTGCCCAACATCAGGCCGGGCATGGGCGCGCTGGGCATCATCGTCTTCCTGGCGAGCTGGAACAGCTTCCTCTTCCCGCTGATCTTCCTCAACTCGCCCGAGCTGGCGACCGTCCCGCTGCTGGTCCAGCAGTTTGCCGGACAGCACGGCGCCACCGACTACAACCTCATCCTCGCCGGCTCGGCCATCTCGGTGATCCCGATGATGATCGCCTTCCTGATCGGCCAGCGGCGCATCCTCAACAGCATGGCCATGTCCGGCCTGGGAGGACGCTGACAATGCTCGACCTTCGCGAGCGGCCCTTCACCGACCGCGGCTCCCGGCTGCTGGTGATGGCCGCCGACGACGGCTCGCTCTGGATCGCCCGCGCCGAGTACGAGACCCGCCTGTCGGAGACGACCGTGCTCACCGGGCTGCGGTTGTTCTCCGGCGACCGGGAGTTGCCGGTACGGCACGCGGGTGCCGACCGGATCTCCTTCGACGCGGGCGTTGACCTGGTCTTCGCCGACGCCGAGACGCTGGTGCTGACCGGCTCCGGAGCGCGTGCGGTCTGGGACGGAGGCGCCGGAGAGGTCGACGGGACCCTCGTGCTCGTGGGAGAGGCGCGCCCGTACGACGGCGCCGTGCTGCTGGAGGGGGCAGCACGGCGCTGGCGGGAGTGGTTCGAGCGGATGCCGGCCGTACCGGAGGAGCTGCGGGAACGGGCCGAGCAGGCATGGTGGACGCTCGGCGTGAACCTGCTGCCCATCGCGTTCGCGGGCGGTCGCGAGGGTGTCGTCCCATCCAAGTATGGATATGTCGGTATCTGGAACTGGGATTCGTACTTCCACACCATCGCCCTGCGCCACGCAGACCCCGAGTTGGCCCGAGACCAGATCCGCATCCTCCTGAGCCACCAGCGCCCCGACGGCCTCATCCCCGACGTGGTCCACGATCTGGGCGTGCTCGCCGAGACCACCGACCTGCCCCGCTCCGACCACCTCCGCCTGGCCCAGCACGTCGGCCAGGCCGACGGCGCCGGAGGGCGTCCGGGAATCGGTGAGGAGGGCTCGGGAGGTTCCGCCGGGCCGAGCGGTGGGACGGAGGGGAAGGAGCCCGGGCATCCGGAAGAGGCATCCGAGCCGATCGGCGGCGTCGTCCCGGTCACCAAGCCTCCGCTGACGGCCTGGGCCGTGTGGAAGATCCACGAGGTCGCCCCGGACCTGGACTTCCTCGCCGAGGTCTACGAGCCGATCGCCCGCTCGCACGAGTGGTGGCTGACCGTCTCCGACCCCGACGGGGACGGGCTCGCCGAATATCTCCACCCGTACTCGTCCGGCCTGGACGACAGCCCGATCTGGGACCACGGCCCCCGGGCCGAACCCCCGGACCTCAACTCCTACCTGGCGTTGCAGGCCGACCGGCTGGCCGACATCGCCGGGGTGCTGGGCCGTACCGAAGAGGCCGAGACCTGGCGGAAACGGGCGGCCGAGCACGTCGAGCTGCTGGTGGCCAGGCGCTGGAACGGCAGCCGCTTCGTGACCCTGTCGAAGGCGGCCCGCCGTACGGCGGCGCCGGACACCACCGCACAGCCACTCGCCGTGGCGGCGCCATCGGAGAGGGACTCCGGGGAGGACGGGGGAGTGAACGGGCGGGCGATCGAGGTGGAGGTCGCCGGGGGAGCACGGGTAACCGGTTCGAAGATCGTCAAGGAGGTTTCCGGGGAGGCCGGGGTGGCTGGCGCGGAGGTTTCCGGGGAGGCCGGGGTGGCTGAGGTGGAGGTCGCCACCCGGACGCCGCTGGAGTTGATGCCGCTGTTCACCGGGCGCCTCCCCCGGGAGATCGCCGAGCGGCTGGTGGCCGACCTGCTCTCGCCGAGCTTCTGGGCCGAGCGCCCGGTGCCCACGGTCGCCTTCGACGACCCGGCCTTCGACCCGGACGCCATGTGGCGCGGCCCGGTCTGGCTCAACGTCAACTACCTGCTGATCGAGGGCCTGCACCGCTCGGGCTTCGCGGAGGCGGCCGACGAGCTGACCAGGCGGACCCTGGCCATGGTGAACGCCGGTGGCGGCCTGTACGAGTACTGGAACCCGCTCACCGGCGCTCGGGCGGCCCGGGCGACCAGCGGTTTCGGCTGGTCCTCGGCACTTTTCCTGGATCTGGCCGCGCGTCAGGCGTGACCGGCGGGGATGGTGCCGAGGCGGCCGGCCTGGTAGTCCTCGAACGCCTTGACGAGCTCCTCCTGGGTGTTCATCACGAACGGCCCGTAGTGCGCGATCGGCTCGCCGATCGGGCGGCCGCCGAGCACGATGACCTCCATGTTGGGGCTGCGGCTCTCCTGGGTCTCGGCCGCCGAGATGGTGATGGTCTCACCGTCGGTGCCGAGGCCCGGCAGGGTGCCGAAACCGTCGAAGACGGCCAGCTGGCCCGACTCGATCGGCTGCCTGCCGGTGCCGACGCTGCCGCGCCCGGACAGGACGTAGGCCAGCGCGTTGAAGTCCTTGCGCCAGGGCAGCGTGAGGCGTGAGCCGGGGCTGAGGGAGGCGTGCAGCAGGGTGATCGGCGTCCTCGTGCTGCCGGGGCCGGTGAACCCGCCGACCTCGCCCGCGATCAGGCGGACGAGCGCCCCTCCGTCGTGGCTGCTGAGCAGGACGACGTTGGTGCGGCCGATGTCCTGGTAGGCGGGGGCGATCATCTTCTCGGAGCCGGGCAGGTTGACCCAGAGCTGGATCCCGTGGAACAGCCCGCCCTTGCTGACGAGCCACTCCGGCGGGGCCTCCTTGTGCAGGATGCCGCCACCGGCCGTCATCCACTGGGTGTCGCCGTCGGAGATCGTGCCGCCACCGCCGTGGGAGTCCAGATGGTCCATCACGCCGTCGATCATGTAGGTGACGGTCTCGAAGCCCCGGTGCGGGTGCCAGGGGGTGCCCTTGGGCTCGCCCGGCGCGTATTCCACCTCGCCCATCTGGTCCATCATGATGAACGGGTCGAGATACTGGGGTTTGATCGTCGCCAGCGCCTTGCGGACGGGGAAGCCCTCGCCCTCGAAACCGCTGGGCGCGGTGGTCACGGTCAGCACCTCGCGCTCGCGCACCGCGTCGAGCGGCTGGGGCAGCCGGGGCAGGGTCAGCGGGTTCGCCACGGTCATGGCTGGCATTGCGGGCTCCTTCCTGCGGGATTCGTTGACGCCAACAAAGTTGATTCTTCAACTATTCCGCAATGGGGGAGGCCGTGGCGCCGGGTGCGCCACGGCCTCGGAGCCGGTCGGGCTACCGGTTCTTGAGCAGGGCGAACGCGCCCCGGCTCAGCGAGATCAGCTCAGGGGCGGCCGTGCTCTCGTCGATCGGCGCCTCGGGGTTGTTCGTCAGCGGGGTGACGACGTAGGTTCTGCCCTTCGCGGAGCGGGCGAAGTAGGACAGGTCCAGGACTCCGTTCTCGGAGCCGCCCTTGGCCCAGACGGTCGGCCACTTCTTCGGGGCGAGCTGGATCGCGAGGTCGTTGGTCGACATCGCCTCGTGCAGCGGCTTGCTCTTCAGCTTGATCAGCCCGGCGTAGGCGCGGCAGATGTCGCGCGGCGAGCCGAACCACTCCAACGTGTGGATCTCGCGGGGCTTGGTCCAGATCTTGATGTCCGACAGGGACTGCTCGGCGACGGTGTTCTTCAGGTAGGCGCGCTTGCCGGCCGTGTCGAGCGACAGGTAGGTCCTGGCCTGCTCGGGGTGGTTCACCCCCTTGAGCAGGAACAGCTCCTTCGTGGTGAGGAAGGGGATGTTCAGCTTGGCATGGCCGGACCACTGGCGGACCTTGGCCTCGACGGCCTCGCGGCCCACCGTGTGGATGAGGATGTCGGTGGCGGTGTTGTCGCTGATCGAGATCATCAGCTTGGCGGCCTCGCGGACCGTGGTGGTGCTGTTGTCCGGCCGCTTCACCAGCCCGTCTTCGCCCGCGCTCTTCCATTCGGGCTTGATCGTGAGCTTGGTGTTCCAGCTCAGCTCGCCGTCGCGGATCTTCTCGGCCACCGCGCCCAGCACGTAGAGCTTGAAGATCGATCCCAGCGGCTGGACCTTGTCCGGAGCCACGGCGTGCACGATCTCGCACCGGCCCCGGGCGTCGATCTCGGCGGCGAGGAAGCCGACCTCGGGGGCGACCTTGCGCAGCCGGGTGTCGAGCTGGTCCCAGCTTCCGGGAACCGGGGGGACCGGCTTCTCCTCGGGGGCCGCGCGCAGTGAGTCGATCTTCCCGTCGCCGTCCACGGAGATCGCGAGGACGAACTTCTGCCCGGCGACCGTCACCGCGCCGACCAGGGAGTCGGGCTTGACGGCGACCAGCTTCTCCAGCTTGATCCCGTTCATGTTCTTGATGAAGGTGTTGAGGTCGTCGACGGAGATCGACTTGAAGAACCCCGCGCTGAAGTGCTCCTGAAGCTCGCTCTCGGCGATGGGCGCCTTCGGGACGGCGTCGAGGAGCCAGCTCAGCTGCCTGCCGGCCGGGCTGTCCGGGATCTGCGGGGCGGCGGTGACCACCGCCGCCACGGCGGCCTGTCCGCCGCCCGCGAGCGCCGCCAGGGGGATGACCGCGGTGACGGCGGCAAGAGCGAGCAAACGGGTCGATCGGAACGGCACTCTCACGTGAAACTCCTTGTCGAGACGGATGTCGCGGCCACCACCCTCAGCGGCCCCAACTGAAACTAGGGCAGCCGGGAACGCCGCAGTACCCGGTCAGCCTCCGGCTTACGGGGTGCGGCAAACTGCACCGTGTGTGCGGACAACCTCATAGACGACGGCTTTCGCGGTGGGTCACGCTGCGGTCCATGCCTTCCATGACCTCGGTCCGCGCGCTGGCCACGTCGGCGGCCGTGGTGGCCGTGGCCGGAATCGTCGGGGGTGGGCTGCTGGAAACCGGAGTGCCCGCACCGTTCAGCCAGTGGCTGTTCATCACGGCCTGTCTGACCATGCCCGCGCTGGGCTGGCTGATCGCGGCCAGACGCCCCGGCAACGTCTACGGCTGGCTGTTGCTGGCCGCCTCCGGCTGCATGGGGCTGGGCGGCCTCGGCACCGCCCTCTTGGTGAGGGACGCCACAGGCGAGGGACCCGTGGCCGTCATCGGCGCCGTACTGACCTCGCTGTTCACCGTTTTCTACGGTCTGACCTGGGTTTTCATCCCCCTTCTGTTCCCCGACGGGCGGCTGCCCTCGCGACGCTGGCGCGCGGGTGTCTGGGTCGCCGCGACGGCGATCACCGCCCACTGGGCAGGCGTGCTGGTGAGCCCCGACGAGGTCTACTCCATAACCTTTCCGAACGGAAACCCGATCGGGCTCAGCGGCATGGCGGGGCTGATCGCCGCCATGGTAGGCGGGCTGGGGCAGGGCGTGACCTTCCTCGTGGCGCTGTCGGTGCTGGTCTCTCTCGTCCTGCGGCTACGGCGGAGCGTCCCGGCCGAGCGCCGACGGCTCCGCTTGATGATCATGGGTGTCGTGGGCACCCTGGGCGGGTTCGTGCTGCTGGGGCCCCTGCAATACAGCGGTTACAGCGCGGGGCTCTGGATCGGCGTCGTGACCACCGTGGCCTCGCTGCCCGCCGTGATCGCGGCGGCCATATTCCGGCACAACCTCCTCGACATCCAGGTGGACATCAGGGGCTCCCGGCTCTTCGTGGTCTTCGACCTCCGGCCGACGGTGGACGAGCTCCTGACCGAACTCGGCCCGGCGCTGGAGGAGGCGGAGCCGGTCGAGCAACTGGGCAGGCTGGCGGAGGCCGTACGGGTCGGGCTGGAGGCTCGGTGGGCCGTCGTCGCGCTCGCCGACGGTACACGCGTGGTGGCCGGGCAGGAGGACGGCGAGGCCGTGCTGACCGTTCCGGCCGGCCTGGGACACATCGCGTGCGGTCCCAAGACCGCCGGGCGCTTCACCGTAGAGGACCGGCGGCTGCTCGGGGCGCTGGCGGTGCCGATCGGGCTGGCGATCCAGAGCGCGGGGCTGGCGGCCCGGCTGGTCGACGCGCAGGAGGCCGAGCGGCGGCGGATCGAGCGCAACATCCATGACGGGGCGCAGCAGCAGCTTGTCGCGCTGATCGCCGGGCTGGAGCTGGCACGGGCGACCGGTGGCGGGCCCGAGATCCTGACGCTCCTGCGCGAGCAGGCCCGGCAGACCCTCACCGACCTGCGGGAGCTCGCGGCGGGCATCCACCCGTCCGTACTCAGCCAGGGCGGGCTGGTGGAGGCGGTCGAGGAGCGTTGCTCGCGGCTGCCGGTGGCGACGACGGTGGCCGCCGACGCCGCGCTGCGTACGCGGCGCTTCCCCGACCATATCGAGGGCGCGCTGTACTTCACGGTGAGCGAGGCGATCGCCAACGCGCTCAAGCACGCCGCGGCCTCCCGGATCGAGGTACGGCTGACGCACGCCGACGGGCGGCTCCAGGCGGTGGTGTCGGACAACGGGAAGGGCTTCGACCCCGGCGCGACCGGCCGCAGAGGACCGGGAGAACGCGGAGGGCTGGGCGCGCTGGCCGACCGGATGACCGCCCTCGGCGGGGGACTGGATCTGACGGGTGGGCCGGGTGAGGGCACGCGGGTGCGCGCCTGGGTGCCCTCACCCGCCTGAAGGCGTGGCTCACGCCTCTCAGCCGAACACTCCCGGCGGGGGCACGGGGGCGACGACGGCGTCACCGTCATTGAGAGGCCGCGCTCCGGCGATGAAGTTGGTCAGGTCCTCGCCGTACACGCACCGGGCCTGAGTGAGGCCTCCGGCGGCCCGGCGGGTCAGGCCGGCGAGGGGCAGCCCGGCGCGGGAGGCGGCGACGATGAGGTTGCCGAAGCGGCGCCCCCGCAGGACACCGGGCTCGGCGAGCAGAGCCGTGTGGGGGAAGGTGCCGCCGACGGTGGCGAGCACCCGGCGGGCGAAGGGCAGGCCCTTGCCGTCGGCCACGTTGATCAGCAGGGTTCCCGCCGGGCGCAGGACGCGGGCGACGTCGCCCATGTATTCGGAGGTGGCCAGGTCGATCGGCATCGTGGCGCCGCTGAAGGCGTCCAGCACGACCAGGTCGGCCGAGGCGTCCGGGAGTTCGGCGGTGGCCGTACGGCCGTCAAGGACCTTGACCTTGAGCCGGGGCACCGACTTCAGCCGGAGCTGGTCCCTGACGAGCTGGACGAGGCTCCCGTCGGGCTCGGCGACGATCTGCCGCGACCCCGGCCGGGTCGCCGCGATGTAGCGGGGCAGGGTGCAGGCACAGCCGCCCACGTGCACGGCGTCCAGCGGGCCCTCGTCGAGCAAGTCGATCACGACGGCCATCAGCTGGACGTATTCGAAGTCGAGGTAGGTGGGGTCGTCCAGGTCCACGTAGGACTGGGGCACGCCGTCCTTGGAGATCACCCAGCCGGAGGGGCGGTCGAGGTCCGCCAGGAGCTCGACCTCGCCGAAGGTCACCGGATAGCGACCCGGCATCGGCTCTCGCGATTCCCGCCTGCCCATCACCCTTGATCCTCTTTCCTCTGACGCGTGGCTCCAGGGCGCCTTCGGAAGAAGACTCCGGGGGCACCTTTTTGAAGAAACCGTACGCGCATCTGAGCGGTCCCCGCGCTCGTCGCCCCCGCTCGTCGCACCGGTCCTCCGGAGCACCGCTTCTCCGGAGCCGCGAGTCCTCTGTAGCCGAGGTCACAACCTACGACGGCGTAAGTTACGCTAGCGTAGGTTCATGACCACGACCGCCGCCCCCAGGCTCACGGTCCCGGAGTCGATCAAGCCGCGTCTCCGCGGCTGGCTGCACGCCGGAACCCTGCCCGTCGCGCTCATCGCCGGATTCGTCCTCGTCGCCCTCGGGCCCACGCTGCAGGCGCGGCTCGCCGCCGCGGTCTACGCGATCACCTCGGGCCTGCTCTTCGGCATCTCGGCCACCTACCACCGGGGCGCGCTCTCCCCCCGCCTGGGAGAGGTGCTGCGCCGCCTCGACCACGCCAACATCTACCTCATCATCGCGGGCACCTACACGCCTTTCGCGCTGCTCGCCCTGGACGGCCCGGCCAGCGCGGTGGTCCTCGGCGTCATCTGGACCGGCGCGGTCGCCGGGGTGCTGTTCCGGGTGCTGTGGACCGGTGCTCCCCGCTGGCTCTCCACCGCGCTCTACATCGGCCTCGGCTGGACGGCGGTCTTCGTGCTGCCTCAGCTGATGGAGGGCGCGGGGGTGGCCGCGGTGGTCCTGGTCTTCGTGGGCGGGCTGCTCTACACGGCGGGCGGAATCGTCTACGGCCTGCGCCGTCCCGACCCCTCTCCCCGCTGGTTCGGCTTCCACGAGGTCTTCCACGCCTTCACCGTCGCCGCCTACCTGATCCAGTACGTCGCGGTGTCGCTGGTGGTCTACGCGGCGGCGTAGGGCGGGTCAGGTCGCGGCGAGCCCGAGGCGGCGTGCCGCCAGCTCCGCGTAGAGCGCGGTTCCGTCAGACAGTACCGCGTCGTCGAACAGCGCCTCCGGAGCGTGGTTGTAGGCGGCCTTGCCGGGGTCGGCGTCAGAGGGACACGCTCCCAGCGCCACGAACGCCGACGGCACCTGGTCGCAGACGAACGAGAAATCCTCCGATCCCGTGAACGGCTGCGGAGCCTTGATGAACCGCTGCTCGCCGTACACCTCGCGAATGGTCGAGCCGACGAAGTCGGCCTCGGAGCCGTCGTTGACCGTGACCGGGTAGCTCACCTCGTACTCGGCCTCAACGTCCAGCCCGTGGGCGGCCGCGATGCCCTTGACCAGGCTCACCGCACGCTCCTGGATCCGCGCGTGGGAGGCGGAGGAGAACGACCGGATCGTCGCCTCGAACCGGGCCTCCTCCGGGATCACGTTGTCGGTGGTGCCCGCGTGGAAACTGCCGACGGTGACGACCACCGGGTCGAACACGTCGAATCCCCGCGTCACCATGGTCTGCAGCGCGGTGACCATCTCGCAGGCGGCGGGGATCGGGTCGTTGGCGCGGTGCGGGGCCGAGCCGTGGCCGCCGGCGCCGCGGACGGTCACGATGAGCCTGTCCGCGGCGGCCATTATCGGCCCGCTCTTGGTGACGAACACCCCTTGGGGAAGCACCGAGCTGATCACGTGCAGCGCGTAGGCCGCGACCGGGCGCTCGCCCGCCGCGTCGAGCACGCCCTCGTCAATCATGATCTTCGCGCCGCCCTGGCCCTCCTCGCCCGGCTGGAACATGAAGACCACGTTCCCGGCGAGCCGGTCGCGTCTGGCCGCCAGCAGGTGCGCCGCCCCGGCCAGCATGGTGGTGTGCAGGTCGTGGCCGCAGGCGTGCATCCGGCCGTGCACCTGTGAGGTGACCGCCGCGCCGCTGCGCTCGGAGACCGGCAGGGCGTCCATGTCGCCCCGGAGCAGGACGGTCGGGCCCGGCCGGGCGCCCCGCAGCACGGCCGTGATCGAGCTCAGTTTCTGGCCGAGCCGTACTTCCAGGGGAAGGCCCGACAACGCCGTCAGCACCTTCTCCTGGGTTCGCGGCAGATCGAGACCGAGCTCGGGCTCCCGGTGCAGGGCGTGGCGGAGACGGACCAGCTCGTCCCGCATGTCGGCGGCGGATTCACGAAGTGACACCGGGCATTCCTCCTGGCAGTCGTGTGACCTGGACGCACAGTAGTCCCGATTTGGCCGACTTGTGGTCTCGCCTTGGGGGACTTCTGGAAAGGAATGGATCACACGGGGAGGGCATATGGAAGAGCTATCTCGTACTTGGTGGGTCTATTTGATCCGCGGGGCCTGTGCGATCCTGTTCGGCCTTCTGGCCATCATCTGGCCAGGCATCACAATCTATGCGCTGGTGATCCTTTTCGGGGCCTACGCCATCGCCGACGGTGTGTTCGCCCTGTTCGGCTCGGGGCGGGGCGGCTCCCGGATATGGATGATCATCTATGGCATCCTCGGGATCCTGGCCGGCATCGCGGCTTTCGTCTGGCCGCAGATAACCGCGCTCGCCCTGCTGGTCCTCATCGCGACCTGGGCCATCGTCACCGGCATCGTCGAGATCGTGGCCGCCATCCGGCTGCGCAAGGAGATGCAGGGTGAGTGGATGTTCATCGTCAGCGGCGTGCTGTCGGTGCTGTTCGGCATCCTGCTGCTCGCCCGGCCCGGACCCGGCGCACTGGCCGTCGTCTGGCTCATCGGCACCATGGCCATCATTTACGGCATCGCCCTGATAGGGCTGGCCTTCAAGGTCAAGTCTCTGGGTTCTCACAGGCCGGGACCCTCGGGAGCCGCTCCGAGAGTCGCGTAATCGCGAGAATCTTCACAAAAATCGGCTTATATGCGTAATGTCTCCATATTGATGGGCCCTTAACCGGGGAATCATCTGTCCGACTCAATGTGGAGGGGACATGGACGTGCATGGCCGTCTCGCTCGTCACCTGCTGGTCGACGGCTACCGGCTGGTGCTGGACCTCGAACGGAGCCGGGGATCCCGGCTCGTCGACGCCCGCACCGGCCGGAGCTACCTGGACTTCTACACCTTCTTCGCCTCGGCGCCGCTCGGCGTGAACCCGTTCGACGACGACCCGGAGTTCCTCGCCCTGCTCGGCCGGATCGCCGCGAACAAGCCAGCCAACTCCGACCTCTACACCAGCCATCTCGCCGACTTCACCGAGACGTTCAGCCGGGTGCTGGGCGATCCGGAACTGCCGTACCTGTTCTTCGTGGAAGGCGGCGCACTGGCCGTCGAGAACGCGTTGAAGTGCGCATTCGACTGGAAGAGCCGGCACAACGAGGCGAACGGCCGCTCCCCGGAACTCGGCACCAAGGTGCTCCATCTGACCCGTGCCTTCCACGGGCGCAGCGGTTACACCCTTTCGCTGACCAACACCGACCCGGTCAAGACCGACCGCTTCCCGACGTTCGGCTGGCCCCGGATCGACGTGCCCGCGATTCACTTCGGCGACGTCGAGGCGGCCGAGGAGCGGGCGCTGGTCCAGGCGCGGGCGGCCTTCGAACGGCACCCGCACGACATCGCCTGCTTCATCGCCGAGCCCATCCAGGGTGAGGGCGGCGACAACCACATGCGGCCCGAGTTCCTGCAGGCCATGGAGAGGCTCTGTCACGAGCACGACGCGTTGTTCGTCATGGACGAGGTGCAGACCGGTGCCGGGATCACCGGAACCGCCTGGGCCCACCAGCAGCTCGGCGTGCGTCCCGACATCGTGGCCTTCGCCAAGAAGGTCCAGGTCGGCGGCATCATGGCGGGCCGCAGGGTCGATCTGGTGCCGGACAACGTGTTCCGGGTCAGCGGCCGGATCAACTCCACCTGGGGTGGCGGCCTGGTCGACATGGTCCGCTCCCGCCGGATACTGGAGATCGTGGAGCGCGACGGTCTGATCGCGCGTGCCGCGGAGCTCGGCGACGAACTCCTCACCGCGCTGCTGAAGATCCAGGCCCAGTTCCCCGAACTGGTCGAGAACGCCCGTGGCCGCGGCCTCATGTGCGCCTTCGACCTACCGGACACGGCCGAGCGCGACCGCCTGGTGACCCGGCTCAGGCAGGACGAGGGCGTGCTGGCCCTGCCCTGTGGCGAGCGGTCGGTACGGTTCCGCCCGGCGCTCTCGGTCACCTCCGAGGAGCTGCAGGAAGGCGCCGCGGCCATCCGCCGGGCCCTGACGACCTCCCAGGACCTGCGCATGTCGGCATAGGGGGCACGGGCACCCGTTCCACCCCCCGGTTCCGGGAGGTGTCCTGCGGATCCACGGCTCGGCGAGGATCCGCAGGACCCTGGCACATGCTTCGCGGGCGTCGGGGCCTGGCCTCCGCCGCGAACCCACTAGAAGTCCGGGGGATCCTCGGGGGTGGTTCGTGCCAGCCAGACACCTATCGCGGTCACCCGTGAGTCCACGCCCAGCTTGGCATAGATCCGATTCACGTGGTTCTTCACGGTTTTCTCGCTGAGAAACAGGTGCTGGGCGATCTGCCCGTTGGAGCGCCCCGTGGCTATCAGCTCCATGACTTCGGTCTCACGCCTGCTCAAGCCCGTCACGACTCTGGGTTCGGCGTCGAATGGGGCATCATCGACTCTCATTCGGCCTCCGTGGCATCAACACGGTCAGGTCGCCGATACCCCCGGTTTTACGGCGTAACGATAGGAGCGAGCATAGCTCGCAATATCCATCTTTGGTGGACTAGTCAGGGGTGAGGAAAGCAGAACGGCCGGTCCCATAGGACCGGCCGTTCTCTTGGGGTGAGCGAGGGGACTTGAACCCCCGGCATCCAGGACCACAACCTGGCGCTCTGCCAACTGAGCTACGCCCACCATGTCCGCCGCAGCGACACATGAAAAGTGTAGCGGTTTCCGGGAGTCGTTTCGCACAGGGTTTTCCGGTGTCGGCTCCTCCGTCTCGCGAGGCACTCGTCCGGATCACCACTCGCGGGGGAGGAGACCCTAGGTCGCTTTCGCGGAGATGTTGTTGGCCAGCTCACGAGCGGTGACGGAATCGGGGCCCGGCTGGGGCACGAAGATCGCCGCGCGGTAGTAGCGCATCTCGCGGATGCTCTCGGTGATGTCGGCCAGCGCCCGATGACCGCCCTGCTTCTCGGGTGAGGCGAAGTAGACCCGTGGATACCACCGCCGGGCGAGCTCCTTCACCGAGGACACGTCGATCATCCGGTAGTGCAGGAACGCGTCCACGGCCGGCATGTCACGCGCGATGAACGACCGGTCGGTGGCGATGGAGTTGCCGCACAGCGGAGCCTTCTTCGGATCCGGGATGTGGCTCTTGATGTATTCGAGCACCATGGATTCGGCCTCTGCCAGCGTGACACCGCTGCCGAGCACGTCCAGCAGCCCGGAGGCGGTGTGCATCTCGCGGACCACCCCCGACATCTGCTCCACCGCCTCCGGTGGGGGCTTGATGACCACGTCCACACCCTCGTCAAGCCGGTTCAGCTCGCCGTCGGTGACCACGCAGGCCACCTCGACGAGCGCGTCTCGGCCGAGATCAAGCCCTGTCATCTCGCAGTCGATCCAGACCAGCAGGTCACTCATAGCCTTCAGGGTAGTACTCCCTTCAGGAGAGCTTGAGCGAGTCGACCACCTGGTTGGCCACCGAGGCGTCGAGATTGTCTGGCACGGACACGTACATCAGCGCCGGGCGCCTGCCCCCGCCCCGTTCCACGAGCACGAAGGCGGCTCGCTCCTTTTTCCACTTCCATCCGTTGGCCGCGGCCTCCTTTGAGAAGTCCAGTTCGAACATGAGCACCCAGGCGTCCTTGCCGCTCACCTTGAGGGCTTTGCTCTGGAGGATCTTCCGGGTGTGCTGGGGGCTGTAGAAGGTCGGCTCGACCGCGAGCAGCAGCGTCGCGAGGGTCGCGCGCATGCTGGGGACACCGTCGTAGCCGAACTTGTCGGGAAGCTCCCCGACGAAGATGTTGCCGAGCCAGTTGCTCCCCTTGCCGTCGTAGTTCTCCTGGGAGGGGGCCAGGGCCGCGCTGGTCCACGCGAACCCGAGCTCACTGGCGCCGGCACGGGGAGGCACCTGCCACGGGTCACCGGGGAACTCGTAGGACAGCCCGGTCACGGGGTCCGTGAGGCGTCCGTCCTGCGGCTGGGGCAGGTCGGTGGCGCTCTCCGACTCCTGTGGGCTCTGCGAGTCCGACGGCTCGGGCGTCGGCTCCGGAGTCGGCTCGGAGGTCGGTTCCTGCGTCACGGTCGGGACGGGGGTGGAGTCGCTCGCGGTCGTCTTGGACCGGGGGTTCAGCAGGAACATGGCCGCGACCACGATCCCGATCAGGACCACCACTCCGCCGCCACCCAGGATCCACGGCCACGGGCTGCGCCTGGCCGGTGGCGGACCTGCCGGGTAGCCGAATTCTCCGGCCGGCATCTGCATCGTGGTGCCGCCGGCGGGCTGGGCGCCACCCCACTGCGGCTGCCCCATCTGGCCCGTCGCCGGTCCCTGCGGCGGGGCGCCCTGGTTCCAGGGTCCCTGCGGTGAGGCGCCCTGGTTCCAGGGTCCCTGCGGCGGGGTGCCCTGGTTCGCAGGTCCTTGTGGCGGGGTGGGCTGGTTCCACGGTCCGGTGGAACCGGGTGGCTGCCCCGCCGGCTGGGGCGATGGCCCGGTCTGCGGCCCCTGGGGCACGGCCTGCCCGGAGGGGGCCTCCACCGGATGGGTGGCGTCGGTCCACTGGTTGCCGTCCCACCAACGTAACCGTGGTGAACCGTAGGGATCGGGATACCAGCCGGAGGGGGTCTGCGTGGTCATGGGCGCCAGAGTAGTAAGAACGGGTTTGCCGCGCATTGTCGACCTGATGGTCTTTTTATGAGCACTTGTAGGTGAAACTCGCCTTGTCCTGGAGTTTCTTGCCCTCGGGCAGCGGCGAGAGCAGCTGCAGGCTGGCCGTTCCCTTGAAGCTTCCCTCGCCCTTGACCGTCCATTCCAGGCTCACCTCGTGAGAGGTCTTCCCGGCCGCCACCTGCTCGGCCTGGTCGATCGGCTCCTTGCGGTCGCTCCGCTTCCACCGGTAGCGGATCTCTCCGGCCGAGCCGTTGGTGGTGAGCACGCCAGTGATCTTGACCGCTGTGTCACACCCCTGCGTTTTCTTCGGAGCCGTCACCTCCACCCCCGTCACCGCGAGGGGAGGCGCCGAGCCGCGAAGCAGCCAGACGGCCAGGATGCCCACGACCATCAGGGCGAGGATCACCGAGGCGAGGGCCGTACGGTTCCGGCGTCGCCTGGCAGGGGCTCCGCGGTCGGGCAACCTGTCAGAGGGAAGCTCGGTCTGCTGCTGGTCCCTGCCGGCCCGCCAGATCTGCGCGGCTGTGGTCTCCACCGGCACTCCGGGGCCGAAGCGCATGATCACATCCTCGGCGCGGCTCTCGCCGGCCTTCGGCACGTGCAGCAGCGTGACGATGTCTCCCTCGTCTCCCGCATCACCTCCCCCGCCCTGGGCGGCCGGAGCCGGGTGCCTGGGCTGGGTGGGCACGTCGCGTGCCGACCACTGGTGCAGAGTCTTCACCAGCCTGTCCCGGGTGGTGAATCCCGACGGCAGCAGGTCGCGTCCGGCGAGCAGGACGTCGCGGGCGGGTGCGAGCCCGTGGGTGACGGCCGTCGCCGCCGCCCGCTCGAACAGCCCGGCCGCTTCCGGAGAGGCCGTGGCCCAGCTCGCGGCCAGGCCCCGGGCGAGCGAGGCCCAAGCGGTGACGTCTCGTTCCGGCGTGGCGGGGTGCCCGTGCAGGGCCTCGGCCAGCCCTCGTTCGGAGAGCAGCGCGGATCCGTCCGCGGCGATCACCACGGTGCCGGGGTGCAGCGCCCCGTGGGCGAGCCCGGCGGCGTGCAGCGCCAGCAGGGTCTGCGCGGTCTCTGTCAGGACGGTGGCCACGCTGCCGGCGTCGGGCCGGGAGACGCCCGGCGTCACGGACAGCAGATCGGTCAGGGTCGGGCCGGCCGGCTCGGCCGTGAGCAGCCAGACCTCGTTCCCGGCCGCGATCAGGTCGGCGATCGGGACCAGACCGGTCAGCCCGCCCTGGGCCAGCCCGCGGTCCGCCATCACGGCCGCGACCAGCCGTTCACGGGCCGCCGGGTCGGCGATCAGCCGCAGGTCGAGCCTGAGCGCGCTCCCCGGCCGCCCGTCGGGCGCGACCGCGGACGACCAGGTGCCCGACTCGCCGGTCCAGGTCCGGTGGGTCAGCTGGAACCCGGCGATGGTCCCCCGGTTCGTGTTCATGATCGTGCCCGCTCTGCCATCTACCGCCGCCTCCGGTGCCGTCCGGCCACACCCCGTTTCACCGCCAGTGTGAACGGAACGGCGCCGCCCGTCACGAGCCCGAAGGCGACAAGCGCGGCGGGAGCCGCATCGGTCGTGGACGCCGACGACCCCATACCCACGACGGCGGGTGGCGGCGTCGTCTCCCCTCCCGAGGGGCTCGGGCTGGTGGTCGGGTTCGTCGAGTCGGTGGGAGAGGGCGTGGTCGTCGGCTGGGACGTCGTCCGCGTGGGCCGGGGCGTCGGCCGTGTCGTCTGCGTCGGGCCGGCTGTCGGCTTGGTCGGAATGGGAGTCGGCTTCGCCGAGGGCGAGCCGGACGGCCGGTCGCCCGATTCGCGGAGGTCGGAGTTCTCTTCCGCCGTGGAGGTCGCCGAGGGCGAGGAGGTCGCCTTCTTCGCCGGCCTCCTGGCGCGTGTCGCCGACGGCCTGGGCGTCGGGGTCGGCTTCAGGGTGGGAGCCGCCGACGGAGGGCCGGATGTGGGACCGGTGCCGGTGTCGGCGCCCGTGCTCGGTGTCGGCTCGGGCGTGCTCTCCGCCGACGGCTCCGCGGTGGGCTCGTCGGTCTCCTCGCCCGGGATGACCGTCTCCAGCGGCTCCGAGGGGGCCGCGCTCTGCGTGATGGTCGAGCTCTGCGACTGGAGTTCGGTGCTGCTGCCGGAGTTGACCAGCACCGCGGTCACGCCGCTGATCACCGCGACACAGCCGATGCCCACCAGGATCTTGAAGCTCAGCTTGCTGACCATGGACGTGGCGTCGCGCTCGCCGAGTTCCGTCTCGGCCAGCGAGGTGTCGCTCTCGGGAGCCTTGGCCTTCTGCGGGAACGGGAACAGCGAGGCCATGAGCCCGGCGAGCGCGGCCAGGCGGCGCCGCCCGCGCTCCTCCCAGTCGGGCCCGTAGGCGTCGGCGGCGACCGCCTCCAGCTCGGTGAGGAAGGCGATGGCGGACGGCGGCCGGTCGGCCGGATGCTTGGCGAGGCCTCGCTCCACCAGGCCCTGCAGGGGCGCCGGCACCTCCTCGACGGGCGGCGGCGTGGCCTGGTGCTGCCTGGCCAGCGCGGCGATGTTCGTCGCACGGAAGGGGCGGATGCCCGTCAGGCACTCGAAGAACACGACGGTGGCGGCGTAGACGTCGGTGGACGGCCCCGCCGAGGCGCCCGTCCATTGCTCGGGCGCCATGTAAGGGGGCGTGCCGGCCGGGGCGTCTCCGTCGCCGGAGCGGACCGCGATGCCGAAGTCGACGAGCCTGCTCGTGCCGTCGGCTTCGACCATCACGTTCTCCGGCTTGAAGTCGCGATGCACGATGCGAGCCTTGTGCGCGGTGGCCAGCCCCAGGAGCGAGCCCTTGAGCACGAGCAGCGCGGCCTCGGGGCCGGTCGGTCCCTCCGAGCGGAGGATCTCGCGCAGCGAGACGCCGTTGACCAGCTCCATGACGATGGCGGCGCCCTCGCCGGTCTCGACGTAGTCGTACAGCCGGACGGCATGCGGGCTGTCCAGGGTGTTGAGCACCCGTGCCTCGTGCCGGAAACGCGCCACGAACCCGACGTCGTTTCTGAGCTCGTCGGACAGATATTTGATCGCTACCAGGACACCGTCGGCGTCCTGCCGCGCCATCACCACGCGCCCGGCGGCGCCGGCGCCCAACTCGCGAATCTCCGAGTAGCCGGGGACTCGCCAGGCCGATGCCGTGCCGTACATAGCGATCTCCTCAGATGCCTGGGCCCCCACCCATAACAGACGGACCGTAGCTTAGCGATAGACCAAGGAATTCTGGTCATCAATCATGAATCAACCACGCGAGGTGGGTACGATCAGTCGTTTTCCGATTCGTCGGTGCCGTCGGACGGCTTGTCGGTGACCCTCGTGGAGGGCTTCGGGGTGACGGTGGGCCGGGGGGTGCGGGTCGCGGTCGGCTTGGGCGTCGAGATGGTGGGCCGGGGGGTGCGGGTCGCGGTCGGCTTGGGCGTCGAGATGGTGGGCCGGGGGGTGCGGGTCGCGGTCGGCCTGGGCGTCGGCTCGGGGGGCGACGTCGGTTTGGGCGTCGGTTTGGGCGTTGGCTCGGGTGTCGGCTCGGCGCACGGAGTCGTCCGGCCGCTCGCGCTGCCGGAGCCGCCCGGCGGGTCGGTCGTCGCCACCACGTTCCACGTGGATCCGCAGGCCGCCCCGGGGAAGGCGAACCTGAACGTCCGCGTGTAGCGCGTCTCCCCGGACAGCGGCACGACCGCCCGCTGCACCGCCTGGCCGACCCGGAAGGCCACGTTCAGGCTCACTCGCTGGGAGTTTCCCGTGGTGACGGCGACCGAGACCACGGCCGCCCCCCGCGCGTCGACGCCGGCCCGCAGCACGTCCACCCCTCGCACCTCCGGCTGGGACGGGCTGGGGGTCGGCGTTTGGCTCGGGGAGGGTGTGCGGGTCGGGGTGGGGGAGGGGCTGGGGGTCGGCTCCGGGGACCGCGTCGGAGACGGGGAGGCGGTGACCGTGGGAGTGGGCTTCGGGGTCTTGACAGGCGGTCTCGCCGTTCCGGTGCCGGTCGGGAAGGGCGACGGTTCGGCCGACGGCCCGCCGGACGGCCCCGCGGTGGGCCCGGCGCCTCCCGGGTTCGCGGAGGGCGATTCGGAGGGGGCCGTGGAAGGAGACTCGGAGGGAGACGGCGCCGGTGAGAAGGTCGCCGGGCCCGGCGGCTCGGGCGACGGGGACGGCGACGGCTGGGCGGCGGCGGTCTCGATTCTCCGGACCTCCGGCGCTCGGGCACCGGCCAGCACGTACGCGCTGGTGCCACCCGCGATCACCACCAGCCCGGCCCCGATCGCGACACCCGCGGCCTTCTTCTGCAGTGCGCCGAGCACCGTGCGGAACAATGTGGTCCCGGTGCTCGGCTCAGGGGGATGGACCCGGAACAGCAGCGGCAGGAGCGCGGCCAGCGTGGCCAGCCTGTGCCTGCCCCGCTCCTCCCAGTCCTGGCCGTATCCCGCGACGGCCGCGGCCTCCAGCTCGACCACGAATCCGGCGGCGGTGGCCGGCCGGTCCATCGGATCTTTGGCCATGCCCCTGGTGACCAGCGCCCTGATCGGCTCGGGCACCTCCTCCGCCGGGATCGGCGCGTTGCGGTGCTGGTGCATCAGCACGGCCGGATCGATCGCCCGGTACGGCCGGTGCCCGGTCAGGCACTCGAAGAAGACCGCCGTCGCGGCGTAGACGTCCGTGGCCGGGGATGCCGGGCCGCCCGCCCACTGCTCGGGCGCCATGTAGGGCGGGGTGCCCGCGGGACGGTCGGCCTCTCCGGCCTGTACGGCGATGCCGAAGTCGACCAGCTTGCTGGCGCCGTCTGACCGGACGAGCACGTTCTCCGGTTTGTAGTCCCGGTGCACCACCCCGGTCAGGTGGGCGGCGCTCAACCCCATGAGCGAGCCCTTGAGCACGGCCAGGGCCGCCTCGGGGCCGGTCGAGCCGTGCTCGCGGAGCAACTCCCGCAGGGAGACGCCGTCTATGGCCTCCATGACGATGGCGGCACCCCCGGCCACCTCGACGTATTCGTAGAGCTGGACCACGTTCTCGTCGACCAGCTCCACCAGGAGCCTGGCCTCGGTCCTGAAGCGGGCGAGGAAGTGCGGATCGTCTCTCAGACGCTCCGCCAGATATTTGATCGCGACCTGGGCGCCCGATTCGTCGTGCCGGGCGAGCACCACCCGGCCGCCACCGCCCGCACCGAGCCGGCGCAGCTCGGTGTATCCGGGAAGGTTCCATTCGCCGGTTGCCATCGCCGCCCCTCCAGCGTTCCGGGTGAAGGTCCTCCCTATGAGACGTGTGATCTGGGGGCCTGGTTTGCCAGAGAATGCTTACTTCATGGCTATGGTTCGAGACGCGATGTGCTCGGGAACGTCCAGGTCCGCGGTCATGGCGGGGTCGGGTTCGGGAGTTCCCCAGGTCGTGTGGAGGGGCAGGACCCCCGCCCAGACCGGCAGCGCGTAATCCTCCTCGTCGTCGACCGGCGGGCCCTGCCGTACCTTCACCGACGCTTCGGACAGGGAGAGGGCGAGCACGGTGGTCGCGGCGAGTTCCTTCCTGCTCGGCTTACGGGTGGCGTCCCACTGGCCGGGGGCGAGCTGTTCGGTGAGCGCGCGCAGGCCCGCCAGGCGTTCCTCGGGGTCTTCCACGAGGCGGGGACGGCCGTAGATCATGGCGGAGCGGTAGTTCATCGAGTGGTGGAAGGCCGATCGGGCCAGCACGACGCCGTCCAGGTGGGTTACCGTGACGCAGACCTCGCCGGTGCCTCGCAGGGAGGTGGCGCCGGTGGACCCGTGCAGGTAGAGGGTGTCGCCGATCCGGCCGTAGCCGGTGGGGACGACCATCGGGGATCCGTCGATCACGACGCCCAGGTGACAGATCAGCCCGGCGTCCAGCACCGCGTACAGATCTTCACGGCCGGTCCGGCCCCGGTCCTTCGCGCGGCCGAGAGTGGTGCGGGAAGTCGTAGAGAGCATGCCACTAACCTAGGAAGAAGTGGACATCGAGAACACATCCACTTCTTGCTGCTTTCGGGAGACCACTTTGCCGCGTACCTCCGTCGACCTGCCCCTCTCGGTGGATCGGGAGGCTCCCATCGCCCTCACCGTCCAGCTCGGTGACAGGCTCCGCGCCGCCATGCGCGACGGCACCCTCAAATCGGGTGAACGTCTGCCCTCCACCCGCGCCCTCGCCCGCCAGCTCGCCATCAGCCGCACCGTCGTCACGGAGGCCTACCAGCAGCTTTATGCCGAAGGCTGGCTCGACGGCCGTCACGGCTCGGGCACCTACGTGGCGGATCTGGCCATCGGCACCCCGGACGGCACTTCGAGTGGCACCCCGGACGGCGCCTCGGGGCGCGGCGCCGCCGAAGCCGCCGCCGGGCGGGGGCGCGGTGACGGGCCCCGGACGGACGGCGCCTCGGTCGCGGGGCCTCCCGCCGCGCACGTCCCGGGCGCGGCGCGAGAGACCATGATCGATCTGCGGCCCGGCCAGCCGTGGGTCCGTGACTACGACGAGGCGGCCTGGCGCAGGGCCTGGCGTAAGGCGGCCGACCTGCCGCCGGGGGACAATCCCGATCCCTACGGCCTGCTCAGGCTCCGCGAGGCCCTGGCCGGGCACCTCCGCAGGACCCGGGCGGTCCCCGTGGGCCCGGAGAACGTCATGGTCACCCGGGGCACCGGCAACGGCCTCGATCTCATCGCCGCCACGCTTCTGCGTGCCGGGGACCGGGCGGGTGTCGAGGACCCCGGCTACCGTGTCGCGCGGAACGTCTTCGCCGCGCGGGGAGCGGAGGTCGTGCCCTGCCCGGTCGACGGAGACGGCGTCGTCGTGGAGGGGCTGCCCGACGATCTGCGCGTCCTCTACACCACCCCCGCCCACCAATATCCCCTCGGCGGGCGCCTGCCCGTCCCGCGGAGGGAACGCCTGCTCGCCTGGGCCCGCCGTACCGGTGCGATCATCGTGGAGGACGACTACGACGCCGAGTTCCGCTACGACGTCGCCCCGTTGCCCGCCCTCCACGGCCTGGACCCGGACCGGGTCGTCCTGCTCGGCACGCTGTCGAAGTCCCTGGCCCCGGACATCGGCGTGGGCTGGCTGGTCGCCGCTCCGGATCTGCTCGCCTCCGTCGCCCGGACCCGCGACGACCTGGGCGACCGCACGAGTGGCCCGGCGCAGCAGGCGGTGGCCGTACTGCTGGAGCGGGGGGACCTGGAACGGCACCTGCGCCGCATGCGGCTGGAGTACGCCCGCCGCCGGGCCGCCATCGTGGACGTTCTCGGCCCCATGGTCACGGGCGACACGGCGGGGCTGCACGTCATGGTCGAGCTGCCGGCCGACGTCATCCCGTCCCTTCTGCGGAGGGCGATGGAGCGCGGTGTGCTGCTGGATTCGACCGCCGCCCGGCACCACTACGGCGAGGTGCGCAGGCACGGGCTGGTGATCGGGTACGGCTCCGCCTCGCTCGCCGATGTCAGACGGGGTGTCGCGATAGTCGCCGACCTGATCCGGACCTCGGCTGGTCAATGAAGGCGAGTGGCGTTCTAATGGTGGGTCATGAGCACACCCGGCATCGACTGGTCCCGCCTGGTCGCCTGGATGGCCGCCAACGTCGCCGACGTGGGGGAGCCCGTCGGGGTCTCTCTCATCTCCGGCGGCAGGTCCAACCTGACCTACCGGATCGACACGCAGGCCCGCCCCCTCGTCCTGCGCCGTCCTCCTCTGGGCCACGTCCTGCCCACGGCACACGACATGCGCCGGGAGTGGCGGGTCATCTCGGCGCTGGCGAAGACGGCGGTCCCGGTGCCCGAGCCGGTCGCGCTCTGCACCGACGAGGACGTGATCGGAGCGCCCTTCTATCTGATGGGCCATGTCGAGGGCGAAGCCGTCCGCAACCGTGACGAGACCAAGTTGTCGCCGGCGCAGGCCCGCGCGCTGTCGGAGCGGCTCGCCGAGGTGCTCGCCGCCATCCACGCCGTGGACTACGCCGGGGTCGGCCTGGGCGACTTCGGCCGCCCCGACGGCTACATGGCCCGCCAGCTCGAACGCTGGGGCCAGCAGTGGGCGCGGTCGAAGACCCGTGACCTCCCCGAATACGACCGGCTCGCCGCACGCCTGCACCGGCGCCTCCCGGCCCACTCCCCGTCCGGTCTCGTGCACGGTGACTACCGCCTGGACAACACGCTGGTACGGCTCGCGCCGGACGCGGACCCCGACATCCTGGCGGTGGTCGACTGGGAGATGTCGACCCTGGGAGACCCGATCGCCGATCTCGGCCTGACCCTGACCTACTGGCAGGACCCGGGAGACATCGAGCGTTCCTCCATCCCGGTGGCGGGCGACATCACGCTCACCCCGGGTTTCCTCGACACCAGGCGGTTCGCCGAGCACTACGCGCGGGTGTCCGGGGCCGACCTGGCCGACCTGGATTTCTACGTGGCGTTCGGGAACTTCAAACTGGCGGTCATCGTGGAGGGCATCCATGCCCGCTTCATGCAGGGCAAGACCGTCGGTGAGGGTTTCGAGCAGATCGGCGCCTCGGTGCCGACGCTGGTCGCGAGGGCGCACCGGGCACTGGACGAAGGTCTCTGACGCGTCGGCCGAGGGCGCACCGGGCGCCGGATGAGGGTCTCTGACGCGCGGGCCGAGCACCCGAACCATGATCATGTGAAGCGGGCGGAATAACGCGAATGTTATTCATTCCAGCTTCGCGTTCTTGAGGAAGCCAAAGCTCATTGCTGCTGTGCGGAGTTTCGTGCGGTGTGGAGCGTCACTCGCCGCCGTTCGCGTGAGATTAAGTCTCTCCGCCTGAGCATGCATGAAGTCCTATGCGGTTGATGATTTCTTCAACTCTAACTATTCACATCAAATTCGGGTGTCCAGTGCATGTCTACGCTGGCCGGGCGGCGTGGTCCGAAGCCGGAAAAGCTCCCACGTTGCCCACGGTCAAGACCGTCCCGCAGGCCTGGAAGCCGGTCGGGGGCCGCGGGAAGGTTGCGGTGAGTCGGTCGACCGTCAGTGCATGTCCGAACCCAGTGACAGGAGACGCAATGGCCAGCATGGACATCTCCCTCAAGGAGATGATGACGATCGACGGCGCTCTGGGCGCGGTGATCGTGGACTACGGCAGCGGGATGGCCCTCGGCATGCTCGGCGGGTCCAAGAGTCTCGATCTGCAGGTCGCGGCTGCGGGCAACACCGAGGTCATCAGGGCCAAGATGCGGACCATGGAGAGTCTGGGACTCAAGGACTCGATCGAGGACGTCCTCATGACGCTCGACTCGCAGTACCACGTCATCCGTCCGGTGAGCGGCCGCGGAGGCAAGGGGCTCTTCCTCTATCTCGCCCTCGACCGGCAGCGGGCCAACCTGGCGCTCGCCCGGCACACGCTCCGCTCCATCGAGGAAGCCCTCGACTTGTGAGGAACCGATGGAGGACAGCCCGGACAGCGATATAACTACTAGATGAAATATCGCTCTCGTGGACGCAAGCCGAGAACCTCGGTAATCGCCGCCGAAGGAGACAGGGTTGAAAGGTCGCAGAGCGTGGTGAAACGCCTGTGATCGGTTCTCGCGTCGCCACCGGTGGCGACGCGAGAACCGATGTCGCGTATCACCGCAATGTGTGGTTTTAATGAGTCTGCATCTTCCAGATGCCTTCATGCCTTCATAGAGGTAAAGGCGGCGGGCGGATTCCGTGGTCAGGGGACTGCACGATATGAGCGAGTGCGCAAAGGGGTGTCGAGCCCGGAGCGGAGGCGCGGCGACAGCAGGCCGGGGGTGTGATCATGCCGGTGCCGCTGTATCAGGCCAAGGCTGAGTTCTTCCGCACGCTGGGACACCCGGTCCGGATCCGGGTGCTGGAGCTGCTGCAGGATGGTCCACTGCCGGTGCGCGATCTTCTGGCCGAGATCGACGTCGAGGCCTCCAGCCTGTCGCAGCAGCTGGCGGTGTTGCGCCGGACCGGGATCGTGATCGCCGCGCGTGAGGGCACGACGGTGATGTACGCGCTGTCCACCCCGGATGTGGTGGAGCTGCTGCGCGCCGCGCGCCGGATCTTGACGGAGATGCTGGCCGATCAGGGCATCCTGCTGGCCGAGCTGCGGAGCGAGTCCCGGCGATGACGACACATGATCCTGCGCCGCTTCGAAGTCGTCGCGTGGGGTCTGGTCCGGTGCTTCGCCGGTGCGCTCATCCGGTCGGGGATACGGTCACGGTGCGGTGACCGGACCGGTGTGCGTGCTGTCTTCGATGGGCGCGGCACCACGACCTGTCCTGGATCAGGCCGCGCCGCGCAGGACCTCGCGCAGCCGTGCCGCGTATGCCTTCGGGTGGGTGGTGTTGCCGTTGTGGCCACCGGGGAACTCCGTGATCTCGGTGCCGAGCAGGCCCGCCAGCTCTTCGGCGCAGCGGTAGTCGAAGACGGTGCGCGGGGTGGCGCGACCGGCGATCGGCACGATGCGGATCGGTGAGTCTTTCAGGGCGGCGACGTCGGCGACGTTCAGGGTGTCGCGCAGGATCGCGGTGAAGTCGTGGGTGAGGAAGAACGCGAAGTTGGCGGTCCGCTGGGGGGTCATCGGCTGGGGGGTGAGGCCCGGCTCCACGTCCGGGTCGGCGAGGTTGATGCCGAGGACCTTGGCGACCTCCTTGAAGGTCGCGGCCAGGCCTTCACGGTGGTAGAGCTCCTGGATGCCGGCCAGCTCGCGCTCGTGGTGGACCCGCTCGGCGTCGGGCAGCAGCCGCGGCGCGACGGGCTCGTGCGCGATCAGGGTGCTCAGCTGCCCGGGGTGGGCGACGGCGAGGTGGAGTCCGATGAAGGCGCCGAGGCTGCAGCCGAGCATGAGTGCCGGTTCGTCGGTGAGGGCGGCCAGCAGGCGGTGGACGTCGTCGGCGTGCTCCTCCATGGTCACCCCCCGGGCGGGGTCGTCGAGCGTGCTGCGTGACAGGCCGCGGCGGTCGTAGGTCACCACCGTGTAGTCCTCGACGAGCTGGTCGACCAGGTCGGTGCTGCGCCGGGCGTCACCTTCGCCGCTCTGGGAGATGAGCAGCAGGGGGCCGGTGCCGCGGACCTCGTAGTAGAGGGTGGCGCCCGGTACGGGCAGTGTGCCGGTCTTCGTGGTGTTCATTGGAGACCCTTCCGTTCGGGGGACAACCGCTTCGTTCTGCTTCGATCATAATCCATCAGATTAGATACATCAAACTTGATGCATCTAATCTGATGGATCTATGCTCCTCGGTCTCCTGGCGTGGCCACGTGACCTGGTAGTCCGTTGGCGAGGCTATTTTCGCGCGCGTCCGGCCGGACCCCGCCGGGCGCGCCGCGCGGTCAGCAACGAGCCCAGAGCCGCGGCCGAGGTGATGGCGGCCAGCGTCGCCATCGCGGCGGGCATCGTGAAGGTGCCGCTCAGGAAGAACGCCTCGCTCACGATGATGCCCAGGGCGACGCTGATCGCCAGCGTGAGCGCCATGCTCTCCATGGCGTCACCCGTGTGGTCACGAGGGCCGAGGAACGGGTGCACCAGGGCGAGCACGGCGGCACCCGGGCAGGTGAGCAGGAAGATCAGCGACACGGCGACGCGCAGGACACCGCCGCCCGCGGCCTGGGTGGCGAGCAGGGCGAGCCATCCGGAGACGGCGAGCAGCAGCGTCGGCCAGCGTGAGGTGTTCATGGGGTCCTCGCCGGGATCAACTCGTAGACGGTGCCGCCGGAGTTGCGTGTCAGCACCTTGAAACGGCTTGACTTGCCGATCTCCCGGTTCAGCCGGTCGACGGTCCCCTTGGGGAAGATCCCCGCCGTCTCGGTGGCGGCCTTCTGCGCACGGTTGATCACCAGGTAGGCCCTGGCCCCGGGCGGAACCTTGGACATGAGGCTGATCAGCGACGGCAACGGGCTCCGGACCAGCTCGGGAAGGGTGGGGACGTATTTCGGCAGGCCGCGTACGGCGGTGCGCGACGGCGGCAACTCATCCAGCCAGGCGTGGTCGTAGCGCTCGTAGTAGTCGTATGCCGCGGGAAGGAAGAACGTGGGCGCCACGATCAGCGAGCCGGGCGGGGCCACGCGGTGGATCTGCCGGACGAGCCGGACCTCGTCCGCGGTGAAGTAGTTCGTCTGTTCCTTGCCGTAGTTGCCGAAGAAGAAGCCCGTGACCATGAGCAGGAAGACGAGAGGAAGAACCAGCGCCCGGACCCAGCCCCGGCGGACCGGCAGGAAGAGCGCCGCCGCCAGGAACGCCGTGAGCGGCAACGTGAACAGGTAGACGCGGAAGATGATCTCGCCGCCGTAGCTTCCCGCGGCGAGGAACAGCAACGGGCTCAGGCCGATCGCGAGCAGCGGCAAACCCGCCCGCCGCAGCCAGCCACGGCGGACGACCGCGCCGGCGATGGCCAGCAGCCACAGTCCGGCCGAGAGCGCGCGGTCGGCGTAGGCGACGATCACCTGCCCCGGGGAGGCCGCTCCGAGGGCGATGAAACCGTCGTCCAGGTTGCCGCCGGCATCGCCGAGCGAATCGACGATGTCGCTGAACCTGCTCTCCAGAAGCTGCCAGGCGGACACGGCGTCCCATGTCACCACGGTGATGCCGGTGACCAGCAGGATGCCCAGGTTCCGATGCCGCCGCAGGATGAACAGGGCGACGAGGCCGACCGTCAGCACCAGCGGGGTGAGCTGGTGGGACGAGGCGATCGCCACGATCGGGATGATCAGGATGAGCGTCCAGAGCAGACGGGTGGAGGTGCCGGAGACGGGCGGCGGCTCCGCGGCCAGCCCCTGCGGATCGTCGCCCGCCTTGATCGGTCCGCGCCGGAAGCGTCTCACCACGACCGAGAGCACGATCAGATACAGGACCAGTGTGGTGGCCTGTGGGGAGAAGTAGTCCTGCCCGACCCAGGAGCAGGAGAAGTAGACCCACACCGCGCCCCACACCAGCTGGCGGTTCCGCGTCACCGTCCGGAACAGCAACAGCAGCGGCAGAAGCATCGCGACATTGAAGACGGCCGGTCCCCACACGGCGACGGAGAGCGCGTTCTCCAGCCCGGCGGCCTCGGTCAGCAGCGAGAAGAACGAGAAGAACCCGGGCCACTGGTGATAGGCGGACAGCGGGCTGATCTCCGGGTCGGTCGCGCCGTGCCGTATCAGGTAGTCGATGACCGAGACGTGTTTCCACGCCCACGAGTAGCGAAGGGACGGGTAGAGCAGGGCGGGCGTCGCGTGCAACACCGCGATCAGCACGAGCGTGTATCCCGTGTGCCAGAGTTCGAGTGCCTGCCGGTCGCCGAGCAGGGCGACGAACCCGACGACCATGACCACGATCGCGATCCAGAACGTGGCGGGCAGGACCGTGATCAGTCCCAGGTCGGTCATGTCGTCGAGGTTGACCTGGCGGAGCGAGAGCCCCCAGAGCACGGTGGCGATCGGCAGCGACGTGCGGGCGAGGAACCACGTCACGCCGCCGGCCCGCCGTGCCGCCCCGTCGGTCCGCGTCGTGCGCAGCCGCCCGGTCGCGTAGCCGAGATTGGCCGCCGCCAGACCGAGGAACATCACCAGCAGGGCCTTCCAGCCCTTGACCTCCGCCGGCCCGGTGAACGTGACGGCCCGGAACAGGGCCCTCGGCAGCCCGGCCCTGACCGGGCCCAGATGGGCCAGCAGCCCTTCCCGGCCGACGGTCCGCCGCGGGACGCCGGCGTGTGATCGGCCCTCGGCGACGCACCGGGCCAGGAAATAGGACAACCGGGCCCGGTGCGCCGGCACGTTCACCCGCACGATCGCCGAGGGCTGGTGGAGCAGCTTCGCCTCGGGTCTCAGATCGCGCAGGCGGGAGCGGAGCTCGGTCGCGGTCCCTCCGGCGAGGCCGGAGCCGCCGCCGGGCCGGCGGTCCGGCTCTCCCGGGAAGCCGCCCGCCTCGGACAGCACCTCGCGGCGCAACGACAGGGCGCTGCCGTACAGGTCGTCTATCGGACCCGGCTCGGACGGCGAGCCGGTGCACGGCACCCCCAGCACCCACCCCAGCTGGGTGGGGAACCAGTCGGGCTTGCCGGTGCTCCAGCGCACCGCGATCCGGCCGCGAACCCCGATCACGTCGTCGTCGGCATAGGCGGCCAGGAGGGAGGCGGTCCAGCCCGGTTCGGGGAAGGAGTCGTCGTCGAGAAACGCGACCACGTCTCCTCGCGCGCTCGCCAGCCCCAGGTTCCATGCCGCCGCCGCGCCGACGGCTTCCTGGCTGTGCGCGACCACGACGCCTTCAAGCGTGGCCTCGGCCCACGTGACCAGCTCGGGGCAGTGGTCGACGACCAGCACGATCTCCTCCGGAGCCGGTTGCTGCGCGCGTAACGCCCTGATCAGGGCGGAAAGGCGGAGGCGCGAGTCCGGCGAGCCGCTGACGACGACGACCGACAGGGTCGGCCCCGCGGCTCGCTCCTCACGCTCGTCTTCGTGTCCTTCCGCGCGCTTGTCCTGGCGCTCGCGCTCGTCTTCGGGCTTCTCGTGCTCCTCGTGCCGCTCTCCGCGCGGCCGGTACGGCTTTCCGTCGACGTTCGGGATGCGCCAGGTGACGGTGGCGCCGGAGTCCTCGACGTCCTCGACGTCCGGTGCGACGACCGCCAGGTTCTCCGGCGGCTTCTCCTCGCCGCCTTCGGCTTTCCTCGGGATTCCGGCTCTCTCGGGTCTCCTGAGGTTCGCGGTCTTCTCGGAGTCCGCGGCCTCGCTGGGATCTCCGGGGCGCGGGGCCGAATCGGAGGCCGATCGTCCTGTCGGGCGGGTGATCGTTTCGTCGATTACCTCTTCGGCCTTCCTGCCCTCCACGCGCATCCTTTCCCAGCCCAGTCGATGCGATCGCTTGGCCCAAACTTTACTCCGCGTGCATCCTCTTTCGCCGCCCCGTGAGCGTGGCTCCTGCCTGAAGGGAGCGGTACCGTTCCGCACTGTCCGGGACAGCGATGATCTTGCGGACTTTCCTCGATGTCACTCACGATCCTCCTGTTTCTCCCTGTTGCCGCCATGTCGGTATTCGGGCCACATATGGAGGTCGCACTTGAAGAGATCGTTCACTCGAGGACGTGTCGCGGGTCTGGTCACCGCCACATTGGTCGCCGCATGTGTGACGACCGCGGTGCCGCGGGCGGCGACTGCGGCGGTCACGGGGCCACCGCCGCAGGCGTCCTCATTCGATCACGCTCTGCACTGGAACGACGTCCTGTTGAAGATCTATCGTTCCCGCAGGGGAGCGGATGCCTCCCCCGGAACGCTGGCCCGGGCCGCGGCCATGATGAACATCGCCGTGCACGACGCGAACTGGCCCGCCGCGCCGAGAACCTACCTGCCTCGGATCACGCAGCAGAACCCGAACGACTCGATCGAGGCCACCATGGACGCCGCCGCCTACGGCGTCCTGAAGCACCTGTTTCCCGACTACGACCTCACGTCGGCCCTGAACACCGCGACCTCCCAGATCCCTTCCTGGGTGAATCCCGCCTACATCGCGGGTGGTAAGGCGGACGGAGAGAAGATCGCCGCCTTGATGATCGCCGAGCGCTCCGGGGACGCGTCGGCCTTCGACCCGGCCTACACACTGGACGGGGTTCCGGGATCCTGGCGTCCGACCGGCTCGACGGCGGCGCTCAATCCGAACTGGGCGCGGCTCAGGCCGTTCGCCATGACGTCGGCCACGCAGTTCCGGCCCCGGCCTCCGGCCGGGTTCACCTCCTACGACCAGCTCCTGCGCAGCCCGGAGTACGCCTCGCAGGTCAACGAGGTCAAGTCACTCGGATCCGCGACCTCCACGACCCGCACCGCGGAGCAGACCCAGGTGGCGCACTTCTGGGCCAACGACCTCGACGGTACGTACAAGCCGCCGGGGCACCTGCTCGACATCACCGCCACCGTCTCGAAGCTGAAGGGGCTCAAGCAGAGCGAGAACGCCGAGCTGTTCAACCTCGTCTCCATGGCACTGGCCGACGCCTCGATCGTGGCCTGGGACGCGAAGTACGCCACCCCGATCGACCTCTGGCGGCCCGAGTCCGCCGTCAGGCTCGCGGACACCGACAACAACGCGGCGACCACGGCTGACCCGGCCTGGGTGCCCCTGTCGAAGGGCCGGGACGGCACGCCCTTCTCCCCGCCCTTCCCGGCCTACGTCTCCGGGCACGCCACCTTCGCCGGGGCCTGGGCCGGCGTCATGCAGCGGTGGTTCGGCCACGACCTCACCTTCACCGCCACCACGGAAGACCCCCACGCCACGGTGAGGAGCCGTACCTTCACCAGTTTCGCCGCGGCGGCGGAGGAGAACGCGCGCAGCCGGGTCTACCTCGGCGTGCACTACCAGTGGGACGCCGACGGCGGACTGGAATCCGGATTCAACCTCGGCGATTTCGTCTACACCACCCGCCGGGACCAATGATCAGCCGCGAATTCATAGGAAACGGACAATAGAAGAACTCCGGCCGCCCTTCCGGTCACGTGGAAATGGAAGCGATTCCACATTGACTGGAAGGGTGGTGTTTTGCCATGGATGCAGTTAATCTTCCGCTGATCAAGCATCCATCGGCAAACAGGGGGCTGCGTGCCGTACTCGACCAGCGCTCCTCCAGATCCGGACGACGCCACGAGTCCGGCGGAGTTCGTCATGGCGCTGGGACGGCTGCGGCAGTGGTCGGGCCTGAGTTACCGGCAGCTCGCGGCCAAGGCGGAGGCGTCCGGCGAGGTCCTGCCCCCCAGCACCGCGGCCGGTGCGCTCAGCCGGGCCATGCTGCCGAGAGAAGAGCTGGTGGCCGCCTTCGTTCGGGCCTGCGGAGTGGGGGAGGCGGGTGTCGCCCACTGGGTCTCCGTTCGCAGGCACCTCGCGGTCTCCGCCGCTCCGCGACCGCTGTTGCCCGTCGAGGAGGCCCACGACGCTCTTTCCCCCGCCGAGTCCCGGCGGGACGACATCCCTCACGCTCCCGGCCTGGATCCTTCCGAGGATGACTCCTCTTACCGGGATCCGTCCGGGGAGTCTTACCGGGATCCGTCCGGGGAGAGCCCCGCCCGCCCGCACCCTTCCGGGGAGGATTCCCCCCACCGGACTTCCTCCGATCGGAGTCCTTCCGATCTCGATCCCGCCGATCAGGATCCTCCCGGCCTGGACCCCACCGGCCCGGGTTCCGCCGACACGGATCCCACCCGCCCGGGTTCCGCCGACGTGGAGCTCACCGATCCGGGTTCCGCGGGCGGGAAGTCCGCACGCCCGGGTCCTGCCGATCCGGCGGTGAGGCCCTGGTGGCGACGGCCTATGCCGGTGGTGCTGGGGATCGCGGCGGTGCTGGCCGTGACCGGCTTCGCGGTGGTGTTCCTGACCGGCGTCCTCACGGCGAGCCCGCCACGCTCGTCCACGGCGAACCCGCCGAGCTCGCAGACCCCGGCCCCCATCGCCCCGGGGCAGGTGCTCGCCAACGGCTGGTACCGGATCATGCCCTCCCACATCGCCAGGCGTGACCTGTGCGTGGGCGAAGGGCACGAGCGCAACCAACGCACCGCCCGGGAGCTGGCCGTCCAGCGCCCCTGCCGAGGTCTTTCCCCCGACACCTACGTGCGGGCCGTCGGGCACGGCGTCTACCAGATCGAATGGCACAGCCCCGTTCAGGGCGTCGGCTGCCTGACGGTCGACCAGGCCTACCGCGGCAACGGGGCGCTGATCGGTCCGGCGAACTGCACCGGGGCCGCTCACCAGAGCTTCGGGCTGGAGCGGACCGGCTCGCGTTCCCCGGCGGGTTTCGTGGTCCACCCCGTCCACAGCGGCCGATGCGTCGGCCTCCTGGGCGGTGAGGCCGACGTCGACGCCGGTGCCGAACTCGCCCAGCACACCTGCACCGGCCGGGCCGACCAGGTGTTCCTCTTCGTCCCCCGTCCGGATCCGACGGTGCCCCGGTAGGCGTTCGAACCCGATGCGCCTGCTCAGCCGGTGGACTGCCCGGCCGCCGGTGGCCGGGCGACGGGCTGGTGGAAATAGGGATCCTTCCCCGCCTCCGCGAACGATTCCAGGACACCGGGGCCGGTGAGTGAGAAGTCGCAGCCGTCCTTGTCGGTGTTGTTCCACTGGATGATCGCCTTGAGGTTGGGCATCGCCTTCATCGCCGCCGGGATGTCGCGATACCAGTCGGCGCGTGCCGACGGGTCGCTCCTGTGGCTTTCCGTGCCGTACTCGGCGAGGATCAGAGGCTTGTGCGAGAAGCCGTTCTGCTGGAACCACTCGTAGGTGGGCCGTACGGTCTCCTCGAAGTCCTGCCATGTCGCGCCCCGGCAGGAGGCGAAGTTGTAGGGGTCGTAGCTGATCCAGTCGACATAGGCGTCACCCGGGTAGTAGGGCTTCCACCGGTCCCGGAACGGGTAGTAGCCGGTGACGCCCCAGACCCAGAGCGCGTTGGTCGCCCCCGCTTGCCGGAAGCCGTCGACGATGCGCTTGTAGGCCGCGATGTACTCCTGCGGGGTCTGGCCGCTCTCGTCCCGGTCCTTCTCCCCGTCGAAGCCGACGAGGACGGGCCTGCCGTACTTTTTCACCCGTTCGGCCTGGTCGGTGATCGCCTGGTCGTAGTGTCCGGCGGCGATGTCGCGCCAGGCGATGTCGAGGTTCTCGCTCCAGATGCTCGACTCCCAGCCGAGGAACAGGATGCGGTCGGCGCCGAGCTCGCTCTCGTCGTCCCGGAAGAACCGTCCGGCGTCGCTGTTGGACATGTCGTGATAGCTGATGGTGAGGTCGAGCCTGCGCCCGATTCTCTTCTCCATCGCGGTCACGTCGGGAACCAGCCTGCGGTCGCCGTCCGGTGGCACGTGCATGCCCCACCAGGCGCCGCAGGGCGGCACGAGCGTGGAGGTCGGGGCGCACGACGTGGGCGCGACCTGGGCCCCCGGCACCACCGGCGTCCCGCCGCCCGCGGATTCCCGCCCGGCGTAGACGTAGACGCCGGCCGCGACCACGAGGGCGGCGACCAGGCCGACGGGGATCCATCGCGACGCCGCGAGCTTCGCCGGCCGGGCGTGCCTTCTCTTGGCGGGCGGGGTCATGTGATCGTCCAGGCACTCGGTGCCGGCGAGCCGGTTATGGCCAGCATGAATCGCGACTTTCCGCTTGTTTGAATTTTAATTAATTTTTCTACGAAAATCCTGGCAATCGGCGGTTATGGCGAGCGTAAGGAGGGACGTCGGCGTCGCGAGCAGATCGCTGCCCCGACCTTACGCTTCCATCCCGGGCTCGACCACGGTATGGACGTTCAGCCTGGTCAGCAGCGTGGCGATACGGTGCGCGCGAAGCGGGTCCACCGGGAGCACGTGGCTCGTCCACCAGCGCGCGATCTCCGGGCTGGGTCCGGGCGGGACGAGATCCAAATAGTCGTCCAGCGGCGGATCGTAGACGAATCCGGGCACGACGCCGTACCGTTCCAGCCGGGTGACGACCTCATCGCGATCCTCCACCATCAAAGGCACGCGCAGCAGTGGCTGGACCGGCGCCTCGCGAACGCCGCGCGCCGCCCACGGCAGGCGGCGAAGCAGCTCGACGCCCGCCAGCCTGCGTTCCCGCTCCCGGTCGATCACCCGGAAGCGGGAGCGGAGATAGCGCCGCAGCAACGGCCCCTGCCGCGTTCTCCAGTCGTCAAGATCGATCTTGAGCCAGTAGTCGAGCGCGGCGAGCTCCGCCGGTGACTCCAGAGCCGCACGAAGCTCGTCCTCACGGGGAGCGCAGCGGTGCCCCGTCCACTCGATCGCGCCCACAGCCCTGAGCATCCGCCACATCGGCCGGACCAGCCCGGTCTTGTAGATCGTCTCCCGGAGCACCGGGCGCAACGTGCCGAGAAGCTCGCCGCGCAGCCCTCCGCCGAGCAGCAGCCTGTCACGTCGCTTGGCCAGTTCCGGCAGCGTGCCGGGATCCTCCACGACGAGGAACCCGCCGGACATCGCCCTGCCATGCTTGGCCAGGCTGAACACACCCGCCGTGCCGAACGTGCCCGCGGGGCGGCCGTCCACCGTCGTCAGCATGGCGTGCGCGGCGTCGTCGATCAGGATGAGACCGCGGCGGTCGCATTCGGCCCGTAGCCGGACCACCTGGTCGGGCTGGCCGTACAAGTGGGTGGTGAGCACGCCGGACAGGCCGCTCCAGTCCACGTGCGGCAGGTCGATGTTGCCGTCGAGAGGAGACACCGGTGCCATGACCGGTCGCAGTCCCGCCGCGAGCACGACGAACAGTACGGTCTCGCAGTTGGTCGGGGCGATCAGCACCCGGTCACCGGCGCCGAACCAGTGGCGCAGGGCGAGGTAGAGCCCGAACCTGGCCGAGGGCACGTGAAGACACTCGGCGCCGACGCGGGCGCGCATGGTGGATTCGAGAGCGGAGCTCATCGTGACCTCATCCGGCTTCTCAGATCGCCGTAGCGCTTCATGGTCCGGTCGGCCGCGCCGTACAGAACAGGGCTGTCGAGGATGAACTGCCGCACCCGCCGGATCGGTGTGCTGCGCAGCCAGTGTGCCGCCGCTCCGGCCGATCTCCGCCGCACGCATCCCTCCGTCACCGGCTCACCCCGGCTGCGCAGCGCCTCCTTGTATTCCGAGCCGGTCCCGATCCCGAGATCCATCGTCTGGATCCCGATCGCCGCGGCCGCCTCGGCCATCCTCAGGTGCTGGATCAGGCCGGGGGAGTATTTGGCGAAGGCGGGATCGTAGGCGGGGAACCACCCGATCAGGATCCTGTCCGACCGAAGGCCGAAATGGCCCGCGATCGGCTTGCCGTCGCAGTAGAGCATGGACAGGGGCCCGGCGAAGTCGCCGGTGTCGATCGCGTGCAGCCGCTCGGCGAGTTCCACGACCCACGCCTTGCCGAACCGGTCCGGGCGGCCCATACGCCGGTACTGGTCCGACTTCCAGCGCCGCAGCAGACGGAACTGCTCCTCGTCGCGGACCGCGAACTCGAAGGTGAGCTCGCCGATGTCGCGGCCGAGCTTGCGCTCCTTGTAGAGGGTGCTCTTGAGGAACTTGGGCGAACGCTCGCGCAGCCCTTCCAGGTAGGCCGGATACCCGCCGGCGAGGTCGAGGACCACCGCCTCCTGACGCAGGACCTCGAACGGCTGGAACCACGGCTGCCCGTCGACCATGCAGCCGAACTCCCACACGTGCAGCCCGCACCCCCTGAGCAGGGTCTCGGCGTCGAACTCCGCGCCGGGCGAGTGGATCACCCCCTGGCAGAGCGACACCCAGGCGCCGATCGCGGTGCCCACCCCGCCGGCGTGCCGCTCGAAGGGGAAGAACCCGACGGGCCCGCTCTCCTCGGAGATCACCGCGACCCGGGCCTCGGCGTTGACCGCGCCAATCGCGATCACGAACTCCGGGCTGAGGAACGGGTTGGCCAGATGCGGGGTGGCCCGTTGCATCTCGCGCCAGGCGCTGATCTCGGCCGCGCCGAGCTCTTCCGGCCGGATAACGGTGATCTTCATATGCCGCGCCCCATCCGGTGCAGCCGGCCGATGATCGTGCCCGCGGGCACTCCCGCGGTGACGGCCAGCGCCAGGTAGGCGCGGGGCTCCCAGGGGCGCCGCCGTACGGTGCGACCGATCCAGCGCAGTGCCTGGGCAGGCCGCCCCAGGGCCGCCTCGGCGAATGCGATCTTCCCGGCGAGCTGGGCGTAACCGCCGGGCGCTCCCGCGAACTCCGGATACCGGTCCAGCATCCAGCGCAGCGCCGAGGAGATCGTCTCGCTGGACTCGACGACGGAGAAGTGAGAGGCGGTGTGCAGCCTGACTCTCACCCCCGTCTCCGGCAGGTTGGTGATCGGCCCGAACCGGGCGGCCCGCAGCAGCAGTTCGTAGTCCTCGCCATATCCGCCGGGCAACTCCTCGCTGACCAGCCCGAACCCGTCGACCAGCGCCTCACGGCGCATCAGGTAGGTGGAAGGATGCATCGAGGGGAGCTGCTTGCGCAGCAGGTCCCGCAGGGTCACCCTCGGCATGGGCACCGACCTGGCGAAGGCGACCTCGTCGTTGAACAGTTCGATCCCGCACGTCGCGAAGTGGCCCGACCCGAGGGCGGTCACCTGCGAACGCAGCTTGTGCGGCAGCCAGAGATCGGTGTCGTCGCAGAAGGCGACCAGCTCGCCGTCGTCCAGAAGCACGCCGGTGTTGCGTGCCCCGGCGATCCCCGGATCGCGGGTGTTGGCGGTCACCACGACCCGGCGGCCCGGACCGTCGACGGCGAACGACTCGTCCGGCGGGCTCTGGTCGAAGACGGTGACGCAGGTCAGCTCGCCCGGGTAGTCCTGGCCGAGGATCGAGTCGATCGTCTCCTGGAGCAGCCCGGTGCGGTTGCGGGTCGGGATCACTACGGTGATCGCCGGCCAGTCGTTCACGGCGGGTCCTTTCTCGAAATCCTAGAAGTCGAAGCTCAGGCGCTGGATGCCGTTGTCGAAGTTGGAAAGCAGGTATTCGGGCTCGTCGGTGGCCCGGATGCCGGGCAGGCGGGTGAACAGCTCACGGAAGATCACGGTGAGTTCCCGCCTGGCCAGATGGGCACCCAGGCAGAAATGCGGGCCCGGACCTCCGAACCCCACATGGGGGTTCGGCGACCGGGTGATGTCGAAGGCGTCCGGGTCGGCGAAGACCGCCCCGTCACGGTTGGCCGAGACGTAGAGCAACGCGACCCTGTCGCCGCGCCGGAAGGCGTGGCCGTTCAGCTCGCAGTCTTCGGTGACCGTACGGCGGAACTGCATGATCGGCGTCGCGTGGCGGACGATCTCCTCGATCGCCGTGGGGATGTACCGGTCAAAGTCGGACAGCAGCAACTCCCGCTGCTCGGGATGGGCGGAGAGCAGATGGAGCCCGTGCGCGATCGCGTTGCGGGTGGTCTCGTTGCCCGCCACGAGAAGCAGGGTGAAGAACGAGCCGAGCTCGCGCGCCGTCAGACGCTCGCCGTCGACGTTCGCGTGGACCAGGGCGGAGATCAGGTCGTCGGACGGATCGTCCCTGCGCAGCCGTCCGAGGCGGATCACCAGGCGTTGCAGGCTCATCAGGGCCGAGGCGTTCCGCACGCCCATGCGCAGCGCCCGGAGCAGATCGGAGCGGACCCCGGAGTACTCCGTAGAGGTGTCCACGTGCCGGTGGACCTCGCGCCTGGCCTCGCCGGGGATGCCCATCATGTCGCAGATGACGTTGATGGGCAGGCGGGCGGCCACGGCCGTGACGAAGTCGCCGGGCCGGTGCGCGAGCACGTCGTCCACGATCTCGGCGCTGGTCCTTCGCAGATCCTCCTCCATCTTGGCCAGCATCCGGGGAGTGAAGGCACGGGCCACGATCCGCCGCAGCCGGGCATGACGGGGATCGTCCATGTTGACCAGCGCCTCACCGAACACGTGCCGCACCCACCCGGGAGGCTCCGGGCTCGACACGGCGGGCTCGCTGCTGAACGTCGCGGGACGCCTGCTCGCCTCCACCACGTCCGCATGCCTCACCAGAGCGTGGAAACCGGTGCCCGAGCGTAGAAGGGGAACACGGCGCTCGGGGAAGAACCTCGGTTCCGGGAGCTCCCGCAGCCGGGCGAAAGCCGCGAGCCGCGCCTGCGGAGGCTGCGTCCAGAACGCCAGATCAGCCAGGTCGTCAGTGATCACGTTCATCTAGGCCGCCGTTCTCATCGTCTCGTTGTCGACCGTCTCCACCGTCTCGGGACGCCGTCGCCCCTTGCGCGCCAGCGCCAGGGTGAGGGCGAGAACGCAGAGGCCGAGCAGGCAGAGCAGAGACGTCTGGATGGATTCCGCGGGAGCGAGCCAGAGGCCGATCGTCGTCAGCATCGCCAGCGGCCACCGGAACCGTTCGTCACGGTGGACGGTCCGGGCCACCAGCAGGGCGGGGGCGAGTGCCACGACGGCGAAGGCGACCGGTCCCCACACCAGCAGCGGAGCGGGATCGGCGAGCCCCATGGCGCGGGCCACGAAGGCGGGCAGGGCCAGGAGCAGGTCTCCGCCGGATGCCTTCCCCGTGGTCATGATCTGCGCGACCTTCCCGGCGAGGGCACCGGCCGAGCCGGCCGGCGCCTCCATCCCGTGCAGGCACAGGGTCACGGCGACAAGCTGCGCCCAGAGCACCGGCCGCCGGCGGCTCATGGCAAGTTCGGCGACGAAGGCCACGACCACCAGCCCGACGCCCGCCAGGGCCGTCGCGGCGGCCGGTGGGAGGGCGAACGATCCGCCGGACACGAAGGCGAGCGCGACGATCGCCAGGCCCTCGGCGGTGATCAGCGGTGGCAGCCACGACCTCGCCCGCACCGGCCACGGCGTGCGGGGCCGCGCGGGCATCTCCATGTCGGCGGAGGGCATCCGGCCGGGCACGGCGGCCAGGGTGGGCTGCGCATCGACGATCATCATCACCAGCGTCGGAGTCTCGTCCGGGGAAAGCTCGATGTCCGGTGCCCGTACCCCTCGCAGCACCTTGACCAGGCCCGGCGTGACGGCGATCGCGACGATCGCCTGGGCGGCGAGGGTGCCGAGGCCCACGCCGGTGATGCCGTGGAACTGGAAGAGGACGAACGACAGCCCCACGACCAGGACGCACAGCAGCGCCTGGAGCGCGAGCAGCGCCCGCACCCTGCTGCGGGCGCGAAGCACCCCCAGATAGATCTCGATGACCGCGTGCGGGATGGACGCGAGGGCGAGCAACCGCAGGACGTTCGCGCCGTGTTCGGCATACGACGGGTCCCAGCCGAGCCGGAGGATCAGCGGCGCGGTCAGCGCGGCCACCGCCACCACGGGGACGAGGAGCATCATGGTCCGCCGGAGTGCCAGCCTGCACTTGCCCGCGAGCAGTGAAGGGTCTCCGGAGCCCTCGATGGTCAGGGAGATGGCCATGTTGAGCGCGAGCATGTCGAAGACACCGACGAGCGTGACCGCCGCGCCGTAGTAACCCGCCGTCCTCGCGTCCACGCCCGCGGACACCAACGCCGGCACGAGGTAGACGCTGGCCAGGATGAACAGCGTGCCGGGGAAGTCTCCGGCGAGGAAGCGGCCCATACGGCGGAGCCGGGGCGGGGCGCGGTGGGCGTTGCGCGCGGCGGCGGTCGGAGCCAGCCTGCCGAAGATCGCGATACTGACCGGGATGACGGTGACGGCCACCGGGATCGTCCAGGCCAGGAAGATCCCGGTGCGGGGGAAGAACGGGGCCAGCACGACCAGCAGCGCGACTTTGGCCACCCCGACGGCTATCCCGATCAGGGGAACCCACGTGGCCTTGCCCAGCGCGGTGAGCACCACGTCCTGGAGCGTGAACATGCACCAGAGGAAGACCGACAGCAGGAACCAGCCGGCCATGCCGAACCCGCGCAGCTCGCCGAAGTTGGGGCCCCACATGTCCAGGGTGAACAGGAAGAGCACGGTCGCGACGCTCGCCGCGCCACCGCCCACCAGATAGGCGTAACCGACCAGGCGGCCCGTCGTCCGGCCTCCTTCGGGCAGGAAGCGGGTCAGCGCCCCGACGAACCCGAACGCGGTCAGCGCCGCGAGCAGGCGCATCGTGGCGATCAGCGCGAAGCCTCGGCCGTAGTCGCCCTCGTGGGCGTAGAAGCGCACCGCGACGGTCCAGTAGGCCAGGCCAAGGGCTCCGGCGGCGCCCGCGTTGACGATCAGCGAGTAGGCGTTGCGCAGCAGGGGATCGTTCAGGTCTTTGGGGAGACGGCTCCACAGGGTTCGCAGCGGCCCTCGCCGCCGGCTCGCCGTGCCGCCGGAGAGACTCCTGCCGGTCACACTCGTGTCGGTCACCGCCCGTTACCCGTCCCGGTGGATGCTCGAAGAGATCTGCCGCAGCCCGTAGCGCGTACGGCGGACCAGCGCGTATCCCTTGGTGAGGGCTCGCTCCCTCATGTAGAGCACCGGGAGGTTCCGCCCGGCGATCGCCTTGCCGAACTTCGTCATCGAGGTCTGCTCGGTGACCGTCAGCCGGGGCAGCGCCAGCATCTCGTCACCTTCCCGGAAGGCGTCATTGGCCACCGCGCAGGCGGTCCAGTAGCCCGCCTTGCGCACCTCCTGCCGCACCCGCGCGCTGGAGTAGCCATAGGGGTAGGCCATGGTGGCCACCGGCCGGCTGATCTGGTCTTCGAGAAGGGCCTTGTTCGTTCGCAGCTCGTTGCGGAGATCCCGGTCCGGGAGCTGGTCGAGCTGCGGGTGACTGTGGCTGTGACCGCCGATCTCCACGCCGCAGGAGACGGCCTCCCGTATCTGGCTCCAGGTCAGCATGGGAGCCAGCCGCCGCCCGGCCTGCGCGGGGCCGGAGTCCTGCACCCAGCCGCTGGTGACGAAGACCGTGGCCGGATACCCGAACCGCTGGAGGAGCGGCAGCGCCTCGCTGTGGAAGTCGGCGTATCCGTCGTCGAAGGTGATCGCCACCGGGTTGGCGGGCATCTTCTCGGCCCGGTGCATCGCCGCGACCAGGTCGGACAGCGTCATCGGAGTGAAGCCTCGCTCGCGGAGCATGCCGAGCTGCTCGGCGAACCGCCCTGGCGAGACCGCCAGCGGCCGTGTCTCGTCGTTCGGGGAGTCGTTCACCGAGTGGTACATCAAGATCGGAACGCGAGTCATGATCGTCCAAACTTCAGGCGTGCCGTACCCATCAGATAGCCCCAGGTGGTCCAGGCCAGGCCGACCACGATGGCCGAGGCCCGGCCGAGCCCCGGAAGGTCGCCCCGCAGCGCGTCACCGACACCGCGCAGCACCCCCAGGGGCAGGGTCCTGACCACGTAGGCCCGCTCGCTCGAAAGCCCGTCGCCGGCTCCGACATTCGACGCGACGAGGGCCTTGGACAGGCCCTCGGCGTAGCATCGCGACCGGAAATAGGCGAACCCCGCCCGCTGCGCGGAGACCTTGTGCCCGATCACCGCGCCCGGCTCGAACAGCATCACCGCGCCGGGGCGCCTCTGGGACAGGCGGATGCAGAACTCGGTCTCCTCACAGCCGAGCGGGCGGCTCCTGCGGCCTTGCACGCTGCGGCCTATCCCGGTGTGGAACCCGCCGACCTCGCCGATGACCTCCCTGCGGAAGGCCGCGTTGCCGCCCATGACGTTGCGGATCGGCGCCCGCCGTGTGGGCATGCCCCGGTAGGTGCACCCCACGGTCCAGTCGAACTCGCACGGGAACCATCGGGGGCGGCGCCCCGTGCTCCACAGCGGCCTGGTCAACCCGCCCACCCCCACGACGGTCGGGTCCCCGAAGCCCTCCTCCAGAGCCTCCAGCCAGCCGGGTTCCGCCACCGCGTCGTCGTCCAGATAGGCCACGATGTCGCCGGAGGCGGCCGCCGCGCCGGTGTTCTTGCCGCCGGACAGCCCTTTCTCGTGCGTGTTCTCCACCACGAGCGCGTCGCGATATTCCTGCTTGAGCCGAAGGTTCAGATCCGGATTGTGATCGACGACCAGAATGATCTCGTACGGCCTGCGTCGCTGGTTCTTGACCGACTCGACGGCCGCCTGGATGTCCTTCCAGCGTTCCTCGGTGTAAACACAGATGACGACGCTGCTCCTCATGGCTACGCCGCGCCCTGGTCCGCCGCCGGAGCGGTCTGGAGCTCAGGATCCGGTGGGTCGGGATTCCGGCGCCACTCACGCAGGATGGTCCTGAACACGCGCAGCCCGTCTCGGATCGCGCGCAGATTGCTCTCGCCGTGGATCCGGCACCGCTCGTGGCTGGGCACCTCCTGAATGCGAAGTCCGGCCTTGGCCGCGCGGATGTTCATCAGCGTCTCGACTTCGAAACCCTCGCAGTCGAGATCGAGCACCGGCAGGTGCCGGGTCCAGAAGGCGTTGTAGCCGTAGCACAGATCGCTGTAGCGGGTGCCGTAGATCCAGTTCACCAGGGTGGTCAGGACCTTGTTGCCGGCACGGCGGCTGAAGGTGAGGTCGTCACTGCCTCCGCCGGTGGCGTAGCGGGACCCCTTGACGAAGTCCGCCCCGGTGACCAGGGCACCGACGAACTGGATGATCTCGCGGCCGTCGGTGGAGCCGTCGGCGTCGATCATGACGATGATCTCGCTGGTGCACGCGGCGAAACCGGCGGCAAGAGCGTCGCCCTTGCCCTTGCCCCGCTGGGTGACGATTTTTATGTTGGGCCGCAGGCGCCGGGCGACGGCGACGGTGTCGTCCACCGAGTTGCCGTCGACCAGCACGATCTCGTCTATCCACTGCGGGAGCGTGGCGAAGACGTGCGGGAGGTTCTCCGCCTCGTTCATCGCGGGAACGACGACGCTGACGGTCGGGGAGATGGCCATGTGAGGGGTGAGCGGGGTGAACCGCTCGATTGACGGCATGGCGCGCAGCATGCCGTGCTGTTTACCGTTATGTCTGACGGTCTCGGGATTCATGATGACGGATGTTCCTTGGTCCTTCCGTGCGTCCGCTCTCGCCGGGGAGTGAGAACGACACGACTTCGATCGAGGGAGCCTTTGCTTCGGGACTGAGGGATTTCGGGACTTCGGGACTGAGGGATTTCGGGACTTCGGGACTGAGGGATTGAGAACGAGGGGGTTGGGAGTGAGGGATGGTCGGGGGGTGAGGAGCTGAGGCCGAGGGGATGAAGGCGAGGGCTTGAGGGCGAGGGCTTGAGGGGCTGCGGTTATCGCGCCCTGGGCGATTGCTTTGCGGTGAAGCGTGACTGAAGGTGGGATCTCGCCCGTCCGTAGCTCTTGAGCAGCCGGTCCGCGGCTCGGAAGAGGGTGGGGTTGTCCACCACGACGGTGCGGAGTTTGCTGACGGGGACCCGGCGCAGCCACTGGGCGGTGGCCATCGGAGACGGGCGCGCGATGCGAGCCTCGGCCACCATCAGGGCGCCGGTCTTGAGCCACTCCTTGTATTCGCGGCCGCCCTTGCCCATGTCCACCTGGTGCAGGCCCGCTTTCGCGGCGTGTTCGGCCATTTGCAGGTGATGCGTGATCCCGGGGGAGTAGCGCGCGAAGGCGGGGTCGTAGGCGGGAAACCAGCCGACCAGGGTGCGCGCGGTGCGCAGGCCGAAGTGCCCGGCGACGGGAGTGTCTCCGGCGTAAACCATGGTGAGCACGCCGGAGAAGTCGTCTGACCGGTGGGAGTGCAGCTCTTCGACGAGCCGCACGATCCATGGCTGGGCGAAGCGGTCGATCCGCCCCGTCCGCTGGTACTGGTCGGACTTCCAGTTCATGATCGTGCGCAGTGTCCCGGCGTCCGTGGAATCCCACTCGAACCGGAGCTCACCTTGCTCGCGGCCGAGCTTGCGCTCCTTGTAACGGACGGTCTTGTAGTTTTTCGGCGATCCGGCGCGCACCTGGTCGATATAGGCGTCGAAACCGCCGCGGAGATCCATGACGGGGGACGGCCGCACATCCGTCTCATATGGCGCGAACGTGGGCTGGCCTGCGACCAGATAGTCGAAGTCGATGGCGGACAGTTTGCAGGCGCGGAGCAGGTCCCGCGGATCGATCTTCAGCTCGGAAACCGAAATCAGCCCGTGGCAGGTCGTGAGGAATCCCCCCAGGGGTTTGCCGATGCCGAGGCTGTGCCGTTCGTGGGGAAAGAATCCCGCGATCTCACCCGCGTCTTCGATCACCGCGACCCTGACATGGTCACGTAGCCGGCCCATGGCCAGGGTGAAGTCCACGGAGAGAAAAGGGTTGTCGAGGCTGGGGGAGGCTTTCTGGAGCGTGCGCCATCGGGATTTTTCGGACTCGCCGAGCTCTTGCGGGCTTACAACAGTGATCTTCACCCTGACCTGGCCCCCTGTCCGGTCCGTGAACGTGCCTTCCCCTGGTGCACCAGGCGTAGTGCGTAGATGAAGCCGCTGAGCACCGCAATCGTTGCCACTCCGGCGCGGGGTGACCATGCGTCAAAAGAGAGCATCGCAGTGGCAAGAAGAGCGTTTATGACGAGACTTGCCGCCACTCCAGCCGATATTGCCGCGAGATGGTCACGATCGCGCAACATTCCCGCTGCGGCAATTCCGGGAACTAACAAAAGGAACAAAGGGACTAAGATCAAACTCAATGGGGTGTCTATTCCGACCAGGGCGATCATGGCTCCCGCCGCGCACGCAAGGCCGAGAGCCCATCTGAGCACCTTGCGTCGGGTCGGCATCTCCAGGCTCCTGGCTGGTGATCGAGTGGATTGATCGCACATTCATGTGACCAATCTCCCGCGGGCGCGTCAATGCCGACGCCTGACATACCTGTGGGGTTTACCGCGCTGCGGAGGGAAGTTGCAGTTATTGATCATGAAATGATGATCAATAACTGCGGTCCCGACCGATAAGTGATCAATTAGTTGATCAAAAGAGGCCGGGCGGTCAGGCCGTCTCCGACTCGGAACCGGATGTCGTGGAGGCGCGCCGGTGCCGTGACGTCGGCGCGCCGCAGCGCCTCCACAAGCCGTCGGTCGTCGGCTCGGCCGACGGTCGGCCATCACGGGCACGGACATTCCTCCCCGAGGGACAGGCTCGTTCACGGGTCATGCCCGAGACCCCGCACGCGTAGGACGTCATGTGACCGCGGCGGGTTGCCCTGTCCGTTCGGCATCATGCCGACCCGGTATGACCTGGTAAAACTGAAACGGCTGGGTCCTTGGGACGCCAGCCGTACAGGGTGAACGAAGGGGAGAGGATCAGCAGTTGGGCGCGCAGATGCGGCGCTCCATGCCCTTCAGGAAGAACTTGCGGACCTCCAGGATGTCCCGGGCGATGAACGCCTCGCCCCCGGTGGCCTTGGCCAGCGCGTCCATCTGCTTCTTGCCCGCGACGGCGTCGGGGCCGAAGGCGATGAGCAGGATGCTCACCGGCTTCTCCGGGTTGTAGGTCTTCTTGAGGTAGCTCAGGATCTCGGCGTTGGAGATGCCGTTCCGGTCGTCGTTGCCCGCCCCGTCGGTGAGGATCAGCACCGTGTTCATCTTGTCGGCCTGATACTCCTTGGTCATCTGCCCGTAGGCGGCCTTGAGCGTGTCGTTCAGGCCGGTGTCGCCGGTGGGCTTGGCCCGGAACATGGCGAGCTTCTGAATCAGCAGGTCCTTGCGGAGCACGCCGTTGACGCTCTCGGCCAGCGGGCCGACGGGAACCGTCTTGCGGAAGTCCACGCCCTGGCCGGCGAGGTCCGTCGAGAACTCCCACACGCCGATCTCGCTCTTGGCCGGGAACAGCCGCATGCCCTCACCGGCGATCTTCGAGATCATGCGCATCCGGTCCAGGCCGGTGCCGGGGACCGGCAGGGCCATGGTGCCGGAGACGTCCATCAGCGCCAGCAGCCGCGTGCCGAGGTTCATCCGGGACCAGGTCTGCGAGAGCTTCGCGACGGTCTTGGCGTCGGGGGTCTCCAGGGTCTGGGGCGCCTCGGCCTGGAAGCCCCCCGCGTCGGAGATCGCTTTGCCGCCCTTGCCGTCCGGAGTGCGGAAGCCCTGGTCCTGGAGAGTCTTCTTGGCGGCCTCGGTGCCGAGCTCCTTCTGGAAGGCTTCGGCGGCCTTACGCAGGGTGGCGTCCTTGGCGGTGACCACCACCGGGTAATCGAGGTTGATGGTGCCCTCGGCCGGATAGAGCGGCACGACGGGGACGTCGGGCTTCTTGTCGTTGTTGAACGCCCAGACGCTCTGCTCCGAGGCGATGCCGAGAGGGGACCGGCTGCCCTTGACGCCAAGGCTGGACAGCAGCGCCTCCTGGTCGCGGACCGTTGACTCCGACAGTTTCTTCAGCGCTCCCACCAACTGCCCCTGGCCGGTGCCGGAGGCCGTGGCCACCCCGGAGGCGGCCAGAAGCGCGCCGAGCCCGGCGGCGTTGAGCGAGGGTTCCAGCGCGAGCACGCGCACCTTGCGGCCGGGTCCGTCGAGGTTGGCCACGTTCGCGGCGTTGATCATGCCGCTCCAGCTGGCCTCGCCGAAGCTCTTCTTCAGGTTCGGTATCACCGAGCCGGAGGCCGCCATGACGATGGGCGAGTGGGCGATGGTCGCGCCGGGGGCGGGAACCAGCGCGTTCTTGGCCTTCAGGTTGGCCACCCACAGGGTCGAGTCCGGGATCCACAGGTCCATCGCGCTGACTTTGCCGCCGCTGCCGCCCAGCCCCGAGGCCACGGTCGCCGGAGTGCCCTTGGTGACCGCGGTGGTGACGCATTTGCCGTCGACGTCGTGACCGGCCTTGTTGAAGCGCTCGGCGATCTGGGACACGGCGGGTTCGATGTCGGGCGAGGCGGTGACCCGCAGGGTGACGCCGTCTCCGGCGCATCCCCGGTCACGGTTGATGATCACGAAGGCGGCGACACCGAGCAGCACGGCGAGGGCGACGGATCCGGCCAGCGGGACCAGCACCATGCCACGCCCGCCACGGCGCCGCCTGGATGGCTCTTTTTGGGAGTTGTAGCCGTCGTCGAGTTCATCCGTCCGGTGTCGTCCGCCCACGATGCCCTCTTCGGTGTCGATGTCATGGAGCCAGCGGATCGCCTCATCGGGAGGTTCTCCGCAATGTTGACGGAACTGTACTGGGTGCGCTTACTGTGGCAAAACGGCTCTCATGGTGCAGGTATCACCGTACGCGTTAGTAACTAAGGTGTGTGATCTGCGGGGAGAGCCGAGATCAGTGGCAGCAGGAATGCCCGCGCCAGGACTTCCAACCCTCCCGTACGGCCACCGCGGCCAGGAGCACCGCCACGGCGGGATCGGCCCACCACCACCCGGCGCCGTTCAGCGCGAGCCCCGCCAGCACCCCCGCGGCGAGCAGCGCGCACAGCAGGTTCTGGGTGCCCTCGCCCGCGGTCGCCGCCGAGTGCAGCCGGGCGCCGAGCCGCCGCTTGGCCAGGCCCAGGAGCGGCATGCTGACCAGGCTGACCGTCGTCACCACGGCGCCCAGCGCGCTGGGCGCGGCCCGGTGTCCCATGTCCAGGTCGTACGCCACGTGGGCCACCAGGTAGGGGGCGAGCAGCCAGAAGCTGATCGCCACTCCCTTGCGAGCCCTGTCCTCGGCATCCGCCGAGTGGGTTCGCGACCCGGTGAACCGCCACACCACGATGAGGCTGGCCAACGCCTCCACCAGCGACGACATGCCCCACCCGATCAGCGCGACCGAGTGCGACCCCAGCCCGGCGGCGAGACCGAGCACGCTCTCGGCGCCCAGCCAGACCAGGGTGGCGATGGAGAGAGCGCGCGCTCTGCGGGCGTCGCGCAGCCACTCGTCCTCGGCCGCCGGTCGAGTCAGCACGGTCTGGTCAGCCATGTTGGCCCCCCGAATCCCCGCATGACAACACTCAGTAACATACACATCACCGAACGTGGCATCGCGACGAAGCGGCGAAGCGCTCGGCGGCAACCTCGACGGCGTAGTCTCCCGAAGGGGATAAATCCGCAGATTCTCGGGGGAAGTCGTGCCGTTCACGCCCAGCCACATCGCCGCCGTGCTGCCGTTGATCTCCTCGGCACGGGCGCGCCGGATGCTGGATCCATGGGCTCTCGCCCTGGGCGCCATGGTGCCGGACCTGCCGATCTTCCTGCCCTTCCTGCCGGACTACATGATCTGGCACTCCCTCCGGGGCGTCCTCACGATCGACCCGCTCGCCGTCGTCGTGCTGCTGGCGCTTTTCCACGGCCTGCTCCGCGACCCCCTGACCGCCCTGCTTCCCCCCGGCGTCGCGGGCCGGGCCGCCTCGCTGGCTCCCGGGAGGTACGGCCCGCGCCGGCTGCCCACGGTGATCGCGGGCGGTGTCGTCGGCGCCTTCACCCACAAACTGTGGGACTCCTTCACCCACTCCTACAGCCAGGGCGTGTGGGGCTGGGAGTGGCTGACCGCTCCGGTGGCCGGTGGGCTTCCGGCCTTTCGCCTGCTGCAGTATCTGTCCACGGTCGTCGGCCTGGCAGTCGTGACCTGGTGGGCCTGGCGCGGGCTGTCGCGGATGGAGCCGATGACGGTGCCGGAGCGGCTGAAGCTCCCCGGCCATGTACGGCACGGCGTGGTCCTGGCGACCGCGGCCGCCACCGCGCTGGGCGCCGCGATATGGCCGATGGCCTTTCCGGCGCCCACCCTGGCGGGCACGATCACCAGGGTGGGCGCCGGAGTGGTGGTCGGCTGCTGTGCCCTGCTGCTGGTCTACGCGCTGATGTGGCAGCTCAGGCAGGTCATGGCAGTATTCGAAGGTGCATAACACCTCAGATCCCCGCCTGGCCGACTACGCCAACTTGCGCGACGTCGAGCTGCGCAAGAGCCTGGAAGCCGAGCACGGCCTCTTCATCGCCGAGGGGGAGAAGGTGATCCGCCGGGCCGTCGCGACCGGCTATCAGGTGCGGTCGGTGCTGCTGACCCGGCGCTGGGTCGACTCCCTGGCCGATCTGCTGGACGGGCTCGGCGACCGGGTCTACGTGGTGGACGACGACGTCATGGAGAAGATCGCCGGGTTCCCGGTGCACCGCGGCGCGCTGGCCGCGATGGAGCGGCGCGAACTGCCCACGGTGGGCGAGATCCTGAGCGGCGCCTTCCGCGCGCCGGTGTCCGGAGACCTCGCCGGTGACGGCGACGCGGAACGGCGTTCCGGCCCCGCCGCCGACAGTGCCGGGGGTGAGGCCGGCCTCACCGTGGAAGGGCACAGGGGCGACGCCGGCCCCGCCGGACGTGGCGCTCCGCCCCGTCGTGTCCTGGTCCTGGAGGACCTCGTCGACCACGGGAACGTCGGGGCCATCTTCCGCTGCGCCGCCGCGCTGGGCGTCGAGGCGGTGATCCTGTCGCCCCGCTGCGCCGACCCTCTCTACAGGAGATCGGTGAAGGTCTCGATGGGGGCGGTCTTCGCGATCCCGTACGCGCGGATGACCAACTGGTACGACGGCCTCGCGGAGCTCCGCACGGCGGGCTTCCAGACGCTGGCGCTGACTCCCGACCAGGCCGCCACGCCCATGGACAGGGTCACCATGGCGGATCGGGTGGCGCTCCTGCTCGGCTCCGAGGGCGACGGGCTCTCCTCCCGGTGGCTGCACGAGGCCGACGAGCCGGTCTGCATCCCGATGAGCCCGGCCGCGATGGCGTCGGGAGTCGACTCCCTGAACGTCGTGGCCGCCGCCGCCATCGCCTGCCACGGCCTGATGCGGGAAGGTGCCGCGAACCCGCCCCGGCAGCAGGGCTGACCCGCCGGCCCGCTGACCGCACCGTCCGGGCCTGTCTGCACTGCCCAGGCCTGTCCGCACTGCCCAGGCCTGTCCGCGCGTCCGGGGCGGGACGGATCTGCCCGCGCGTCCGGGGCGCGGACGGGCCGGTCCGGTCGGCCGGGATATGGCCGGGCGGACAACCTCCTACGCTGATAAGAGCGGGGCAGGCGTACGGGCGGCGAGAAGGGAGCTGCGCGTGGCTGAGCGTGGCCCGACCGCCGAGCGGGCCAGGAACGCGACCGCTGAGCGGGCAGAAAACGCGACCGCCGAGCGGGCCGGGGATGCGGCCGCTGAGCGGGCTGAGGACGCGACCGCCCAGCGGGCCGGGGAGGCGGCCGTGGAGCGGGCGCGGAAGGCGGCCGTGCGTGAGGCGTGGGGCGAGGCCTACGCGCTGTTCCAGGAAGGTGCCGGGTCAGAACTCACGCCCGACGATCTCTCCGCGCTGGCCGACGCCGCATGGTGGACGTGCCACTCGGACGAGTCGCTCGCCGCGCGGCTGAGGGCGTACACCGGATACGCGGCCGCGGGCGCCGAGCGGCGGGCCGGATACACCGCGTGGATGCTGTCCTACGACTACCAGGACATGGGCAAGGCGGCGGTGGCCGCCGGATGGCTGCGCCGGGCGCAGCGGCACCTCGGCGACCAGGCCGAGTGCGTCGAGCACTGCTACCTCGCCTGGAGCGAGGTCGACCTGGCGCTGGCCCGCGGCGCTCCGGACGAGGCGCTCGCCGCCGCTCGCCGGATGGTCGCGATCGCGCAGCGCTGCGGCAGCCGGGACCTCGCCGCCATGGGCGGGCAGCTCCAGGGCGGCGTGCTGCTGGCGCAGGGGCGGGCCGGAGACGGCCTGGCCATGCTGGACGACGTCATGTGCGCGGTCATGGCGGGAGAGCTCAGCGCGCTGTTCACCGGGTGGATCTACTGCCTGGCCCTGCAGCAGTGCATGGCGGCCGCCGAGCTGGAGCGCGCCGCCCAGTGGACCGAGACGGCCATGACGTGGTGCGCCTCGCTACCGGCAGGCAACCCGTTCCACGGCCTGTGCCGGGTGCACCTGGTGGAGGTGCTCGACCTGCGCGGCGCCTGGGACGAGGCGATGGCCGAGGCCGGTACGGCCTGCCGGGAGCTGGCGGCCTACGACCCCCGGGTGGCCGGGGAGGTGCACTACATCGCCGGGGAGATCCACCGGCGGCGGGGCGATCTGGCCGCCGCCGAGGAGGCTTTCGAACGCGCCCACCGGCTCGGCCGGGACCCGCAGCCCGGCCTGGCGCTGCTTCGCCTGGCCCAGGGCAAGGCCGAGGCGTCCGCCGCCGCGCTGCGGCTCGCGCTGGCCGCCGAGGCGCACGGCCGCCTCGGCCGCTCCCGGCTGCTCGCCGCCGAGGTCGAGGTCGCGCTGGCCGTCGGTGTGATCGAGCGTGCGCGGGCCGCTGCCGGGGAGCTGGAGTCGATCGCGCGGAAATGGCCGGACGCCAGGTCGGCCCTGCTGGACGCCATGGCGGACCTGGCGGGCGGTGCGGTGGCCCTGGCCGAGCAGGACCTCGATCGGGCGATACGCCTGCTGCGCCGGGCCCTGGTGGCGTGGCTGGAACTCGGCGTGCCGTACGAGGCCGCGCAGACCCGGATGACGCTCGCGGCGGCTGACCGGGCGGCGGGCGACCACGACACCGCACGACTGGAACTCCAGGCCGCCCGAGCCGCCTTCGAGCAGATCGGCTCGGAGCCCGAGGCCCGGCGGGCGAGCGCCCTGCTCGCGGGCGGACGCCGGCACCTTCCGGGTGAGCTGACGCGAAGAGAGGCCGAGGTGCTGCGCCTGGTCGCCGAGGGCAGGACCAACCGGAGCATCGCCGCCGAGCTGGCGATCAGCGAGCACACCGTGGCCCGGCACCTGAACAACATCTTCGCCAAGCTGGACGTCTCCTCGCGCGCGGCGGCCACGGCCTTCGCCTACACCCACGACCTCGCCTGACCGGCCGCTCCGTGGGCTGTTTCGCCCATTTCCGGGCCGCGCGGGTTGGGCCGTTCCGGCGATGCGGAGCGGCGCCCGTCGTGCCTACAACAGGTATGCGAACGACGTGACCACGGCACGCCGGACGGTTCCCGCCCGGCGACGCAGAGAGCTGGTTCCGATCATGACGACATACCAGGCCGTGCTCGACGACAGGCAGCTCGAGGAACTGCGCGAGTCGGTACACGGCGACATCGTCCAGCCCGGCGACCCCGGATACGACACCGCGCGCAGGGCGTACAACGCGATGCACGACCGGCACCCGGCGCTCGTCCTACAGGCCGCCGACGCGTCCGACGTCCTGGCGGGGGTGAACCTCGCCCGGCAGCGGGGTCTGCCACTCGCGGTGCGCGGCGGCGGCCACGCCGTGGCGGGCTACGCGACCTGCGACGACGGGCTGGTGCTCGACCTGGGGCGGATGCGCGGGGTCCGGGTCGACCCGGAGCGGCGCACCGCCCGCGCGGAGGGTGGCTGCACCTGGGCCGACCTCAACCACGCGACGCATGCCTTCGGGCTGGCCACCACCGGCGGGATCGTCTCCACCACCGGTGTCGCCGGTCTGACGCTCGGCGGCGGGATGGGCTATCTTTCCCGGCGCTGCGGGCTGGCCTGTGACAACCTCGTCTCGGCCGACGTGGTCACCGCCGACGGCCGCCTGCTGATGTGCGACGAGGATCGCAACCCCGACCTGTTCTGGGCCGTTCGCGGAGGCGGTGGCAACTTCGGGGTCGTCACCTCCTTCGAGTTCCGGTTGCACCCGGTGGGCGACGTCCTCGCCGGGCCCACCTTCTACCCTCTCGACGGTGACGTGGCGCGCCGCTACCGCGAGCTGATCCCGGAGGCGCCCGAGGAACTGGGAGCGCTGCTCGGGGTCGTGCTCGGCCCGCCGGCGCCGTTCCTGCCCGAACGCTGGCACGGGCGGCCGGTGATGGTCGTGCTGACCTGCTGGAGCGGGCCGGGGGAGGAGGACGGGCAGGTGCGGGCCCGTCTTGCCGCGCTCGGCCCGGTGATCGGGCAGCACGTGGCGCGCATGCCGTACCCCGTGATCAACACCCTGTTCGACGACGAGATGCCGACCGGCCTGTACCACTACTGGAAGGGCTACTTCAGCCGGGAGCTGACCGACGGGGCCATCGACGTCCACCTCGCCTACGGCGCCGCTCTGCCCTCCCTGCAGAGCGACACGCTGATCTTCCCGATCGACGGCGCGTGCCATCGGGTCGGCCCGGGGGAGACGGCGTTCGCCTACCGGGACGCGGCTTTCTCGACCGGGATCGGCCCGTCCTTCACCGACCCCGCCGACATCGCGGCCAACGTCGGGTGGTGCCGGGCCTACGACGCGGCCTTGCGGCCGCACTCCCAGGAAGGCGGCTACGTCAACTTCCTGGACGCCGACGACCAGGACCGCGTGCGCGCCAACTACCGGCAGAACTACGAACGGCTGGTCGCCGTGAAGCGCAGGTACGACCCCGGCAATCTCTTCCGCCTGAACCAGAACATCGCCCCATGACGGCTGCCAAGGCGCGACGGCCGGGGTGATCACAGTTTCTGGCGGCAGCCGTATCGCGCCAGACGAACACCGCCTGCGGGCGGTCTCTCCGCGGGCCGCGTTGACGAGAGCCGGGTGCCGGGCCTGTCTCCGATCTCGCCTACCTGCCATCACTTGTCAGGTATGGCTGCCAGCATCGGCGCATGGACACCTTGACGACACGGCAGCTCAACCGTGCGACGCTGGCCCGGCAGATGCTGCTGTCGAGGGAGAAGACCGACGTCGTCACGGCGGTGGAACGGCTCGGCGGCATGCAGGCGCAGGAGGCCAGGCATCCCTTCACCGGCCTGTGGACGAGGGTGGACGGGTTCCGCCGCGAGGACCTGCACCAGGCGCTGCACGACCGCCTTCTCGTGCGCGCCACGATGATGCGCGCCACGCTGCACCTGATGAGCGCGGCCGACTACGCGGCGTTCCGCATGACGTTGCAGCCCATGCTCGCCACCGCGGTGACCGGACGTGGCGACCTGTTCGCCGGGCTGGATCTCGACGAACTGCTCCCTGTCGCGCGGGGCTTCCTCCAGCGGCGGCCTCTCGGCTTCACCACACTGCGAAGCCTTCTCCAGGAGAAGTTTCCCGAGGTCAACGATCGGGGGCTCGGCTATGCCGTACGGACCCAGCTACCGCTGGTCATGGTTCCCACCAAAGACCGCTGGGCGTTTCCGCCGGCGGCGGACTTCACGCTGGCAGACATGTGGCTGGGATCGGACCTGTCGGGCGAACCGGTCGAGGAACTGGTGCTGCGCCATCTGGCGGCCTTCGGGCCCGCCGCCTCCGCCGACGTGCAGACCTGGTCCGGGATCAAGGGGCTGCGCACCGTGCTGGACGGCCTTCGCCCGCGGCTGCGCGTTTTCCGCGACGAACAGGGCCGCGAACTGTTCGATCTGCCGGAGGCTCCGCGCCCGGCGGAAGATGTCCCCGCCCCGGCGCGGTTCCTGCCCGACTTCGACAATCTGATGCTCGCGCACGCCGACCGCACCCGCGTGATCGCGGACGAGTATCGAGGGCGGGTCGTCACCAAGAACCTCCGCGTGCGCGCCACGTTTCTCTGGGACGGCTTCGCCCGTGGCACCTGGCAGGTGGAGCGCAGGCGGAAAGACGCCATCCTGCGGATGACCCCCTTCGAGTCCCTTCCGAAGAGCGCGATCTCCAACCTGACCGAGGAGGCCGACGCGCTCCTGCGCTTCCTGGAACCGGACGCCGAGACCTCGGACGTCCGGATCGAGAGCCTCTGACCCGCCCGGGAAGCGGACCTCAGACGTCGTCGGCGTCGTCGGTGTCGTCTGCCGCATCCTGATCGTCCGCCCAGTCCAGCAGCCGGTCGGCGGTCTGGAACCGCCGGTCCGCCTTGGAGTCGCCGAGGATGACCCCGACCATCAGGTGACCGTCGCGCTCGGCGGCGAAGGACAGGCAGAACCCGGCGGCCCGGGTGTAGCCGGTCTTGACGCCCAGTGCGCCGGGTGTCATGTCGAGCAGCTTGTTGGTGTTGGCCCAGATGTGGGCCCGGTGCAGGTTGGACTTGCGTACGGCATGGCGCTTGGTGGAGGCGATGGTCCGCAGCATCGGGTCGCGAAGCGCGACGTCGGCCAGCTTGGCCTGGTCCAGGGCGGTGGAGTAGCCGCCGCTCGGTTCCGGAAGGCCGTCGGCGTTGGCGTAGCGGGTGCCGGCCAGGCCCAGAGAGCGGGCTGCGGTGTTCATCTTGGCCACGAACCTGGCCTCACCCGGGCCGTAGACGCGGGCCAGCGCGTGGGCGGCGTCCGCTCCGGAGGGGAGCATCACCCCGTAGAGCAGGTCCTTGACGGTCAGGCGCTCGCCGTTCCGGAGCGCGGCGCTGGTCGCGTCGTTCGTCGCCGCGTGCCGCACGTCTCCGGTGTTGATCGTGACGATGTCGTTCAGCCCGGCTTCCCGCAGCACGACGTATGCCGTCATGACCTTGGTCAGGCTGGCCACCGGCAGCCGCCTGGTCGCCTGCTTGCTGAAATGGACCGCTCCCGTGGTGGAGTCGAACAGGTAGGCGGCCCGTCCGGGAACCGCCGGGGCGGCGCGGTGGCCGGCTCGCTCGGTGGCCTGCCGGGTGGCCTGCTCGGTGGGCGGCTGGGCATGGGCGGGCGTGGCGAACCCGGTGGCCAGGGCGGCCAGGGTGGCACAGATGATGAAACGGATTCCCCCGGTTTGCATGAGAATCATGGTGACAGAAGTGACCGTCAATTTGCGGATCTTGGCCTTTTGGCAATGGAAACGTTGACATTGACGCTGTATGGACAAGATCGAAGCGGAAATGATCCCCCTGCATGACCTGTTGCCGGATTCGGGGGGAACGACATGGCGGGAAAGTTTGTGATCACCAGGGACACGCGCGGCGAGTTCCGTTTCAAGCTCGTGGCCGGAAACGGCCAGACCATCGCGGTCAGTGAGGCCTACAGCACCAAGGTGGCCTGCATGAACGGCATCGAATCCGTCCGCAAGCACGCCGCGGACGCGGTTGTCGACGACTCGGCGCTCATCTCGACGGGCGCGAGCTGAGGCTCTCGAATCCCCTGCCCGCCGATCGCGCGGGCAGGGCTCGGCGGGAAGCGGGGCTCACGCGACGGTGACTTTTTCTTCCGCACGCTGTGCGGCCTTGCGGCGGTGGCGGCGACGGCGGACGAGACCGGCGATCACGGCGATCGCCGCCACGGCGGCCGCGCCCGCCAGGAGCGGCGACTCCGCGGCCAGCCTCAGCCAGCCCCAGATCAGCGAGTAAAGGCCGAAGTATGTCACCGGCACCCAGGTCAGGCAGCCGAGCGCGCTGGCCGCGGCATACCAGGGATAGGAGATCCGAAGCACCCCGGCCGTCCAGGGCAGCGTGTGCCGTAGTCCGGGAACCCAGAAGCAACCGTAGACGGCGAGCGCGCCCCACTTCCTCACGGCGTTCTCGACCTTGAGGATGTTCTCCTGGCCGATCTTCCGGCCCAGGCGGGACGCGTAGATCCTGGGGCCGAGCTTGTAGCCGATCCAGTAGTAGGCCTGGAACGCGCCGAACAGGCCGATTCCGCCGAGGAGGGCCCATAACCACAGCGGCATGCCCAGGAACGCGGCAGAGGTGGGATCGGGGATGCTCGGCGCAAAACTTCGCATCTGTGAACATCACCACCATATTCGCTCGGGCTGCACTACTCGATATTAGGGCAGGCTTACCTGATTTAGCACTACGAATCCCCTGCAAGCGGACGTCAAGCGGCGATCAACCGCCCTGGCATACACCTGTCGTGAGGAAGGAAGGTGCCTGTCATGAGTCCGCGGAGCAGCGTGGCACTGGTGGTGGTGAGCGGAACCGCGAACGCCGTGAAACTGCTGATGGCCACACTGGCCTTCGCCGGTGCCTACGTTGGGGTGGCGACGTCTCACGACGTCCCCGTCCAGGCGCGGACGGGTGCGGCGACGCAGGCACCGATGCAGACGATCACGCTTTCTTCAAGATCGATGCCGGTCACCAGGATGGCGGTCCCAGACGATCGGCGGCCCCGGACGGCGCCGGGCCACGCCGCCGGCCTCCGGCGATGCTCCCGCGCGCAGCGAGAAATCCCTCGTCAGCCGTTGAGCGAGCGCTGCGCGGCCTCGACCCAGCGGGCCACGCCGACCCGCTGGGCCACCGACAGGGCCTTCTCGTAGTGGGGCCTCACCGCCTCGCTGAAACCGAGGCGGAGCGCCAGGTCACCAAGGGTCAGCGCGACCGGCCACAGCGCCACCACGCCGGTGCCCGCGCCCGCGATCCGCTCGGCGAACGGCTTCAGCGTGTCGTAGGCCTCGGTCATCCGCTCCCGGTCGTCCAGCAGCATGCCCGCCAGGGCCCGCCAGATCATCGCCAGCTCGTAGAGGAAGTCGGGACGCACCGGAGTCTTCACCGCGATGATCGCCTTCGCGTCACGCGTGTGCCCGGCCGAGGCCAGGGCCACCGCGTACGCGTCGAGGGTCCACTTGGCCCCGCGCTGGTGCGCCTCGGCCAGGGGTTCCACCATGTCGGCGGCCCGGCCGTTGACCAGGTGCAGGCAGAACGTGGTGATCAGCGGCAGGTCCTGGCGGCCTTCGAGCATCCCGGCCCGCGCGGTCAGCCGGGCGGCGTCGCGGTAGGCGCGCTCGGCGCCGGTGAAGTCACCTGCGATCATCAGGCGCTGCCCGGCATACCAGGCGCCGACGGCGGCCGGCGCGGGCAGGCCGTACTGCCTGGCGAGCCGTTCGGCGGCGGCCACGTGCGCGTCGGCCTCGGCGAACGCGCCCGAGGCGGCCGCGCACTCCATGAGCACGAGATGAGCCAGAGCCTGGACCGAGACCTGGCCGGTCGTCTTGCCGACCTCCAGCAGCTCCCGGCCGATGACCTCGCGCTCGCCGACCGGGGTGATGCCGTAGGACTGGCGTAACCGGCCGCTCAGCGCGGTCGCCAGCAGCGCCGGGTCACCGCTCCGCCTCGCCAGCTCCTCGGCCTCCAGCGAGGCCTGCTCGCCGCGAGGGGTCGCGGAGCCCTCCAGTTCGAGCGCGAGCGTGGCCAGCAGGCTCGCCCGAAGCGCCTGTTCGGCGGCGGGCAGCTCGACCAGCGCCTGCTCGGCGACGTCGACGATCTCCCACGCGGTGCGGGTGAAGTCGCGGGCCATGCCCTTGTGCGGTACGGCCAGCGAGGCCGCCACCCGGGCCGTGAGCTCCAGGTTGCCCAGCGGCAGGGCCGCGTCCATCGCCTCGCGCCGCCGCCTGCGGGCCGCGGCCATGTCGCCGCACAGCGCCAGCGCCTTGATCAGGTTCAGGGTCAGCAGCAGGCGTTCCCGAGTGGTTGCGGGGGTATAGGTGATGCCGGACCGGTCGAAGGCGGCGATGGCCTGCTCCCACAGTGAGGCGGCCTCGCGGTGGGCGAAGCGGCGCTCGGCCTGCTCGGCGGCGAGCCCGGCGTAGTGCACCGCCTTGATGGCCGTCTCGGTGGTGCCGGCCGCGTCGTAGTGATGGGCGAGCGCGGCCACGTCGCCGGGGTTCCTGCGCTCGATCACCGCGGCCACGGAGGCGTGCAGCCGGGAACGGCGCAGCCGGGAGGCATCGGAGTAAATCGTGTCGCGGACCAGGTCGTGGTCGAAGCGCAGCAGGCCGGGGCCCGGTTCGGTGACCAGCCCGGCGAGCAGCGCGGCCTCCACCGCGTCGACCACGGCGTCCTCGTCGCCCGCCACGTCCACCAGCACGTCCACGTCGACGTCACGGCCGATCACCGCGGCCTGCAGCAGGATCTGCTGGGCCGCCGCGGGCAGCCTGGAGATCCGCCGCCGAAGCACGTCGCGGACGCCGGAGGGCACCCCGGAGATCACCTCGGCGACCGTGGCACGGCCGTTGACCGTTTCGGCGTCCAGCAGGCGGACGGTCTCCCGAACGAAGAAGGGGTTGCCACCGGTCCGCTCGACGATGCTGTTGACCGCCTCCTCGTCCACCTCGCGCGTGCACGTCGCTCGGACCAGCTCGGCCGCCGCCTTGGGATCCAGGCCGGTCAGGCCCACCCGGACCGGCCCGAGCCGGGCGAGCGCGGCCAGCACGTCGGCCTGCTGGTCGCTCAGCTCGCTGTCACGGCAGGTCACCACCAGCAGCACCCGGCTGGTGGCCAGCAGGCTCGGCAGCGCGCGCAGCAGCGCGAGGGTCTGGTCGTCGGCCCAGTGCAGATCCTCCAGCGTCAGCAGGATCGGGGTGTCCCGGGCGACGGCCGCCAGATAGCCGCCCACCGCCCGGTGCAACCGGAAACCGCCGGAGGCCTGGTCGTCGTCGGGCTCGGGGGCCGCGTCGTCGAGCAGCGGGGCGAGCAGCTGGGCGTACTCCCCGGGACCGGCCGCGTTCACCAGGGTGCGCAGGATCTCCACCCAGGCCCAGCCGGGCGGGGTGGCGCTGCTGTCGGGGCAGGCGCCGGAGGAGGTGCCCCAGCCGTCGTCGGAGAGCCGTCTGGCGAGCCGGCGGACCAGCGTGGTCTTGCCCGCGCCCGCGTCTCCGCTGACCACCGCGACGGTGAAACGGCCGGTCCGGGCCGCGGCCGTGGTCAGCCGGTCCAGCTCGGCGTCGCGGCCGACGAACGGCTCGGGTTCCAGCGGCGGCAGCTCCACCGGGATCATCGCGGGCCGGGGCGGCCAGGTGTCGGCGGGCACCGGCGGGCGCTGCCGGCTGGTCGGGGAAGCGGCGAGCTGCAGCCCGGGATCCTGGGCCAGGATGTCGGACTCCAGCTTGCGCAGCGCGGGACCGGGGTCGATGCCCAGCTCGTCGGCGAGGATCCCGCGGGCCCTGCGCAACGCGGCCAGCGCGTCACCCTGCCGCCCGCACCGGTACAGGCCGAGGGCGAGCAGCCGCCAGCCCTCCTCGCGAAGCGGGTGCTCGGTGGTCAGCGCCTCCAGGTCGGGCACCGCCTCGGCGGGCATGCCCAGGCGCAGGCCGGTGTCGGCGTGCCGCTCCCGGGCCACCAGGCGCAGCTCGGCCAGCCGGTTGACCTCGGCCTCGGCCCACGGCTGGTCGGCGAAGTCGGAGTACGGCGTGCCGCGCCACAGCCCCAGCGCCTTCTCCAGCCGGATGCGGGCCGAGGCGGGGTCGTCACCCTCCAGGTGCTCACCGGCCGCACGGACCAGCGACTCGAAGCGGAGCGCGTCCACCTGGTCCGGGGCGACCCGCAGCGCGTAGCCGGAGGCGACGGTCACCAGCAGGCGGTTGGGGCCTCCGCGCGGGCGGCCGGGTTCGAGGACCCGGCGCAGGCGGGAGATGTAGACCTGAAGACCCGACTGCGCCCCCTTGGCCGCGTCGTCGTCCCACAGGTCGTAGAGGAGGGAGTCGACGGGCACGACTTGCCCGCGCGCCACCAGCAACCGGGCGAGGACGGCCCGTTGCCGTAACCCGCCTAGGTCGAGCTCGTCATCGTCTGAATGCGCCTCGACCGGACCGAGAACCCGGAACGCCACCATGTCAGCCGCCACGCTATGCGGGCCTTCGAATCACGCACAAGGTATTTCCCAATCTAGCGGCTGATCGGCTCCTTCTCGGGGGCCGAAGCGGCGTTTTCACGCCGGCGCAGAAGCGCCCACGCGCCCAGCGCCAGGCCGCCGAAGGGGATTTCGACAGTGTAGGTCCAGAACCCGAAAAGCAGCGCAGCGGCGCTCGCGGAATCGAGGGGCGCACCGAAGTAGACCAGCGCGCCGATGGTGCCAGCCTCCATGATCCCGGTCCCGCTCGGGGTCACCACGGCGGTGGTCAGCACCCTGGACAGGGCGAAGGCGGCGATCGACTGCGCCAGCCCCGGATAGGCGCCGGTGGCCTGCAGGCAGCAGACCAGGATCAGCCACTGGAACCCGAGAAAGAAGATCATGCCCAGGGTCATCCCGGGCCAGCGGTGCCGTACGACGTCGGAGGTGTCGGCGCGCAGCTTCTCCAGCGACTGGGAGAGGGTGTGCTCGGCGGGGCGGACCTTGCCGGGGAGCAGCCGGGCGACCGAGTCGAGGGCGCGGCCGAGCACGGCGGCGGCGCGGTCCCAGTAGAGCGCGACGGTCACCACGGCGATCAGGACGAGGATGGACAGCACGCCCACCCAGGCCGCGTTGGTCACGGCGGGGCTGAGCCGCTGCCCGCTGGCCAGCAGGCCCACGATGCCGACGGCGGGCAGCAGGAAGCGGAACAACGTGTTCCAGATGCCGCTGGCCAGCGTGGACACCGCGACGGCCCGGATGGGGAAGCCCCACCCCTTGGTCATCGCGAACGTCATCGCCACCCCGACCGCGCCGCCGAACGGGAACAGGTTGCTCACCGCGCTGCCGCCCGCGTTCAGGGTCAGGGCCTGCGGGTGGGTGAGACCGGGCAGGGAGGAGGTCAGCACGAACGTGTAGGCCAGCAGGCTCGCCAGCCAGACGGCGGCCATCAGCGCGATCATCTGCCAGCTCAGCTTGGCGAACTGGGCGCCGATCTGCGTCCAGGAGACCCGCTGGCCGGTCAACGCCTCCACGATCTGCGGCAGGAAGCGCACGAGAGTGGCGGCCAACGCCAGAGATGCGACTGACAGTCCGATCTGGACCCACTTGTTCTTCATGTAACCCCCCAGACCAAGTGTGCCGGTCCGGAGCTCATCCTTTGGGAGGAACTTCGAACGGGTGCCTCAGCCGGGTGCCGGGTGGCAGGCCGCGCTGGACGTACCACTCGGTGCCGAAGACGAAGCGGTAGATCGGCTGAGGGATCTTGAGCATCGCGCCCAGCGTGCGGGTGTCGGCGCCGGTGGCCTGGGAGGCGTGGGCGGCCATGCTCGCGCGTTTCTGGCGGGCGAAGCGCCGTACGGCGACCCGGTGGGTGATCGCCTCGCCGGGGGAGTAGGCCCGCTCGAAGGCGCGGATGTCCAGCTGGGGGTAGAACCTGCGGGCCAGGCGGAGCCCCTTGAGCAGCGGGTCGCGGTTGACCGTGGCCTCCAGCACGATCGGGGTTCCCGCGATCTCGGCCGCCCGGCCGCCCACCCGGTGCACCTGGACATGGTCGGGATGCCCGTAACCCCCGGCCGGATCATAGGTCGTCAGCAGGTCGGCGCGTTCCTCGGCGAGGATCGCGGCGAGCCGCCCGGCGGCCTCCTCGACGTCGGCGTCGATGAACGCGTTGTCCGGCCGGTCCTCGGCGATGCCGCCGTCGGGTCCCAGCCCGGAGTCGCCGTAACCGAGGTTCACCACTCGGGCGCAGCCGAGCGCCGCCGCCGACTTGTACAGCTCGGCGACCCGCGTGGCGCCCAGCGCCTCACCGGGTGCGATGTCAGCCTGGCCGCGCTCCCCGGAGGTCGCCACGACGAGGACCACCCGGTGCCCCTCGGCGGCGAGCATCGCCATGGTGCCCGAGGTCAGCAGGGCTTCGTCATCGGGATGGGCATGGAAGAAGACGGCTGTCTTGACGGTCTTTATCGCCCTCACTCCGTTCGCGCGGCTCGGGCCCGCTTCGGGCCCCGCCCCTTGAATCCTTTGCCTATTGTGGTCGCCCGGGCCGTGCCTCGGTGAGATCCACGAGGCAGGACTCGGCGGGCACGCAAGCATGATCTCACGCGGGGCTACGCTGGCACGGTGAGGATCCTCCACGTCAGTGACTGTTATCTACCGCGCCTCGGTGGGATCGAGGTTCAGGTCGCCGATCTGATTCGGATGCAGAGAGAAGCGGGCCACGATGTCGAAGTGGCCACCGCCACCCCCGGTGAGTCCCTGCCCGGGGTGCATAGAATCATCGCGAAACTCCCCTTTGATCTGCCGGTCCATCCGTTCGGGGTGGGGCATCTGCTGCGGTTGATGACGGCGCGGCGCCCCGATGTGGTGCACGTGCACACGGGTGCGGTCTCGCCGTTCGCCTGGATGGGCGTCCGCGCGGCCGTGCGGGTGGGGCTGCCCGTGGTCGTGACCGTGCACAGCATGTGGGACCCGGTCACCCGCGAGGTCTACCGGGGGTTGCGGCTGCTGTTCGAATGGCACCGCTGGGGGCTGGTGGGCACCGCGGTGAGCGAGGCCGCGGCCCTGCCGATCCGCGCGGTGGCCGGCCGCCGGGTGCCGGTGCACGTCGTCTCCAACGGCCTCGACGTCTCCGGCTGGCGTTCTCTTGATCCGGTACGGCGCGAGCCGGACGGCGAGCCCGTGCACGTCGTCGCCGTGGGACGGCTGGCGCCTCGCAAACAGCCGGTCAGGCTGCTCAAGCTGCTGAAGGAGACCCGGGCCCAGGTGCCGCAGGAGACGCCGATACGGGCCACGGTCGTCGGGGACGGCCCGGCGCGCTCGCAGATGGAACGCTACCTGCGGGCCAACGAGATGAGCGACTGGGTGTCGTTGCCAGGCCGCTACAGCCGCGACCAGATCCGCGAACTGCTCACCTCGGCGGACGTGTTCGTCGCCCCGGCGCCCCGCGAGTCGTTCGGGCTGGCGGCGCTGGAGGCCAGGTCGGCGGGGGTCCCGGTGGTCGCGCGCGCCCAGAGCGGAGTGGCCGACTTCGTCCGTCCCGGCAAGGAGGGCCTGCTCGGCCGCAGTTTCGAGGAGCTGGCCGCGTCGGTGGCCAGGCTGATCCGCGACCGGGAGCTGCGCGAGTCGATCGCGGCGCACAACCGCGAGACCGAGCCCGCCCGCAGTTCGTGGCCGGTCGTGCTGGAGGGCTTCGAGCGCTGCTACGAACAGGCCCGCACCGGTCGCTGACGACCGTGCGGGCCATGTTCCGGCCGCCGGGCACCGATGGCGGAATGGTGCCCGGCGGCTGTGGCCGGCGTCGCCGTACGGCGGGCCGAACCGTGACGTGCTCGGCCGCCGCCCCGCACTGCCCCCCGCAGGCGGAGCGGCGGCCGCGTCAGAGGTGCCCCCTATACGGAGGCACGGGTCTTGCTAGGAGGCAGGGCAGGCGGTGCCGAGCTTGGCGCCGGCCTCGGCGGCCTTCTTGCCCAGGTCCTGGACGGACGCGGCTGTCGCGGCCGGGTCCTTGGCGTCGAGCTTGACGGCGCCGAACGTGGAGGACAGGTCGTTGAGGGCGGAGGCCAGGTCGCCATCGGCCTTGCCGGCCAGGGCCTTCAGGTCATCCGCGAACTTCTGGTTCGCGTCGTTGAACTTCTTCGGGTCACCGACGTTGGCGGCCATGGACGAGGTGTAGCTCGTCATGAGCTGCTTCGCCTCGCCGCAGAGCGCGGTGTCGCCGGATCCGCCGCAGGCGGCGGTCAGGGAGAGGAGAGCGGCTCCCGCGACGGTGGCGGCGATACGACGGGAGGAGAGGACGCTGAACATTATTACCTTTCACTGCAATCTGTGACGGTTGAGACTGTAGGTATACATCCTTGCGGATCACTTTCACTCGACTTACAAGTGATACCGATGTGACACATCGTGCCTATGATGTGACTCTAGGTGGGAAAAGTCGCGCTGGCCTGCATCGCGAACACTCACATCCGCCTCTCGGGCGGAGGAATAGTCCTTCGCGGTGTGGGGTTGCCGCCGTCATGGAGCCGATCACACGTGGGCGCGTCCGGATCGAACCGACGGCCAGGAGAGTGCGAGCCTTCCTCGGCGGGAAGGCCGTCGCCGACACCACCCGGGCACTTCTGGTCTGGGAGGTGCCCTACTACCCGACGTACTACTTTCCCCGCGAGGACATCGCCGTCGAGCTGAAGCCCAGCGGGCAGACCCGGCGGTCACCCAGCCGGGGAGAGGCGGTGCTCTACGACGTCGAAGGGGTGGCCGACGCGGCGCTGGCCTACCCGGACTCCCCGATCGAGGAGCTGCGCGATCATGTGCGGCTGGAGTGGGAGGCGATGGACGCCTGGTTCGAGGAGGACGAGGAGGTCTACGTCCACGCCCGTAGCCCCTACACCCGAGTGGACATCCTGCCGTCCTCCCGCCACGTCCGCGTCGAGGTGGACGGCGTGACCGTCGCCGACTCCCGCAGCCCCCGGATCCTCTTCGAGACCGGCCTGCCGCCGCGCTACTACCTCCCCAAGACCGACATTCGCCTGGACCTGCTCGCCCCCACCGACACCGTGACCCGGTGCCCCTACAAGGGAACCGCCGAATACTGGTCGGTCAACGGCCAAGCGGACCTGGCCTGGTCCTACCGGACCCCGCTGGAGGAGAGCCGGCGCATCGCGGGACTGATCTCCTTCTACAACGAGAAGGTCGACATCTACGTGGACGGTGTTCTCCAGGAACGCCCGAAGTCGAAATTCTCCTGACCCGGCCCGTCAGCCGAAAGCGATCTCTCGAGGGAGGTCATGGTCGCGGGGGAATTCGATGTCGTCGTCCCAGTCGGGGTCGGAGGGAAGGAAATGGCTGAAGTCGGGGTCGCCGCTTTTGAGACGGCGATGCTCGGCGATGTCGATGATGACGGCCACCTCTTCTCCGTGCCGGGCGACCACCTGGAGCCTTCGCTGACCGCACGCCGTACGACTTCATTGAAGCGCTGTTCGGCTCCCTGTGTGGTGTGTTTCGCGATCTAGGGCGGTGACGTCCCGCCCTGGTCAGGCGGCTGCGGGTTCCTTCAGGGCGGGGACGGGTTCGGTCCTGCGGCGGGTGCGTTCGCGCAGGATGGTCTTGAGCACCCGCCAGCCGTCCCGTACGGCGTGCAGGTTGCTGGCACCGTGGATGCGGCTGCGCTCATGGCTGGGAACCTCGCGGATCACCAGCCCGGCCTGTGCGGCGCGGACGTTCATCAGGGTCTCGATCTCGAAGCCGTCGCAGTCGAGATCGAGGGCGTCGAGGTGGCGGGCCCAGAACGCGTTGTAGCCGTAGCAGAGGTCGGTGTAACGCGTGCCGTACAGCCTGTTGGTGATCATGGTGAGTGCCTTGTTGCCGAGCGAGCGGGCCAGGCTGATGTCGTCGGATCCGCCTCCGGGGGCGTAACGGGAGCCCTTGGCGAAGTCGGCGCCCTCGACCAGCGCGGTCACGAAGGCGATGATCTCACGGCCGTCGGTGGACCCGTCGGCGTCGATCATGACGATGATTTCGCCGGTGGCCGCGGCGAATCCCTCGGTGAGGGCGTTGCCCTTGCCCCTGCGCGTCTGCGTGACGACGCGCAGATTGGGACGGAGGACCTTGGCGACGGCGACCGTGTCGTCGGTGGAGTTGCCGTCGACCAGGATGACCTCGTCGATCCAGGCAGGCAGGGTCGCGAAGACGTGCGGGAGGTTGGCGGCTTCGTTCAGAGCGGGAACCACCACGCTGACACTTGGGGTGAACGAGAGCTTGGTCATGCATACAGGGTGTAGGCAGGTGCCTGCAGAACGCTTGATGTCCCCTAACAGGTTCTTACAGCTTCTTGCAACGGGGGCGCGTGCCCGCGCGGGTCTCGGCCTGGCGGTGGGGCCGCCGCATCGCTCCTAGAAGGGCAGCGGCTTGCCCGAGGGGGTCCGGAGATCGAGCGGCATCGGCTTGCGTGGTGGACGCGGACGTTGGATGATCTGGATCCTTTTCACGGTCCCGCTCCTCTCTGGGGTTTGATCACCGGGTATTACCCATGTGAGACCCAAGAATCACCTATCTGCGTATCACATGAAGCACACTGGCCACACGCTCCGCAGCGGTGGCGACGTCCTCGGCGTGTCCGATGCGCCCGGCCCAGGACAGCCAGAACCACCACTCGCCGTCCTCCTCATGGGCGGCGAGGACGTCCTCCGTCACGGCGGGGGCCATCGGGTTGATCACATGAAGGCGGGGGAAAAGCCCCGGGGAAGATTTCAGATGCACTTTGAACGAGTGCGCTTCCAACTGGGCGGCGAGACGCCGCAGATGGTCGACGGCCTCGCCGGGCTCTGCCGTCATCCGGATCACTCCTGGCGGACGTGGTGACGTTCTCATCTGCAGAGTGAAGTTTGATGACGTGTCAGGCAATCGCCCCTCCTTCGGAGAGCGGCTGGATCAGTGGAATAGAGCCGAAACTCGCCGCCGTTCCGTGGGGAAAGCACGAATAAAGGGAATGCAATGCACAGGAATGCTTACTCTGTGATGCGCTCTCGTTAATCTTGTGTGAACAGCGACCGGGAGGGGCGCCGTGGCCCGAGGTGAGCACTCACCCGCCTGCGCACGACGCTGGCGCGAGAAGGCCGAGTCCCAGCAGTGGACGCCATGGCAGACCACGCAGGCCATCCACGGCTGCTGCGGGGTGAGCCTGCTGAAGGCGCACCGGCTGGCCCGGGGGTGGTCGGCCCGGCAGTCGGTCCAGGAGCTCGAAGAGCTGTGCGAGCGCCAGAACCTGGGCGAGGCGCGGGCCAGCATCGACCTGCTCAACGCCTGGGAGAACAACCGCGCCAGGCCACGGCCGCAGACCATCGACCTGCTGGCGCGACTCTACCGGGCCAACGCCGTACGGCTCGGCCTGGCCGGTGATTACTGCGAGGACGACGGCGGGACCAAGGTCGTGGTCGTCTCCGGCGCTGAAGGCCGCGCGCCGTACCAGCCGTACCGGATGGAGGACCGGAGCGACGACGACATGGAGCGTCGCGCGCTGTTCCACCACGCCCTGCTCGGCTCCCGGTTCGCGATGAGCGGGCGGCTGCTCGCCGAGGTCGAGCGGACCCGCCAGGACCTGGACCGCACGCTCGCCATGGCCACCGTCTCCGAGGAGCAGCTTGACCGGCTCGACGAGCAGGTGCTGCGCTACCGCCGCGAATACATCAGCAGCGCCCCGCTGCCGATGCTCTACCGGCTCATGCTGGAACTGTCGGACGTGCGGGCGCTCGCCGGCGCCCGGCAACCCGCGATGGCCCAGCGCCGCCTGCTCAGCGCCACCGTGATGCTCGCGCTGCTGTCGGCCGACGCGCTGATGAAACTCGGCGACACCCGTCAGGCCCACGCCTGGTACGGCACCGCCCGCACCGCCTCAGACGACATGGGCGACCTGCGGCTGCGCGCCCTGGTCCGGGCGCAGCAGGCGATGCTGCCCTACTACTACGGCGACCTGGCCGAGACCGTACGGCTCGCGCGCGAGGCCAGGATGCTCGCCGGGAACGCGCCCAGTTCCCCGGCGGCGCTCGGCGCGGCGGCGGAGGCGCGGGCGCTGGCCAGGCTGGGCGAGCACAAGGCAGCCCGGATCGCCCTGGCCGAGGCCGAGCGGATCTTCGCCAGGATGCCCCCGGAGGGTCAGGACCACCTGGCCTTCCGTTTCTCCGAGCGGCGCCTGCAGTTCTACCGGATCGGCACCCTGATCGAACTGGGCGAGGAAGTCGACTGGACCCTCGGCCCCTCCGGCCCCTACGCCATCGACCCGGTGCTCATCCTGCTCGACCAGGCCGCGCACCTCGTTCGTGACGGCAAGATCGAAGATGCCTGTCACCTGGCCGAGAAGGCCCTGCTCCAGGTGCCGCCGGAGCACCGCACCTCCATCGTGCTCAACCGCGCCCGGGGGCTGCTGTCGGGAGTGCCGCCCGCCCGGCGCAAGGCGGCGGCGGTGCGCCGCCTGACCGATCTGCTCGCCGACGCCGGCCAGGCCAGCTGATGGGCCCGCTCGCGGAGGAGGCGTTCACGATCATGCGCGAGGTCTGTGAGGGCCTTGGGATCGATCACACGGACGCCGAGTTGCTGCGGGTGCGGAGCAACGCCGTCTTCAAACTGCGCAGCGAGATCGTGGTGCGGATCGCCACCGCGCCCAACGCGCTGACCCGCCTGCCGATCGTGCTCGCGGTGGCCCGCTGGCTGGCCCAGCAGGGGTTCCCCGCGGTGCGCCCGGCCGATGAGATCTCCGACCAGCCCGTGGTGCACGAGGGCAGGGTCATCACGTTCTGGCACTACGTTCCGGCCAGCGGCCGTCCCACCACCACGGAACTGGGCGAGATCCTGCGCAGCCTGCACCTGCTGCCGGTGCCGCCGGTGGCGCTGAAGCGGTTCGCCGACCCGCTGGCGGAGATCCGCGGGGCGGTGGACCGGTCCACGGTGCTCACCTCCTGCCAGCGAGCCTGGCTGCGCGACCGCATCGCGGAGCTGACCGAGCGCTGGTCGGACCTCGACGTGGACGGTTCTCCGGTGCTGCTGCACGGCGACGCCTGGATCGACAACCTGCTGCGCCGCACCGACGGCCACGTGGTGCTCTGCGACTGGGACGGCGTCGCGGTCGGCCCCCGCGAGTGGGACCTGGTCCACACCTACCACGGCCAGCGCCGTTTCGGCCTGACAGCCGCCGACGTGGACGCCTTCGCCGACGCCTACGGCAGCGACCTACGCTCATGGCCGGGTTACTCCACCCTCATGGAGGTCCGGGACATGTACGCCGTGGGCATCCACATCCGCAACGCCGGTGCCGATCCCTTCTCCCGTCGCGAACTGCCCCGCAGGCTCGATTCCCTCACACGAGGTGAGCAACATGCCCGGTGGTACATGGCCGAACCCGTTAGTGTCTCCCACTAAAGATCTTTTTACGGGGGTAAAACGGTGCCAAAGGTCACGCTTCGCCATACCTTCCATGTCCGGAACACTCCGGCGGCGCTTCGCGCCCACCTGAGCCAGCCGCAGAGCTACGTGGGACTTTCGCCGCTGGTGGTCGCGGTCAGGGACATCCAGGAGAGAGACGGGGAGACGCACTACGTCTCGGTCGAGCGCTTCACGTTCCTCGGCATGGTCAAATACGACAACCTGATCAAGGTGACGCTGCGGAGCACGCCGGAGACCGTCGAGGGGAAGGTGGACAGTCCGGGCGGGGTACGGCTGGACTACCGCTTCGCCCTCACCGAGAAGGACGGCGGAACCGAGGTCGAGGACACGCTCGTGGTGCACGCGTGGAACCGCCCGCTCCTGGGCTTCGCGGCCAAGAAGGCCCGCGAGGTGCAGCTCGCGCGCGCCGGTGTTCTCGCCTCACGTCTGGCGTCCTGAGCCACCAGGAATCTCCTGAGCCATCCGGATCGTCGCACTTCGTCTTGGCTGCGTTGGTTTCGTCATGCCGTTTTCGCCATGTCGCCTTCGCGCCGTGGTCAGGGCGAGCGTCGTCTTCGCGCCATGCGGTCACGGCGCCTCGCCCGGCCCGGCCTCTGCGGGCAGCGGGAACGTGACCCGCACGCCGTATCCGCCACCGGGCAGAGGGCCCGCCGAAAACCGGCCGTGGAAGAGCGCGACCCGCTCGCGCATGCCGACCAGCCCGTGTCCCGGCCCGCCCGCCTGCCTGGTGTGGCCGTCACGCGGGCCGTCGTCGAGGATTTCCAGCCAGAGCGCCCGAGGCCGGTAGGAGACCGTCACCCGGACTTCGGTGGGGCCCGCGTGCCGCAAGGTGTTGGCCAGCGCCTCCTGGACGATCCGGTAGGCCGACAGGTCCAGGCCCACGGGCAGCGGCACGTGCTCGCCCTCGACGCTCAGCTCCACGTCGAGACCGGCCGCGCGCATCTGCTCGACCAGATCGTTCAGCCGGGCCAGGCGCGGCTGCGGGGCCAGCCCGTCGCACTCCGAACCGGTGTGCAGCAGCCCCAGCACGCGGCGCAGTTCCTCCACCGCCTCGCGTCCCGCCTCCTCCACCACGTTCAGCGTCTCGCGCGCGGTGACCGGGTCGGACCGGAGTATCAGCCGCGCGACGCCGGCCTGCATGACCATCGCGCTGACGCCGTGCGCGACGACGTCGTGCAGTTCGCGGGCGATTCTGACCCGCTCCTCGCGCACCGCCTCCCGGGCGAGCAGCTCACCGCGTTCCCGTGCCTGGACCGCGATCTGACGATGCCGTCGTACGGCGATGCCCGCGACTGAGGCCGCCCCCAGCGCGACCGTCACCTCCCCGACCCCCCACGACCCGGCGGGTGTGAGCATCATCATGGAGACGAACGCCGCCGTCGCGGCCAGTCCGGCGACGACCCGTGGGTCTCGCAGCGGCAACTCGCTGAGCAGGGTGAACAACAGCAGGAGCTGGGTGTGGAACTGCCAGGTGGCCACGCCCTCGCCGAAGTGCGCCAACGCCGCGACCGACGCCGCCGAGTGGAGGCACATTACGGTGAACGGAGCCCGCCGTCGCAGGAGCACCAGCACGGAGATGGCGATGACGGCCGGGATCCACCACCCCGGATGCGGACGCCCCGTCGCGAGGAGGTGATCGCCGATCTCCTCGGCGATCGCGAGCAGCACCACGGCCACCGAGAGCAGCCAGTCGATCGCGTTAGGGGGTGGACGGCGGCTCATGAGGCGAGAGTAGAGAGGCTCCCGCAAGATGGAATCCGTCTTGAGATGGATAAGAGGCCAAAAATAACCCTGACCGCTCCGAGGTGGTCACCCCCGGTGTCCCGCCATTGCCGATCGGGTGAGCAACGGCACGGAACCCGTCTGAGACCGGTCGCCTTCTCTCTGGGACCGCCCGCCGCCGGCGTTCTCGTTCTCTACGCCGATCCGGTGAGCGGCGGAGCGGAACCGGGAGCCGGTCCTCGTCGCGAGGATCGCGGCTCCCGGGTGTGTGCCAGCGCTCGACGGGCGCGCGTGAGTCAGCGCTCGACGGGCGCGTGTGAGTCAGCGCTCGACGGAGGACATGTCGGGGTAGCGGTCGCCGAGCACGGCCCCGGCCGGCACGGCGGCGTTGAGCGCGGCCAGCTGGTCGGGCGTCAGCGTGATGCCGGCCGCCGCGGTGTTCTCCTCCAGGTAGCGCAGCCGCTTGGTGCCCGGGATCGGGATGACGTCCTCGCCCCGGGTCAGCAGCCAGGCCAGGGCGAGCTGGGCCGGAGTGCTCCCCGCCTCCTCTGCGATCTTGCGGACCTCGGCGACGAGCGCTTCGTTGTGAGCCCCGCTCTCCCCGGTGAACCGGGGCAGGTATTTGCGGAAGTCGTCGTCGGGCAGTTCCTCGGCGGGCGGCAGCGTGCCGCCGAGCAGCCCCCGGCTGATCGGGGAGTAGGCCACCAGCGCGACGCCCAGCTCCCGGGCGGCCGGCAGGATCTCCTCCTCGATGCCCCGGGTGAACAGCGAATACTCGCTTTGCAGGGCGGAGATCGGGTAGGTGGCGTTCGCCCTGCGCAGGGTCTCCGCGCTCACCTCGGACAGGCCGAGGTGGCCGACCTTGCCCGCGGCGACCAGCTCGGCCATCGCGCCGACGGTCTCCTCGATGGGCACGTTCGGGTCGCGGCGGTGCAGGTAGTAGACGTCGATGTGGTCCACGCCCAGCCGCCGGAGCGAGGCGTCGACGGCCTTTCTCACGTAGCCGGGGCTGCCGTCGATGTGACGGACGGCCGGATCCTCGGACCTGACGATGCCGAACTTGGTGGCCAGCACCACCTCGTCCCTGCGCCCCTTGATCGCCCGTCCGACCAGCTCTTCGTTGCGGCCCTTGCCGTACATGTCGGCGGTGTCGAGGAAGTTCACCCCGAGGTCGAGGGCGCGGTGGATGACCGAGATCGACTCGGCCTTGTCGGCCGCGCCGTAGAACTCCGACATGCCCATGCAACCGAGTCCGATGGCCGGGACCTCCGGGCCTCCCTGCCCGAGACGGCGCCTGATCATCCGTGCTCCAATGCGTTGTAGAAGTCGATCTTGTAGTCGAGGACCGTCAGGTCCTCGGTGAGCTGCGCGATCTGCGCCCTGACCCGCTCCCGGTGGGCCTCCAGCATCCGCCGCCGCTCACCGGAGGTCTCCGGGCCCTGCCTGCGCAGCTCGGCGTAGCGGCACATGTCCGCGATCGGCATGCCGGTCGCGCGTAGCTTGTTAAGGAAATCGAGCCAGTCCAGATCGGGCGCCGCGTAGCTTCGGTGCCCGTTCGAGCCCCGATCCACCTCGTGAATGAGCCCGATGCGCTCGTAGTAGCGCAACGTGTGCGCGCTCAGCCCCGATTTGCGCGAGGCCTCCTGGATGGTGATTCCCATGGACACCACCTTGCTCCTTGGAGTGCGCTCTAAGTCAAGCCGGGTCCCTCCCGCGCGGCGACCCTGAGGGGGAGGGCCCTACCTTTCGCCGTCTTCTTCCAGCTCAGGGACTCGGTGGTCGGAGTATCCCCCTGAAGCGGGCACTACCTCACCCCAGGGTTCCTCCGGGATCACTCAGGGATGACTGGGGATCATTTCCGGTACTCGGGGAAAAGCTCCGTCGCCATGGTTGAGCCATGGGGAGTCAGGTTTTTTCGGGATCCAGGATGATCCTCGGCGGCTACGCGGCGATCGGCGCCGGGGCCGTGGCGATGCTCGGGCTGCACGTGGCCACGGGGCTCGATCCGGTGCACACCGTGATCAGCGAGTACGCGTTCCAGCCGGACGGCTGGCTGCTGCCCGTCTCGCTCACGTTCTTCGCCGTGGGTGCGACGACCTTCGGAACCGCGCTGGTACGGCGAGGCGAGGATCGCGAGGCCGCGCTGCTGGTCGGGGTCTGGGGCCTGTGCATGCTGCTGATCGGCGTCTTCCCCACCGACGAGCCCGGTGTGCCGCTTTCGATGTCCGGCGGCATCCACCGGTACGCGGCGTTCGTGGCCTTCCTGACGATGCCGGTGGCGGGCCTGATGCTGGCCCGGCGGAACGCCGCCAGCCCCTACGCCCGGCCGGTACGGCTGCTGAGCCTGGCCTCCCTGGGTGTGATGGTCCTGGTGGTCCTTCCCTACGTCGTGCGGATGTTCGGGATCGATCTGAGCAACGACGACATCCCCGCCGGGGTGACCCAGCGGCTGGTGGTGGTCTTCGAGGTCGCGGTGCTGACGATGGTCGGCCTGATGCTGGCGGCTCGGCGCGATCGTGACCGCCGCCCGCTTCCTGCCGCTGTTCGCGCCCGCCGCCCTCGCGGATATCGACGGCGCCTGGCTGATCCGGCGGAAGGCCCGCGAGTGCCGTGGACCGCCGAGGGAAACCGGGGCATGGTCGTGCCCGGCGCGTACGGGTTCGCCACGGCGTTCCGGCCCGATCCTCACTTCGGCCGGGTCCTCGCCGTCCACGGCGGGATGCCCGCCGTCGCTTCCCCGATCGCGCAGGTCGGCGCGGTTGCTGGTGATCCGTGCGGGGAAGGGGCCCGGCATGGGAGAGCACACGGATCCCGCCGCCACGGGTGACCGGAGCCTGCGGCGAGCGGGCGACACGGCGTGGCGGCTGCTCGGGATCATCGCTCTGATCGCGGTGATCCTGTGGGGCCTTCACGCGGTCATGGCAGTGGTCATCCCCATCATCATCGGGTTGGCCATCACCACGCTTCTGCTCCCGCCGTACCGGTGGCTCACCGGGCGCGGGCTGAGCCGGGCACTCGCCACCACCGTCGTGTGCGTTGGCGGGTTCCTCCTCCTGGTGGCGTTCGTCGCGCTGCTCGTGCCGCCCACGATCGACGGTGTGGCCCAGTTGCGGCAGAGCATCGACAAGGTGACCGGTGATCTGCAGTCGCTGGTGTCATCCAGCGGTCTGGGCGAGGCGAAGGCCTCCCAGCTGTTCGACCAGGTCAAGCAGTATCTGAGCCGGCAGGCCGGAAAGATCGCCAGTGGCGCCCTCACCGGCGTGCGCACCGTCGGGGAGGTCATGGTCGGCCTGGTGCTGGCCATGATCCTGTCCATCTACTTCCTGCACGGCGGCGATCGTCTTTTCCGGTGGATCACGGATCTGGCCCCTCGGGGGATCCGGCGGACCCTGTACGAGAGTGGCAATGTGATCTTCGACGTCGTCGGCCGCTACATCCGCGGCGTGGCGATCGTCGGCCTGGTCGACGGGTTCTTCATCGGTGTCGCGCTGTGGATCCTGGGCGTGCCGATCGCGCTGCCGCTGGCTGTGCTGACGTTCGTCGGAGCGTTCCTGCCGATCGTGGGCGCGTTCACGGCGGGCCTGCTCGCGGCGGTGGTGGCCCTCGTGGCCAAGGGATGGCTGGTGGCGCTGATCGTGGTCGCGGTCACCGTGCTGGTCCAGCAGATCGAGGGGCACGTGCTCGCGCCGCAGATCTACGGCCGGGCGCTCCAGCTGCCCAGCGCGATCATCCTGATCGTCATCGCGCTGGGCAGCGTCATCGGGGGGATCGTCGGCGCTTTCCTGGCCGCCCCGGTGGCCTCCGTCGTGGTCGCGCTGATCCGCAGGCGCCAGGCGGACGGGGATCCGGTGCCCGCGGGGCGATGATGCCGGTCGGCTGGTACGGGTCATCACTTTTCCTAATCTGTCGCCTGCGTGCCGTACGCTCCGCGGAAAGTCGATCACAACGGAGAGGTGCGGCATGGCGGCGCAGAGCACGTATCTGGAGCTGTCCGAAGACGGCGGAGGCTCACACAAGTTCTACGAGGTCGTGCACGACGGGCTCCAGGTGACGATCAGCTACGGCCGGATCGGTGAGCAGGGACAGGTCAAGGTGTCGTCCTTCGCCACAGTGGAGAAGGCCGCGACCGCCGCGGCGAAGAAAGTCGGCGAGAAGGTCCGCAGGGGATACGCCCCGGCGGTGCGCGGAGTCCGGCAGCGCCGCGCGGTCACCCGCCGCAGCACGGAGAGCCTCCGCTCCACCGCCAGCCAGGCGCCGGTGCTCTGGCGCTTCGCCAGCGGCGCGCCGGCGTTCGGCATCTTCGTGGACTCCGAGCGCTGCTGGGTCGGCAACCAGAACGGCGACGTCTACACCGTCACCCACGGGGGCACCGTCACCGGGCGTTTCCGGCTACCCGACGGGGTGAAGTGCATCGTCGCCGACGACTTCTGGATCTACGCCGGCGCCGACGACGGCAAGGTCTACGACCTCAGCGGGAAGGTCCCCCGGCTCGCCTACGAAATCGCCGAGGACGTCGACATCTACTGGCTGGACATCCACGACGGAGTGCTGGGCGTCTCCGACCGCGGCGGCCGGATCACCACCATCGACCACGAGGACGAGTTCCAGTGGGCGCGAAAGGGCGCGGGAGACTCGGCCTGGATGGTCCGCTGCGACGACGACGCCGTCTACCACGGTCACTCCAGGGGAGTGGCCCGCTACGACGCCGCCGACGGAACGCCGGTCTGGGAGACCGGCCTCGCCGGCGCGGTGCTGTTCGGCTGGCAGGAGGCGGACTCGGTCTACGCCGGTACGTCGCGCAGCACCGTGCACCGGCTCCGCAAGTCCGACGGCGCCACCCAGGCGGTCTACCGCTGCGACGCCACCGTCTTCTCCTGCGCCACCGCTCCCGGCGGCCGTTACGTCTTCGCCGGGGACAACCACTCCTCGATCTACTGCTTCGACCAGAGCGGCGAGCGGCTGTGGAAGCTGGCCACCGGCTGCGGCTCGGCCTTCTCCATGCAGTATCTCGACGACCGCCTCTACATCGTGACCACCGACGGCACCCTGGCCTGCATCGACGCCACGGAGACCGCGATCAGGGCAGCCCAGGCGGGCACCGTTCCCGAACCGGTGGACGTCAAGGCGGCGGCGGGCCTGGCCGTGATGGAACCGACCACGACGCTGGAGATCGTGGAACTGCAGACCGTCTCCGACGTCAACGGCGGCGTGGTCGTGGAGTGCGTCAGGGAAGGCGAGCGGCTCCGGGTGCGAGTGATCAGCGAGGGCTACGACTCGCGGCGCAACGTGCAGTTCCCCAAGGGCGTGCGGGAGGCGGGGGCCCGCTACCTCGTCGAGGGCGTCCGCTACTCCGAAAGGGGCGGCTTCTACCGGGCCTACGGCGACATCAGGCGCCTGCTCTGATCCACTCCCGTTCGCTCCGGACAGGGTTCCTCCAGGGCTCGGAAGACCCGGCACCGCGTGCCGGCCGTACCACGTGCCGCCGTGACCGCGGTGGCACGCGCAGGAAGGCACCGAGGGGCGTTCGGTACTAGGGCCGGGCCATCCGCGCGACTCGCGTGTTGAGCTCCGCGACGATGGAGCGGGGCGTGTGCCCGCTCCCGTCGGAGTTCCGGTGGAAGTCGACCGAGACGAAGTTGGGGTCGCGCCCGGCAGCGGGGCGGCACCGGTCGTTGATGCGATCGCGGAGCTTCGCACCGTTGTCGGCCGCGGCGGTCCCGATGGTCGGGACGTTGCGGAAGTGGCTCATGACGAACAGGCGCTGGAAGCCGGGCTCCTGCCTGTCCAGGGGGATGTCGGGGTAGCGGCTGGTGCAGGCGAGCTGGTCGCCCAGGTCGCCGATGCTCCAGAAGTTGGCGACCGTCCAGTCCTTCTCGTTCATGACGCCCAAGTGCTCGCGCCCGCCGGGACCGAAGATCAGCAACCGCTTGTCATCGGTGACCAGGTCGGCCACCTTCGGCCAGCCGCGGTCGCGCACCTGGTATTCCTCGGGCCGGAACAGCACCTCGTTCAAACCCCTGACCTTGGCCAGGGACTGGCCCAGCTGGTCGGCGGAGGTGTAGTCCTCAAGGAAGACTGTGACGATCTCAAGGGGATTGGCCCGGATGAAGTCCACCACCGTCTGCATCGCGCCGTGGAAGGACTGCCGGGGAAGCGCGTAGGTCACGCCCGCGAAGGCCTTGCAGTCGCCATGGCACAGGTAGACGTCACTCGGGTAGCAGTCGAGGCCGAGGCTCACCGCGCACAGCCAGGTGCTCTTGGAATACCAGTGCGTGTCGAGCATCAGGCCGCGCACGCCGCCTTCGAGCTGGCCGCGGATCGACTCGCTCTGGTTGACCACGCTCCAGCGCGCGTCCTCGTAGTTGGTGAAGGCGTTGTGCGCCGTCAGGAAGCTGACGTCGTGCAAGCGTTTGTCGCCCCACCGCTCCTCGCCCGGCGAAGCCGAAGCCGATGAGCCCGAGGAAGCCGATGAGCCCGAGGAGGCCGAGGAGCCTGAGGACGTCACCGAGGCCGAGGCGACCGGGGACAGCGCGGACAGAACCACCACGAGCGCCAGAAAGAGGACGGCAACCGGCCGCCGATAGGTAGTCATCGCGGTGGATGGTATGCGCGTCGCGTCACATCCGAGGAGGCCCAAATTTCCGGGTCGAGATGTGAACGGGAACTCCATGCCTGGGCACGGTGCGCCGCGGACGGTTACCCCGGCATTACAAGGTTACGAAAAAGTGCGATCTACCTGCGAAAAGCATTCGGGTTCAGACTTCTGCCATGAGCATTATCAATCGCTTGGACTACAAACCTTTTCCCGAGGATCCGCACAATTACAAGCCGAATTCGCTCCACTCCCTGGTGCTCGATCCGGCCCGCCCTGACGGCCTCTATGTCAAGGACCTGGTGCTGAACTTCGAGCATCTCGCGCCGGACGAGATCATCCCGGTGCACGTGCACACGAATGAGGAGGTTCTCATCATCGACGAGGGTGAGGCGGAGGCGTTCTACGACGGGGAGTGGCAGCCGGTAGAGCCCGGCGCGGTGATCCTGGTGCCGCCGGGCGTCGCCCACGGGTTCCGCAACAGGTCGGGTGGCAGGGTCCGGCTGCACGCGGTGTTCGCCGGATCCGTGGTCGGCACCCAGCTGCTGGAACGGAGCCCGGCACCGGGCACGGAAGACGAGCCGGTCCCGCCGCCGTTCATCATCGACTTCCGCGAATACGTGGATGGTTCCTGACCCGCGGGGCCGGCGATCCGCCCCGGGGTGCCCGGTGAGACGGCGCCGCCGGGCACCCCGGCCACCGGGTGCGACTCCCCGGCGCGACCCGCCGGCTCATTCGGCGCGGGCGTCGTAGGCGGCACGGGCGGCGTCGATCTCATCGAGATGGCTCTCCGCCCACACGACGAGGCCGCTGACGGCGTCGAGCAAGGTGTGGCCCATCGCGGTGAGCGTGTATTCGACGCGGGGCGGCATGACCGCGTAGATCGTCCGGGAGACGATGCCGTCGCGTTCGAGCTCGCGCAGCGTGACGGTCAGCATGCGATGGCTGATGCCGTTGATGCCGCGTTTGAGCTCGGTGAACCGCTTGGTGCCCGTACCAAGCTGGGAGATCACATACAGCGACCACTTCCCTCCCACGCGGTCGAGGATCTCGCGGGCCCGGCATGCCGCCGGAGTGTGGCCGAGGGAACCTCTGCTGCCCATGATCATCTCCGGAGGGACTGGGCGAGGAGCGGGCCCTCGCCGTGACGGGAGTGGCATCCTTTTGGTTCCTGATAGAAACCACCTTACTGATCAGAACCTTCTTACTCAAGGTAACCTATCGAGGCGCGATCCGGGGTTCTCGAAGCCGTTTCCGCCCGAGGGCGGCGGGAGTCGCCGAATCCTCCGAGGCCGGGTGACCTGGAAACGGCTTCTCGAGCGGTGCGGCCGGGTGCCGCGGCAGGCATCAGGCGAAACCCGCCAGTTTGTACAGGACCAGCGACCCGGCGACCGCCACGTTCAGGCTCGCCCCGATGCCGATCATCGGGATCTCCACGGCCGCGTCCAGCAGATCCAGGGCTTCCGGAGGGATGCCATCGCGCTCGTGACCGAGGACCGCGACCGTGGGACGGCGAGCCATCGGCAGGTCGGCGAGCCGTACGGCCTCCTCCGCCAGCTCCACCCCGATGATGTGGCTGCCGGCGGAGCGCTGCTCGGTGAGCCAGGCCGACGGATCCCGCACCCAGTGCACGCAGGCCGGCCCGCGCAGGGTGTTGCCCCGTTTCAAAGCTTCGGGAACCCAGGGCAGCCGGGGTACGGCCATGCACGCACCGACCGCGTCGCAGGTTCGCAGCAGGGTGCCGAGATTGACGCCGTACATCGGCCACAACGGCGCGACGCACAGGTGACCGAGACAGCGGGGCGGACGCGGGCGCCGGACCGCCCGCAGATCCTTACGGGTTCGGACCCGTATGACGGGGCCGCTCACGGCCGCTCGCGGAAGACCTCCGCGGAAGAGGAAAGAAACATGCGTGAGGGCGCTTCAGCGGTGCGCCCGGACCTTCGACGAAGTGATCTCGCCCCAAGGGTAGCCGTACGGCCGCCATCCGAGAAGGCGGCAGCCGTACGGGTATCCCCGCGCCCGCCGCCTGCCGTACATGGTCAGCCGGGCGTTAAGGCGGGACACGAATATCTCTGGCGTGGTGAAGACTTGACACCTTCACCACGCCGGAGATCTTCGCTATTGATCAAGCCCTGCTGTCGGCAACGCCCGTGGTCAATACACCTAGCGCTTGCCGCCGGAGCCGTCGAGTCCGGCGCGGCGCAGCGCCTCGGCCATTGCCCCGCCCGGCGCGCCGCGCTGGCCGCCACGGTCCTGACGCTGCTGGCCGCCGCGCCCCTGCTGCTGGCCGCCGCGGTCCTGGCGTTGCTGGCCGCCGCGCTTGCCGCCGTCACGCCGTCCGCCGGACTGGTCGCGCTGGCCGGAGCCCCTGGCCGCCTCGTCCTCCAGGCGGAGGGTGAGTGAGATGCGCTTGCGGGGGATGTCGACGTCGAGCACCTTCACCCGGACGATGTCGCCGGGCTTGACCACCTCGCGCGGATCCTTGACGAAGTTGTGAGACAGCGCCGAGACGTGGACCAGGCCGTCTTGGTGCACGCCGACGTCGACGAACGCGCCGAAGGCGGCGACGTTGGTGACCACGCCCTCCAGCAGCATGCCGGGCTTGAGGTCGGAGATCTTTTCCACGCCCTCTTTGAAGGTCGCGGTCTTGAAGGCGGGACGCGGGTCACGGCCGGGCTTCTCCAGCTCCGCCAGGATGTCGGTGACGGTCGGCAGGCCGAAGGTGTCGTCGACGAAGTCCTGCGGTTTCAGGGCCCGCAGCACCGTGCCGTTGCCGATCAGCGTGCCGATGTCGCCGCCGGTGGCCGACAGGATCCGGCGCACCACGGGGTAGGCCTCCGGATGCACGCTGGAACTGTCGAGCGGGTCGTCGCCGCCGGGGATACGCAGGAAGCCCGCGCACTGCTCGAAGGCCTTGGGACCGAGCCTGGCCACGCTCTTCAGCTCCTTGCGCGAGCGGAACGGGCCGTTGGTGTCGCGGTGCTGGACGATGTTCTCGGCCAGGCCGGCACCGATGCCCGACACCCGGGTCAGCAGCGGTGACGAGGCGGTGTTGACGTCCACGCCGACCGCGTTCACACAGTCTTCGACCACCGCGTCGAGCGAACGGGAGAGCTTGGTCTCGGCGAGGTCGTGCTGGTACTGGCCGACGCCGATCGACTTGGGGTCGATCTTGACGAGCTCGGCCAGCGGGTCCTGGAGCCTGCGCGCGATCGAGACGGCGCCGCGCAGCGACACGTCGAGGCCGGGGAGCTCCTGGGAGGCGAAGGCGGAGGCGGAGTAGACCGAGGCGCCGGCCTCCGAAACGACGACCTTGGTCAGCCCGGGGACCAGCTTCACCAGCTCACCGGCCAGCTTGTCGGTCTCCCGCGACGCGGTGCCGTTGCCGATCGAGACCAGCTCCACGTTGTGCTTCCTGGCCAGCGCGGCCAGGGTCGCCAGCGACTGGTCCCACTGGCGGCGCGGCTCGTGGGGGTAGATCGTGTCGGTGGCCAGGATCTTGCCGGTGGCGTCGACCACCGCGACCTTCACACCGGTGCGCAGACCGGGGTCGAGTCCCATGGTCGCGCGGCTGCCGGCCGGGGCGGCGAGCAGCAGGTCGCGCAGGTTGGCGGCGAAAACGCGCACGGCCTCGTCTTCGGCGGCCTGCCACATGCGCATCCGCAGGTCGATGCCGAGGTGGACGAGGATGCGGGTCCGCCAGGCCCAGCGGACGGTGTCGGCCAGCCACTTGTCGGCGGGACGCCCTTGGTCGGCGATGCCGAACCGGTGGGCGATGCGTCCCTCGTAGGTGCCGGTGGGCTCCTCCTCCGGCTCCAGGGTGAGGGTGAGAACCTCTTCCTTCTCACCCCGGAACATCGCCAGGATCCGGTGGGAGGGCAGCTTGGTGAACGGCTCGGCGAAGTCGAAGTAGTCGGAGAACTTGGCCCCCTCCTCTTCCTTGCCCTCGCGGACCGCCGCGACCAGCCGGCCCTTGGCCCACATCCGCTCGCGCAGCTCCCCGACCAGGTCGGCGTCTTCTCCGAAGCGCTCGACCAGGATCGCCCGGGCCCCGTCCAGCGCGGCGGCGGCGTCGGCCACCCCCTCGCCGACGAAGGCCGCGGCGGCCGCCTGCGGGTCGACGGACGGGTCGGCGAGCAGGCCGTCGGCCAGCGGTTCGAGCCCGGCCTCCCTGGCGATCTGCGCCTTGGTCCGCCGCTTGGGCTTGTAGGGCAGGTAGATGTCTTCCAGACGGGCCTTGGAGTCGGCCGCCGCGATCTGCGCTTCGAGGGCGTCGTCGAGCTTGCCCTGGCTGCGGATCGACTCCAGGATCGCGGTGCGCCGCTCCTCCAGCTCGCGCAGGTAGCGCAGCCGCTCTTCGAGCGTGCGCAGCTGCGCGTCGTCGAGCATCTCGGTGGCTTCCTTGCGGTAACGGGCGATGAACGGCACGGTGGCCCCGCCGTCGAGCAGCTCCACGGCCGCCTGCACCTGCCGTTCGCGCACACCCAGCTCTTCGGCGATCCGCTGATGAATAGACGTCGTCACGATCTCTCTTTCCTTGTGGTGGCAGCTGTGATGGGCGGCCGTGCCGAGCAGCCACCAAGCTACCGTGTCGCCCCGACATCGAGCGGCTGGAGAGACGGGTCGGCAGGGAGCGGAGGAGTCACGTCAGGAGCGAGGTACGGCAGTCGCCCCGGCCGGAACCGGGCGACCACGAACCGGACGAGAGCCGTCAGGCGGCGAAGGCGGAGGGAAAACCCGTGATCACTCTGGAAACCGATCACATGAATGGCCGCCATTACATAGACACTAATTACGAAAAAGAATGACTCTAAAGCATGCTGCCCGCTTGTCCGAGACAGAGGAGAATCATGTCTGACGTGCTGATTCGCGGTGGTCACCCATGGAGTTTCGGGGAGCCCGTGGACATCCTGATCCGGGCCGGGGTGATCGACCGGATCGAACCGGGGCTGGAGGCCCCGGACGCCGAGGTCATCGACGTGCCGGGTCGGCTGGTGCTGCCGGGGCTGATCGACGCGCACTGCCACCTCGACAAGACCCTGTACGGCGGAGATTGGGTGCCCCATTCGGCGGGGGACTCGCTCGCCGACAGGGTCGCCAACGAACGCGCTCGCCGGGGTGAGCTGGGCCTGCCGAACGTGGACAACATCACGGCGCTCCTGGAACGCATGATCGCTTTCGGCACCACGCACGTGCGCAGTCATGTTGACGTCGATCCCGTCATCGGCCTCGGCGGGGTCGAGGCGGTCGGTGCCGCGGCCCGGAAGCTGGCCGGACGGGTCACCGTGGAGATGGTCGCCTTCCCGCAGTTCGGGTTGCTGACCAACCCCGGCACCGCCGAGTATCTGGAGGAGGCGCTCAAGAACGGGGTCCAGACGATCGGTGGGATCGACCCCGCGGGCGTGGACCGCGATCCGGTCCGGCACCTGGATATCCTGTTCGACCTGGCCGAGCAGTACGGCGCGGGGATTGACCTGCACCTGCACGACCCCGGAGCGCTCGGTGCGTGGGAGCTGGAGCTGATCGCCGACCGCACGCGTGACCACGGACTCGAGGGCCGGGTGACGGTCAGCCACGCCTACGCGCTCGGCCAGATCGACGAGGCCTATCAGGACCGGCTGGTGGATCGGCTGGCCGCCGCCGGGGTGAGCGTGGCCACCGCGGCGGTTTACAGCTTCCCCATCCCCCCGATCAAGAAGCTCGACGCGGCCGGCGTGAACGTCGCCTGTGGTCACGACGGTATCCGCGACCTGTGGGGTCCGTACGGCAGCGGCGACATGCTGGAGCGCGCCATGCACCTGGCCTACCGCAGCACCTTCCGCCGGGATGAGGACATCGAGCTAGCCCTGCGGGCCGCCACCTACGGAGGGGCCAGGGCGCTCAACCTCGACGCGTACGGTCTTGCTCCCGGTGCTGTCGCCGACTTGGTCGTCGTCGAGGCACGAACCCCAGCCGAGGCGGTCGTCACCCATCCGGTCAGGGACCTGGTCATGAAAGGCGGCCGGGTGGTCGTCCGCCAGGGAAAGCTCGTCTGAGCCTCCCGGCTGTCAGGGCAGGGGGAGCCCGAAGGTGGGGGTGAGGCGGGTCCACTCGATGACGGCCTCGGCGGCGTTGCCGCCGGGGGTGCCGGTCACCCAGTGCGTGACCTGCGGTCTCTCCCCGCTGTCCTGGATCACCCAGGTCGCCCCGGTGTCGGTCCCGTCGCGGAACAGCCGGGCCACTCCGGCGCTGTCCACCCTCACCTTCCAGGTCGCGAGCCGTCCCGCGGTGTCCAGCGTGTAGACCTTCTCCCAGACGGCGGAGCCCTTGCGCATCGTCCAGACCCCGCTTTTCTGGACCGTCAGCATGAGCCGTCTGGCGCCGTTGGCCACTTTCGCGCCGAGGCAGACGCCGTCGCCGGTGCGGGGATTCAGCGCGCTGTCGTCCTCCACCCGGCCACGGAACTCCAGGGTGAAGTCGCAGCCCCGCGAGCGGTCGAGGGCACAGGACGCCTGGGAGGCCCCCGCGCCCGTGCTCCTGAGCCGGAACCCGCCGCCGGCCCGCCGCGCGCCGCCGCTCAGCACCCAGTCGCCGGTGATGAGGTCGCTGCGGTCGAAGGGCCGGGAGACGTCGAGCCTGGCCACCCTGACATTGGTCTGGTTGTGCTCCCAGACGACGAAGAACCGGCCGGGTTCGTACTCGTCGGCGCTGGGATAGACGTCCCAGCCCCGGGCCGCGCCCCTCGTCAGCCGGGCGCCGTCGGCGAAGAGCCGTCCCGGCTCCCAGGGCTCGCCCGGTCGCTTCACCTTGTAGTGCAGGACCTCGCGGTACCGGTCGGGCTTGCTCGCCGAGGTCCCGGTGAACGGCCCGGCGAGCGTGTTGTAGATCGCCAGGTACAGGCCGTCCGTGCCCGCCGTGAAGAAAGTCTTGACGTAGTAGTTGGGCAGGTTCCCGTCCAGTGTCATCGGCGACCAGGTCAACCCGGCGTCGGTGCTGGTCGCCGTGGCGCAGTGGGCGGCGTTGGCGCGGTAGAACGCGTCGCGGGCGGCCGCCGAGGTGCCGCCGGTCAGGTTGAGCGTGCGTGTCACCATCACGAGCGTGCCGGGGTCGTCATGAGAGACCGCGATCTGCGGCTCCTCGACCGCCACGCCGGGCGGGTTCTCCGCGAGCCCGCCGGAGGTCCAGGTCGTCAGGTCGGCCGAGCGCAGCACGCCCGCCCGGGTGGTGCCCCCCGAGTGCCGCCAGTACGGCACCAGCCAGAGCCCGCGGTGTCTCAGCGGCTTGCCCGCGACGACCACGCCCCGGCCGTTGTCCGGCACGTCGACGGTGACGGGGAAGTCGGTCCACGTGCGGCCGTCGTCGGTGCTTCTCCTGACCACCATCGAGGTGGGGAAGCCGTCGACGTCGCCCTCCCGGTCGCGGTCCCGGTCGACCGTGATCCGGCCGAGCAACGCGTAGAGCGTGCCCCCGTCGTTGAGGAAGATCACGTAGTGGTAGCGGTGGGTGGCGGTGGCCGCCGCCAGCGTGCTCACCGTCCAGGTCTCGCCGCCGTCGCCCGACCTGGCGCACATGATGGCGCCCTGGTCCGTCGGCGTCGGGTCCCGCTCGTCACGAACCCCGGCCCGCCAGCCGACCACCAGCCGCCGATGGTCGAGGGCGACGATGTCGGGGACACGATTCCCCTCGTGCGCGAGTTCGCCGTCGGGATCCCGGCTGACCGTGCCGTAGACGGTGACGGGGAGGCTGACATCCGATCCGACGACGTCGGTTTCCGGCCAGAGCATGGATCACAGCGAACAGGCGGGAGATGGCCGCGAGGTTACGGCGGGGTGACGCTCACGCGGCTGTCGGCCTGCGCCGGGCGGGGTGGCGGGCGTTATTCGCCGACCGGCGGGCTGATCCGGTCGGCGAGCCCGTGAAGGGTGCGAGCCGCCCACAGGCGGGAGGACCGGGGACGCTTGGGCATCCTGCGCCGGGTCTCCGCCTCGGCGATCAGCTCCGCGTGCCGCTGGGAACAGAGGGCATTGGCCTGCATGTCGTTGATCATGGTTTTCCCTTCGGGAACGCGTGGGTGTTGGAGACGGCGCCGCTCGCGGCGCGGGTACGGGCCTGGGCCTGGACCTGGACTTGGGGGCGGGCCTGGACCGGGGCCCCGACTTGGCTCTGGCCCCGGACTCTGGCCTGGGCCTGGATCCCAACTTGGACCAGGACCAGGACCAGGACCTGGACCTGGACCTGGACCTGGGTCTGGGTGCGGGTCTGGGGCCTGGGCTCAGAAGCGGGCGCGGGTGATGGAGATGTCGCCGCTCATGGTGCGGACGTGGAGCTCGACCTTGTCCTCGCCGTCGGCGGGCTGATCGGTTCGCTCCAGAGAGGAGTCGACGTCGCCCGACACCGAGGAGACGTCGAGCCACGCGCTGGTCCCCCGGGCGACGCCGACCTTGACGTCGCCCGACGAGCTCGTGATCGAGAGGTTTCCGCGAGCGACCGACTCGACGGTGACGTCGGCCGACGCGCTCTTCACCTGGACGGAGCCACCGGCCGTCCGGATCCGGACGTCTCCGGAGGCCGACTTGACGGTGGCGTCGCCGCCGACCGTGCCGAGATCGATCTTGCCCGAAGCGGTGGTGACTTCCGCTTCGCCGTACATTTCTCGCAGGCTGATGCGTCCGGACGACGTTCTCACTCGGGCGCTGCCTTCGGTGACGTCACAAGTGACGTCACCGCTCTCCGTCCTGACGGCAAGGCCGGTGCACCGGTCGATCCGCACGTCGCCGGAGGCCGTCGTCACCGTGACGTCGCCCAGACGACCGGTCATCCGGGTGTCGGCCGACGCGGCGGCGAAGTCGATCCGCGACCCCTCCGGCAGGCCGACGAGGATCTCCAGCTTCGGGGGACGCCCCAGCGACAGCTGCGGCTCGGGTGCCTCGACGTAGATCGTGCCGTCGACGTATTCGACGCGGGTCTTGTCGGCGCACTTGACGTCGGCGGACCTGGACGGGTTGGCGGGCCGTACCTCGACCGCGGTGTCCTCGCGCGATGTGGCCGTGATGTTCAGGTCGCCCGCGGGGAGCTTCACGTCGAGGGTGACGGGTCCGGAGGTCTGGAAAACGGGCATGGCGAAATCTCCCTTGCAGGTTGAGGGGGTGGCGGCCGCGGAGGCCGCGATCAGGGTCGTGAAGCTTGGGCGGGGTCTTGCCGGGAGCCGGAGAAGTTTGGCGGGGTCTTGCCGAGAGCCGGTGAAGCGCGGAGTCAGCGGGCCCAGCCGCTGATGCGTCTTCCGGTGGAGGGAGGCCGGGATCCGCGCGGAGCCTGCGTAAGGGCCGCGGACACCGCCCGCACGAGCCAGGCGTTGACCGAGATGCCCTCCATGTTCGCCGCCTCCTCGACGTGGCCCTTGAGCGGCTCGGGCAGCCGCAGCGTGATGCGTGCGGTGCCCGCGTCGCCGGGAGGCTGGGGCGGCTCGGGCGGCAGCGGCGGTGCGGGCGGCGTCGGAAATCCGGGTGACCCCGGCGGCGGGGGCGGGAAGGGAGATCCGAAGGACTCCGCCACCGGCGGCGTCACCACGAACTCCGGCTCGCGGTTGCGGATCCGCATCTCGACGGAGCCCGGCGCGAGGTCCCTGGTGATCTCGTCGGCGGCGGTGGAGAGCGCGTCGATGAGCGTGAGCCGGACGGCTGCGTCCAGGGCCGCCGTGAGGCTCTCGACGGTGGCCTGGGTCTCGGGGCCGGCGACCGCGGCCGACGCGGTCAGCGCGCGGCGGAGGTTCTCGACGAAGGGCGTGACGTCCATGGCACTACTATGACGTCACTTTGACGTCATCGCAACCCCGGTGACGTCAAAACGAGAAAGGCGACCCCCGTTAGCCAGGGGCCGCCTTTCGGAGTCGCCTTTGGGAACCGTCTTCCGCGAACCTCGCAGCCGCGAGCGTCGAGGTCGGCCGAGGTCGATCAGTGCCGGTCAGCGTCGGTTGGTGCCGGTCAATGTCGATTCAGTGCCGGTCAGAGCCTTGGGTGCTCCAGGGCTGCCGGAGCCGGTCAGAGCAGGGTGTCTCCGACGGCCTCGACGGAGGCGAGAGCCTTGTCGACGCGGGCGAGAGTGTCGGGAGGGAGGGTGATGTCGGCCGCCTGGAGGTTCTCGGTGATGTGGGCCGGGGTGCGACTGCCGGGGATCGGCACCACATGGGGGTTCTGGTGGAGCAGCCAGGCGATGGCGAACTGGGCGGGGGTGATGTCCAGCTCGGCGGCCAGATCCCGAACCGGGGCGTATCGGTCGTTGTTCTGGGCGAGGTTCTCGGTGTTGAAACGGGGGACGTGGTGCCGGAAGTCTCCTTCTCCGAGGTTCTGCACCGCCCCGGTGAGGAAGCCGGCGCCGAGGGGGCTCCACGGCACTATCCCGGCGCCGACCTCGGTCGCGGCTCGCAGCAGGTCCGGTTCGATCGGCCGCCACATCGACCACTCGGTCTGCACCGCCGTGACGGGGTGCACCGCGTGGGCCCGCCGTACCTGGTCGGCCGTGACGTTCGACAGCCCCAGATGGCGCACCAGACCGGCCTCGACCAGCTCGGCCACCGCGCCCACGGTCTCCTCGATCGGTACGGCGGGGTCGGGGAAGTGCGGGTAGTACAGATCGATCACGTCCACGCCGAGGTTGCGCAGGCTCCGCTCGGCGTGGGCGCGGACGAACCGAGGCTCGGCGTTCACCAGCAACTCGCGGAACGCGTAACCGACCGGGATCGCGTGAGCCTGAGCCTCCTCGGGCACGTTGAGCCCGAACTTCGTGGCCACGACGACCTCTTCTCGCCGACCCCTGATCGCTTTGCCGACGAGGCGCTCGTTGTGGCCGTCGTCGCCGTACGCGTCGCTGGTGTCGATGAAGGTGGCACCGGAGTCGAGCGCGTGGCCGAGCGCGGTGAGCGCCCGCTCCTCGTCGATCTCTCCATACATGCCCGGCGAGAGCACCATCGCGCCGAAGCCGATCGCCGAGACCTTCAGGTTGCCAAGGGTTCGCGTTCTCATATCTTTGATCCTGGGACCCGCGACCTCGTGTCGTCCAAGACCTTTCGCTATAACCATCGGTTATGGACAGCTGTTTGCGCGACTTCTGTCAGTTCGTTACACAGCCGCAGCCGTCGCGCCGTCTTTCTCGAAACCCTCTTCGCGGCAGTCTCTGATCCGAGGCCGAGGCCGAGGCCGAGGCGGGTGGTGAGTGGCGGGTGCGGGAATCGAACCCGCCTGGAGCGGCTTATGAAACCGCCGGGCACGCCAGCGCCCCCACCCGCCAGGAACATGAAAAGCCGCCCCGGACCGGCTGCCCGGGGCGGCTCGCGTGTGACGTCGCCAATCGTCACACGCGAGCCTCGGCGAACATCGTCATTCGACGTCGGATGTTCAATTCATTGCCTTTCGGATAATGCGATCGAGACAATTGTTTTCCACTGGCGAGATCGGGCGCAACGCGTTTTTCCCGGGTGTTCCGGCCGGTGACCCGCCGGTTTTTCCGGATGTTCCGGCAGGCCTGCCCGCGCGGGATGCGGCGGGACCTCAGGCGGTCCCCTTGAGGCCGAGGATGGGGGGCCGGAGGCGTCGCGGACGATCCGCTGGACGCGGCGTGGGTCACCTCGCGCAGATCGTGATGGATCGAGACGGCACCGGGACGGCCCTTCAGCGGCCTGTCCTCGGAGGCGACACGGGCCTGGGCATGCAGGCCGCCGACGAGGACGACAGGGGTGGGCACGGAACTTCCTTGAAAAAGATTCGGGTTGCGGGAATGAAAACCGATGTCGTTATCATTACACAGTCAACCGACCCGAGAGGAGCCGACCTTGGCCAGGAACGAGCTACGCCCGGTGACCAAACTGCGATCGACCGCGGGCACCGGCTACACCTACGTGACCCGCAAGAACCGGCGCAACGACCCCGACCGGCTCACGCTCAGCAAGTACGACCCGATCGTCCGCAAGCACGTCCTGTTCAGGGAGGAGCGATAACCGTGAAGAAGGACATCCACCCCGGCTACCGCCCGATCGTCTTCCGGAACCCGAGCGCCGGCTTCGCCGTCCTCACCCGCTCGACCATGACGAGCGACAAGAGCATCAAGTGGGAGGACGGAAACGTCTACCCGGTGGTCGACGTCGACGTCTCCTCGGCGAGCCACCCCTTCTACACCGGGCGCGGCCGGGTGCTCGACACCGCCGGTCGCGTGGAGCGCTTCAAGCGGCGCTACGGGAGCCGCGAGACGGCCCACCAGGGTGAGCTCCCCGGTGTCACCAGGTCCAGCCGGTAGGAGCACGGCAGTCCCAGGCGGAAACCTCCCGCGATGACACACGTTGGTGGCGTCGGGTCGGCGAGTACGCTGTCGCCTGGGACTGCCGGAAATGGACAAGGAAGTATGGAAACGGGCCTGAATTTTCGTATGTTCGGCTCGTTCGAGGTCACCGATGCCGCCGGCCACCGGCTCGACCTGGGCACCCGCAAGCAGCGCGCCGTGCTGGCGATGCTGGCTCTGGAGCCGGGAAAGGTCGTCCCACTGGACAGGCTGATCGAGGAACTGTGGGCCGGTGAGGCGCCCTCCAGCGCCACGGGCACGCTCCAGTCCTACATCTCCAACCTGCGCAAGGTGGTGGAGCCCGACCGCAGGCCCCGCACGCCCCCGAAGGTCCTTCTCACCCGCGAGCCCGGCTACCTGCTCGCCGTCGCCCCGGGCCAGATCGACCTGGGGCGCTTCGCCGCCGGCGTCGAGGAAGGACGCCGGGCGCTGGCCTGGGGCGAGCACGCCGAGGCGCGCCGCGCGCTGGACCGCGCGCTGGCCCTGTGGCGGGGTGACCCGCTGGAGGAGTTCGCCGGGCAGGAGTTCGCCCAGCCCGCCATCGCCCGCATGGTGGAGCTCCGGATCGCGGCCGCCGAAGACCGGCTGGAGGCACGGCTGGCGCTGGGCGAGGGCGGTGCATGCGTGCCGGATCTCGAATCACTGGTCGAGGCCCACCCCTACCGCGAACGCGCGTGGGGACTGCTGGTGCTCGCGCTGTACCACGCGGGCCGGCAGGCCGACGCGCTCAACGCGCTGCGCAGGGCCCGCGAGCGGCTGGCCGGTGACCTCGGCATCGAGCCGGGGCCGCAGCTGAGGCGGCTGGAACAGGCGGTGTTCGGGCAGGCGCCGGAGCTGGAGGCGCCGGCCGCGCCGATCGCCCCCCGGCCCGCGGAACCGGTGGTCAGCGAGGGGCTGGTCGCGAGGGAGGCACAGCTGCGCCTGGTGGGCGAGCGGCTGGCCGAGGTACGGCGCGGCCACGGCGGTGTGCTGCTGATCACCGGCGAGGCGGGGATCGGCAAGACCCGGCTCGCCCAGGCCGCCGCCGACGAGGCCGTCGCGCGGGGCTTCCGGGTGGCCTGGGGGCGCTGCCTGGACGGTACGGCTCCCGCCTTCTGGCCCTGGACGCAGATTCTGCGCGAGTGCGGCGCCGACTCGGTTCTCCGCTCCCGGAGCTCCGCCGCGGACGAGGCGGCGTCGCCCGACCATGATCCAGACGTCGCGCTGTTCGAGCTGTACGACCGGGTCGTGTCCGCGCTGACCGCCACCGGCGAGCCGCTCCTGGTGGTTCTGGACGACCTGCACTGGGCCGATGTCTCCTCGTTGCGGCTGCTGACCTTCGTCGCGGGCGAGCTGGCCCGCCACCCGGTGCTCATCGTGGTCACGCTGCGCCCGGAGCCGGGTGAGCACCCCGAGCAGCTTCGCGACACCCTCGGCGCCCTGTCGAAAGAGCGGTCGACCGGGCGCGTGGAGCTGGCCCCGTTCGGCGCCGCCGACGTGTCGTCCTACCTGCGTCTGAGGCGCATCGCGCAGGAGCCGGAGCTGGTCGGGGCGCTGCTGGAGCGGACCGGCGGAAACCCCTTCTACCTGGGCGAGGTGCTGCGCCTTCGGGAGAGCGAGCACGGACTGCTGGACGCGGTTCCCCCGGGGGCGCGTGACGTCATCGAACGCCGCGTCGCCAGGCTCCCCGAGGAGACGCGGAAACTCCTCCGGGCGGCGGCGGTCGTCGGCCGCGACGTGGAGATCGACCTGCTCGAAGCCGTCACCGGAACCCCCGTCGAGCAGGTGATGTCGCTGCTCGAACCGGCGGTGGCGACCGGCCTGCTGTTCGAGCCGCCCGGCGGCTTCGACTATCGCTTCTCCCACGCCCTGGTGCGTGACGCGCTGCATTCCGGGCTGAGCCGCCTGGAGCGGGCCCGGCTGCACCTGAGGGCCGGAGAGGCGCTGGAGGCTCTGCCGGGAGCCGAACCCGCCCGGCTGGCCCACCACTTCGGGATGGCCTCCAAGGTGGGCGGTGCGGCAAGGGCGGTGGACTACGCCTCCCGCGCGGCCCGGCACGCCGTCGCCCAGCTCGCCTTCGCCGAGGCCGTCGAGCTCTGGGAACTCGCGCTGGCCTGTGTCGCGCCGGACGACGAGGCGGGCCGGTGCGCCGTGCTGACCGAGCTGGGGCGGGCCCGCCGTACCGCGGGAGACGCCGCGGGGGCCTTCCGCGACCTGAACGAGGCGATCGGCCTGGCCCGGCGTGCGGGGGACAGAGCGGCGCTGATCTCGGCGATCATCGTATTCGGCGGGTTGTCCGTGTGGAACTGGCGCCCCTACGGCGTGGTGGACCACGAGATGGTCGCCGTGCTGGAGGACCTGCTGGCAGGCCCGATGGACGAGCGCGACCGGGCGGCGGTGCTGGGCACACTGAGCATGGAGCTGTACTACGGGCCCCGCCGGGCCGAGGGCGAGCAACACGCGCGGGAGGCCGTGGAGATCGCCCGCCGTCTGGGCGACCGGGATCTGCTCGCGCGCACCCTGAACAACTATCTCCTCTCGGGGTGGGTGCCCGACCACAACGCCGAACGGCTCCTGGCCGCCGAGGAGATGCTGGCCATCCCGGAGCTTCCCCGGGCGGCCCAGATCGTGGCGAGGGTGCTCCGGATGGCCTGCCTGCTGCGCGCGGGGAATCTGGCGGAGTGGGACCGCGAGCTGGCCCGGTGCGAGCGGACCCTGGCCGAGGTGCGCCGCCCGGAGCTGGAGGCGACGGTACGCGTCGCCCAGACCGCCAGATACACCGTCGAGGGTCGCTGGGCGGACGCGGAGGCGCTCGTCGGCCGGTTCGGCGAGGTGCGGTACGGCTCAAGCCTCTGGGGTGCCGAATACCGCAGGCTGGTGGCCCTGTTCACCTGCAGGCGCGGGCAGGGGCGGGTCGCCGAGATGCTCGACGAGCTGGTCACGGCGGCCGAGCAGCCGCTGATGGTCCCGCTGCGGCCGGTTGCCGTCCTGGCCACCCTGGACACCGGGAAGGACGACCTCGCGCGTGACCTGATCGAGCGATGGGGCACCGAGATCAGGCAAGACTGGATCGCCGATTTCCTCACCCCCGTCTGGGGGCTCATCGCGGCCAGGCTCGGTGTTCCCGACCCCGGCGACCTCTACGACAGGCTCCTGCCGTACGCGGACCAGCTGATCGTCTGTGGCACGGGCAGCGCGGGCTGGGGCTCCACGCATCAGGTGCTCGCCGAACTGGCGGCGCGGCTGGGCCGTACCGCCCGGGCGAGGGAGCACGCCCGGGCGGCGGTCGAGGCGCACCGCCGGCTGGGCTTCGCCTACTGGGAGGAGCAGAGCCTCAAGCTGCTGCGATGACCCGTACGCCCGGACGGGCCCGGGTCCATGCGCGCCGGGGACGATCCGCGTCTCTCGCGGCGGGCCCGGTGTCAGCCGTCGGCGGCGGCGAGTTTTTCGAGTGCCGGTCCCGTGAGCCGGTACATGACCCATTCGTCGAGCGGTGCCGCGTCGAGTGAACGGTAGAACTCGATGGCCGGGGTGTTCCAGTCGAGAACCGACCATTCGAACCGGCCGTACCCGCGTTCCACGCAGATGCGGGCGAGCTCGGCGAGCAGTTCCTTCCCGTACCCGTGTCCGCGGTTGCCGGGGTGGACGAAGAGGTCTTCGAGGTAGATCCCGTGCCTGCCCAGCCAGGTGGAGTAGGACACGAACCAGATGGCGTACCCCGCGACCCGCTCCCCGTCGGTGGCGACATGGCAGAACACGGCGGGCGTGGCGCCGAAGAGCGCGTCGTGCAACTGCTCGGCGGTGGTCTCGACCTTGTCCAGCGCTTTTTCGTACTCCGCGAGTCCACGGATCATATCGATGATCGCCGGAACGTCGTCCGGCGTTGCGGGGCGAATCATGCCGGAAGTCTAGTTTCCGGGCCGGGGATCGACGCAGGGCGGCATCCACCAGGCGGGCGGCCTGGAAACGCGCTGTCTGGAAACGGCCGGTGCCGAAGCACCGGCCGGGGCGCCCGGAAGGGCTCCGCTAGGACTCCGCCAGTGGTTCCTGCCGCAGGCTGATGCGGGTCGCGCACTTACGGATCTGTGCTTCGTCGAACTGCTGGATGCCGGGAATCTGCAGCAGGCCCGCCTGCAGGGCCTCGTACACCTCGTCGACTGGCCGGCCGCCGTGCGAGGCACTGATCCGCTGCACCACCTGAGTGGCCCGGACGTCGAACTCGGACCTCTTCCCGGTGGCGGCGCGCATGGCCACGTCACGCAGGGCGGCGTTGTCCATGGTGATACGGACGCGAGACATCCTCGGTTCCCCCCGAAAAACATAGGTTTCACGGGACCGGTCTCGATAGCTCGTTTTCAACCTGATCAAGGGTTTGATCTATGCCCTGACCTGCTAAAACGTGATTCCGGTCCCGGAGGGGAGTGTCTCACGGCGGATCATCAAGACTCGCCATTCACGGGCCACACACGGGCCAATGACCCGGATTGTTTTACCTGTTCGTGGCCGGTGCGACGACTGGGGCAGATGGCCCGCCCCGCTCGGGCCTTTGCCGGCCGATCAGGCCAGCCGGCGGATCGGCTCCCCGGAGAGGAAGGCCTCGATGTCCTGTACGGCTTCGCCGTAGTAGGTGCGGTAGTTGGCCTGCGTGACATATCCGAGGTGCGGGGTGGCCAGCACGTTGGGCAGCGTGCGCAGGACGTGGTCGTGCGCGAGCGGCTCGGTCTCGAAGACGTCCAGCCCAGCGCCGGCGATCCGGCCTGTCTCGAGGGCCTCGACCAGGGCACGCCGGTCGACGATCGCCGCCCGGGAGGTGTTGATCAGATAGGCGGTCGGGCGCATCAGAGCCAGCTCCTTCTCGCCCACCAGGCCGCGGGTGCGGTCGCTGAGGACGAGGTGGACGGAGACGATGTCGGACTCGGCGAGGAGCGCCTCCTTCGAGGGCGCGAGCCTCACCCCCAGCTCGCCGGTCCTCTCCTTCGTGAGGTTCTGGCTCCAGGCGATCACGTCCATGCCGAAGGCCTGGCCGACCCTCGCGATCTGGGCACCGATCTTGCCGAGGCCGAGCAGGCCGAGGGTGCTGCCGTGCAGGTCCGTGCCGACGGTGCTCTGCCAGGGGCCGTTGTGCCGCATCGCGGTGCTCTCGGGGACCAGGTGCCTGGTCAGGCCGAGGATCAGCGCCCAGGTCAGCTCGGCGGGCGGGGTCGAGCCGCTTCCCGTGCCGCAGACGGTCACTTCGTGTGCCCTGGCGGCGTCCAGGTCGATGGAGGCGTTGCGCATCCCGGAGGTGATGAGCAGCCTGAGCTTCGGCAACCTGGCGAACAGCTCCGCGGGGAACGGCGTCCGCTCCCGCATGATCACCACGATCTCGTGGCCGCTGATCGCGTCCACGAGGTCGTCCTGGGAGGCGAAGTGCTCCCGGAAGCTCGTCACCTCCACCGCCGACCAGTCGGCCAGGCCGAGAGCGACACCCTGGTAGTCATCCAGTACGGCACAGCGCAGCATGAGCCCGACACTATCGACCTCGATCTTCCACACACGCGCCGGATCCTCCGGACGCCGCCCGTCCCCCGAACGCGTCGCGGAGCCGCGGGCAGGACCGGAAGGACTCCGTCGAGGCGCCCGGACGGGGCGGCGAGGCTCACCGGACGGCCGGGACGCTTCCTTCGAAGGCCTGCCGCAAGGATTCATCCACGTCGGAGTCGATGGGGAACGCCGCGCCCAGCCGGGTCAGCTCCAGAAGGCGGGCGAGGAACCCGTGGACCCCGGCGAGGCGCAACCAGCCGTTCTGCTCGTAGGTGCGACGTAAGATCGTAAGTAGTGTCCAGACTCCCGCGGAGTCGCAGAAGCCCAGGCCGGTCGTGTCGATGATGACGTGAGTGTGCCCTCCCGCCCAAAGCGCTGCGAATGCCTCCTCAAGCTGTGGGGCCGATAATTTGTCTAGATCACCGATGAGCGCGACCACAGAGAACTGCGGTTGATCGTTCACGGTGATGGAAAGTCGAGTCATGATGCCCAGCTGTCTACGGCTGTTGGAGACAGCGCCCTTATGGGAGCCGCGCGAAGACGGAAACCACTGCAACCACCGTACGCCCATGCTTTACGGCAGTTCAACGGCGAGGGGCCGCACCTTCCGCGGCCGTACCGCCGACCGATGAGGACAAGAACCGGTGGGGGAGGCCTCTGGCCGGGCGGATCGTTTGCCCCCCGCCGTCGGGGGTGTGAACTGTTGATTGTTTTATCGGCGTTTATCAGTTCTTCTCTGGTTTGTTCCGCCTGGAGAGGTGGGTGGCCCGCCAGAAACCCCGTGCCGGCGCACCACGGAAGCATCCGGTCGGCCGTTACCGGTCGCGGAAGCGCCGGAGCGTGGGGTGCGGGTGTCGCGGGCGCGCCGGGCGTGAGTCCTTCGCCGGTCGGGTGGCCGCCGCCCCCCACCCGAGTTAAACTCACAGTGATTGAACGACAACTTCAAGTAAAGGGGTGGAGGGTGGGGCGGATCCATCAGGCCTACCGCTACGCCCTCGACCCCACCCCCGCGCAGGCCGCCGCGCTGGCCTCGCACTGCGGCGCGGCGCGGTTCGCGTTCAACTGGGGGCTGGCCCGCGTCAGGGCCGCCCTGTCCCAGCGGGAGGCGGAGAAGACCTACCAGGTGCCCGAGGAACTGCTCACCGAGGTGCCGTGGTCGCTGTACGGCCTGCGCCGGGCGTGGAACACCGCCAAAGACACGGTCGCGCCGTGGTGGGCCGACAACTCGAAAGAGGCCTACAGCTCCGGCCTGGACGGCCTGGCCCGGGCGTTGACGAACTGGTCGGCGGCGCGGAAGGGCACCCGGGCGGGCGGGCCGGTCGGGTTTCCCCGGTTCAGGGCCAAGCATCGCGCCACCCTGTCGTGCCGGTTCACCACCGGAACCATCCGCCTGGAGACCGACCGGCGCCATGTGACCCTGCCCCGGCTGGGCACCATCAAGACATGCGAGTCCACCCGCAAGCTGGCCCGCCACCTGGAACGCGGCACCGGCCGGATCCTGTCGGCCACCATCCGCGCCGAGGGCGGGCGGTGGTTCGTCGCGTTCACCTGCCAGATCGACCGCGCCGACCGCGCCCCGGCCCGCCCGGACGCGGTGGTGGGGGTGGATCTCGGGGTGAGGGCGCTGGCGGTGCTGTCCACCGGCGAGGTCATCGACAACCCCAAACACCACCGCGCGGCGCTGCGCACACTCCGCAAACTCAACAAGCGGCTCGCCCGCCGCGCCGGGCCGCGCACCCCCGACGGGAGCAGACGCCAGGCCTCCAAGCGCTGGCACAAAACCAAGATTCAACTGGCCAAGGCCCACGCCCGGGTGGCCGGCCAGCGGCGCGACGGGCTGCACCAGCTCACCACCCGGCTGGCGGCGACCTATGGCACGGTCGTGGTCGAAGACCTGAACGTGGCCGGGATGGCGAAGAACCGGCGGCTGGCCCGCGCGATCGCCGATGTCGGCATGGCCGAGGTGCGCCGCCAGCTGACCTACAAGAGCGCCTGGCGCGGCGGGCGGCTGGTGGTGGCCGACCGCTGGTACCCCTCCTCCAAGACGTGTTCCGGCTGTGGCGCGGTGAAAGCCAAGCTCGCCCTGGCGGAGCGCACCTACTCCTGTGCGGCCTGCGGTCTGGTCCTGGACCGGGATGCCAACGCCGCACGTAACCTGGCCGCGTTGGCGGCCCGGTATGAGCATGACGTCGCCCAGAGTTGCGGGGAGACGCGAAACGCCCGTGGAGGAGCGGTAGGCCCCGGTATCCGTGCCGGGCACGCACCGGCGAAACGGGAACCCCTCATCAGGGGAACGCTGCCCCGGCAACGCGGCGGCTCACCGAGCCTCACAGATACATACTGAGAATTGGTGAACGGCACGCGGAAGGCATGGGAACCACCGGTCCGGCGGTGCTCACCGTCAACGCGGGGTCGTCGAGCCTCCAGCTCCACCTCGTCCGGGACGGCCGCGTCCTGCAGCTCGCCCGTGACACCCTCGGGGCTCTCGGTCGCACTCCGTAGACATGTTTAACAGCCGGTCAGGAAAACGCATATGGGGTGAGGTCATGACACAGGACCTTGTGAAGGGAGCCGTCGCGGGCACGGCCGCCACCGCGCTGATGAGCGCGGTGATGCTCGCCGGAGACCGGGCCGGTCTGATGCCGGATCAGCCGCCCAAACGGATCACCCGTGCGCTCCTTCCCGGTCACAAGCACCGGCCCAAGCCGGGTGAGAGAGTGCTCAGCGCGATCGCGCACTTCGGCTTCGGCGCCGCCTTCGGCTCGCTGTTCAGCCTGCTCCATCGAGGACGACGCGCGCCGATCCTCCTCGGCGTCGGCTACGGGCTGGCCATCTGGTTCGTCAGTTACCAGGGATGGGTGCCGCGCCTGGGCATACTGCCACCGATCTCCGAGGATCTGCCGGAACGTCAAGCGGTCATGGCCGCCGGTCACGTGGTGTACGGCACCGCGCTCGCCCTAGCGGTGAACCGGCTCAATCATGAGTCCGGGCATGACGGCTGAAGTCCGGGCATGACGGCTGAAGGGAGATGACCATGGCGCCGGGTGAGGCCGGGCGGCGTGTTCCGCCGCGCCCGTGCCCGCCGGGCCGGTCACTCTCCGCGTCCGGAATCCTCCGCTGGACCCGCATGAGAGTGGGAGGGGGGAGGCCGTCCCGGACAATGGGTTGATCGCGGAGGCGGCGGAACTCTGCCCTGCGGCGCGGCTGGGCTGTGAGCGGCTGCCCGGCCGGGTTTCAGCCGGCGGGCGTGGTGACGGTGCAGGCCGAGGAGCCCTACTGCTTCACCGGGTTCAGGTGGGAGCCATGCTCGTCGTGGTGATCGGCGTCGGCGTCGTCGAACCACACACCGCCGTCGGCGAGGTAGCGGAAACGGATGGGCTGCTGCGATGGAACGGTGAGGCTCACCTGGTAGGTGCCGTTGTCCTTGCGCTGCATCGGGTGGGCGTAGGGGTCCCAGTCGTTGAAGTCGCCGACCAGCGAGATCCCGCCGACGGGCTGATCGACCGGCACGGTGAAGGTGAGTCTGACCTGCCCGTTCTTGGTGGGCTTACCACGCTTGATCATTTAGATTCTCCTGACATCGCTGTCTCCATAGATAGCCGCCCGTAATCGTGGTGACGGTAAGACGCGAAGGTCATGCGGCTCCCTGAGTGCGCGGCCTCCAGGACAGGGCCACGATCGGGAGACCGGCATCCAGTCACGGCCGAGCCGGTGCGATCCACAAGGATCGTTACCGCGAGTGACCGTCAGGCAACCCGAGAGTGCTGACTTTTGAGCGGGATCACGTCCGACTTTGACTAGATCATGGTGGTTGACCGGTTCACGGGAGCAAGGGGAGGGCTTTGCCGGAGAATGGGCGGTCGATAGGTGGTCGGGGCCGGAACGCCCGGCGGCTCGTCCGGGCGCCATCGGTGAAGATGTCCGTGTGGACATACGGCCCATCTCCCCGTCGCTGCTCGTTGAGGAAGTCGCCGATCGGATAGCCTCGGCCCCCCGGCATTCCTGGGTGCGGGTGGTGATCGACGGAGCTCCGGCGGCGCAGCCGGGACGGCTCGCGGGCGCGCTGGTGGATCCCCTCCGGCTCCGAGGTCGTGAGGTCTTCCGGGTGTCCTCGGGTGATTTCCTGCGCCCGGCGTCGCTGCGCTTCGAATGCGGCCGGACCGATCCGGACGCCTTCTACGCCGACTGGCTCGACTTCGGAGCGCTGACTCGCGAGGTCCTCGGCCCGCTTGAGCCCGGCCGGTCGGGGAAGATCCTGCCCACACTGTGGGACGCCACCATCGACAGAGCCACCCGCGCTCCCTACGTCACCGTGCCGGAGGGCGGGGTGTTGCTGCTCGACGGAGCCCTGCTGCTGGGCCGGGGGCTGCCGTTCGATCTGGCCGTGCATCTCTGGCTCTCACCAGGTGCGCTCGCCCGGCGGACCGCTCCGGAGCAGCAGTGGACGTTGCCCGCCTACGCGCGGTACGAGCATGAGGTTCAGCCGGTGAACGTCGCCGACGTGGTCGTCCGTGTCGACGATCTGAGGCACCCGGCGATGGTCGAGAGATCATGAGAGTGGGATCGGCCGGCAGGCGGGGCCGCGTTCGCCGGAACGCGACCTGCCCACGATCGCTCCTGTGCCTGGCTAGACGCCGGCGCGCGACGGCATCCTGCCCTCGGTGTAGGTCGTTTCGGGAGTCTCGGTTTCCCTCGCCTCGACGCCGCCGTGTGTCTCCTCGATCCGCAGGGCGAGGCCCATCGCGAAGAAGGTCGGCGCCCACTCGCCGATGAAGATCCCCCATCGATCCGCTCGGTCCATCCCGGCCTTCTCCATCGTCAGTGAGGAGATCCAGGAGGCGATTGACAGGCCGATGGAGGCGACCCCCGCCGCGTACATCATGCCCGGCCGTACACCCATCCTGTGGAGCATCCTGATCATTTTGTCCCCCTGGTGTTGATTCGTCCTTATCGTTACCCCTTGGTGTCATGTGTAATCGAATGTCGGAAAAGATGGGTTTTTTTGTGCCGTGGGCAGGTGAATCGCGTCAGGAGCCCTGGGATTCCGCATGTTTCGCGTCACCGATCTGTTCAAGCAGTCTTTCGCGCCGAGCCTCCAGCTCGCCGGCCAGGGACTCCTGCTGCTCGGCCATGGTGATCAACGCTGCTCGCTCGTTGACATCGGTCGGACCGATCTCTCCGACCTGCGTGCGCAGGTCGGCGGCCTCGGCGCGCAGTCTCGCCAGATCGCTTTCGACCTGGCGGAGTTCTTCTTGAATGCTCATCCGATGTCCATACCCCCACCTTCGAGGCCGACTCCACGACCCCGGTGCTCTCCCCGGAACCGGTCCTCCGCGCCCGCCCGGCATGCCCTGCCCGGCGCGCCCTACCTGGTGTACTCCGCTCGGTGTAGGCCGGGAGTCTCCCGGCGGGGGATTGCCGGCGGGCCCCGGTGCCCGAGGCTTGGCTCATGCGCGGTTACCAACGGCTCGGATACGGCGTCGCGGTGCTGTTGCTCGCCAGCAGCGCCTTCCATCTGGTCGTCTACGCCATCGACGGCGGCAGCTGGGCGGGGCCGGTGTCGTGGCGCAAGCCGATACTGTTCGGCTTCTCCTTCGGGATGACGCTGCTCAGCCTGGTCTGGGTCGCCGGCAGGCTTCGGCTCACCTCCCGGCGGGGCCGGTGGCTTGTCGGCGCGCTCAGCGTGGCCAGCACTGTCGAGGTCGCGTTGATCGCCGTTCAGCGCTGGCGTGGTGTCCCCTCCCATCTGAACTTCTCCACGACGGCCGACGCGGTCGTGTCCGCGACCCTCGCCGGGTTCGCGTTCGTGGGCCTGATCCCGCCGATCGTCATCATGACGGTGCTCGCGTTCCGCGAACTGGACGCCTCGCCGAGCATGCGCGTGGCGATACGCGCGGGCCTGGCCGTCCTGCTGCTCAGCCAGGTCGCCGGCGGGGCGCTGATCGCCAACGGAAGGGCGATCGGGCTGCCGCCCGAGGCGACCGATCTGTCGATCTTCGGCGCGGCGGGGCAGCTGAAGGTGCCGCACGCGGTCACGCTGCACGCTCTCCAGGTGCTGCCCGTGCTCGCCGCGCTGCTGACGCTCACCACCTGGACCGAGCGTGCCCGGACCCGGCTGGTCGCCGTGGCATCCGCCGGGTACGGCGGGCTGATCGCGGTGAGCGTGCTCCAGGCGGCGAGGGGGCTCGCGCCGGCCGACCTGACGGTGACGTCCGGGGCCGTACTGCTGGTGAGCGTGGCCACGTTCACCGTCGTGGGGATGATGACGCTGGCGAGGGTGAGGCCACCGCGCCGGCGGCACGGATCGGCGTCGTCAATACTGGTGTGACCATCGGGAGATGTCATCCCGGATGAGGTGGAGTTCTCGCAGGGCGCGGGTCGCGCCCGTCCGCCGGGACATGGCGAAGGCCTCATGGGCCACCGAGGCCGAGCGCTCGCCCTCGTGCGCGTCGGCGTAGGCGTGGGCGAGACAGGCCAGGTTGTAGGCCGTCATGTAGGTCGGTGGGGCTCCCGGCAGATCATGCTCCAGGATCTCGATCGCGTCGTCGGGGTGGTGCAGGGTGATGAGGCATCCGGCGGCCAGCGTGTGGTGGAGCCCGAGCGGGTAGTCGAACGCGGAGGGCGTGTCGCCGGTCATGTCCACGGGTGACTCCGCGCTCTCCTCCAGGCGCCGATGGCACATGTCCTCGGCTCCGGCCATGGCGTGACCGTGCGCCTCGTGCCGGTAGGCCATCGTGTCCAGCGGTGTGGGCGGGCCGAGGTGCCTGCGGGCGGCGACGGCGAGGTCGATCACCTGCTCGGGATTGCTCCGGGTGTCCTGCAGACCGGCACGGTGGGCGAGCGTGGAGGCCACGAGCTGCTCGTCTCCGGCCTGATGCGCCGCGAGCAGGGCGCGGTCCGACCACGCCAGCGCTTCCTTGAGGTCGCCGGCCTCGTGGTGCATGCGGCTGATCAGCTCGGCGTCCTGCGAGCTGAGCCGGAGCAGCGTCTGGCGGACGCTTGATCTGGCGTCGCGGTGCAGCCCCTCAAGCGTGTCGAAGATCGGGGCCAGGGCGTTGATCAGGCCGGCCGGGCGAAGATCCGTCCGGGCGTAGGTCCTGAGGACGGCTTCGAAGTAGGCCACGGTCTGGTCGTCGGCCCGGCGAGGATTCTCGATCGCCCGGCCGGTGCGCTCCTCGTCTTCGGGGGAGAACAGCTCCGGCAGCAGCGGGATGCCCGTCAGGTGATGCCAGAGCGTCGTGCCGGCGGCCTCGCCGCTGAACAGCCCTGCCTCGTCCATGTCGAGCGCCCGGCAGAGCAGTTCCGCATACCGCTCGTCCGGCCGCCGCTCCCCGGTTTCCCAGGAGTGGACCATCCATGTGAGTCCCTCCTGGGCGGGCAGGCGATCACGAGTCTCCTCGTCCGCGGCCTCGGCCATCTGCTGTCCCAGTTCTTGCCGGCTCCACATGCGGGCACGTCTGTGGGCGCGCAGGCGGGCAGACCAGATCGGAATGTCGATGGTGATCATCGGTGCATCCTCTCGGCACTTGGGTGGAGAGCCATTCCATCCAGGAATATCCGCCCCTATTCTCCTATGCCACTCAAAATCCTATTATTATGCAAATGACAAAAACTTGGGAAATGGCCTTGGTTGGTAATTTTGGATTCCCATACCAATCAGAGGATGTTGTCCTCCGGTCCGATGAGGTACGACGATCCGAGATCGCCTGGCGGCCGATCGGTGGGGATGTGATCTTTTCTCGGGATTCGTAGTCCGGGCTTGCGAGTGCTCATCTGCAGGCGGTCTGCAGATTTGAGTCGGCCCGAGGTGGATCCGGCGGTTCTTGTCGGGATCGCTCATGGGTGGCGGGCTCCCGGATCGGGCCTATTTGCGATCTTCCGCCCGGCGTCCGGCCGGTGGCCGTTCTCGCCCGCGGGTCCGTCATCCTCCCGGAGGGCAAATATTACAAACAGATCAATATCATGTAATGAGGTCTTGTAAAGCCGGTAAAGCGGGCTGACATTCTGAGCAACGAAGCCGATCGGGGGAGAACCTCAGGAGGCCCGCTTGATCACCCCCCGCCGCATGCTTGCCCTTTTCGCAGCAGTGACACTCGCGTTCGTTCCGGCGACGGCCGTGGCGGACACCTCGTCGGTCCCCGACTCCATGGCCTCGATGGGCGACTCGATCACCCGCGGTTTCAACGCCTGCGGCTTCTACGTCGACTGCCCGTCCAGGTCGTGGTCCACCGGTTCCAACTCGACCGTGAACAGCCACTTCCTGCGGTTCCGGGCCGCGAACCCTTCTCTCGTCGCCTACAACGACGCCCGGTCGGGAGCCAAGGTCGCCGACATGGCCGGGCAGGCCCAGCAGGCCGTCTCCCAGGGCGTCGACTACGTCACGATCCTGATCGGGGCCAACGACGCCTGCGCGTCGTCGGAGGCGAGCATGACCGCGGTGGCCGACTTCGAGGCCAGATTCCGTACGGCGATGCAGACGCTCACCACCGGCCTGCCCGACGCGTCGATCTTCGTCTCCAGCATCCCCGACATCAAGCGGCTCTGGGAGGTCGGCAAGGACAGCTCATCGGCCCGTACCGCCTGGTCCACCTTCAGCATCTGCCAGTCGATGCTGGCCAGGCCTCGCTCCACCGACCAGGCCGACGTCGACAGGCGTGACCGGGTGCGCCAGCGCGTGGCCGACTTCAACGCGGTGCTCGCCAGGGTCTGCGCGGAACAGGCCGCCTGCCGGTACGACGGAGGCGTCGTCTTCGGCTATCCGTTCGCCCTGTCCCACATGAGCACCTGGGACTACTTCCACCCCAACACCTCCGGCCAGCGGTTGCTCGCCGAGATGACCTACTCCGCCGGTTTCGACCGGTGATACGAGCCCGTTCACCGAGGGTCGTCCCGGGGCCGGGGCGATCGAGCTGAGTGGCCGCGTTCGTCACCGGATCGGACCCCGCCGCCGGCGGTGGTTCCGGTGCCCGAACGCGGCCTCGCCGGCCGCCCGGACGGGAGACCGGCGTGGTGACCCCCGTCACGCTGGCTAATCTTCAGCCATGGTCGCCGCTCTGGAGCTCTATCTCGATCCGATCGCCGAGAAGCGGATCAGGACGTTGTGGGACGCACTCGCCCGTGCCGGCGTGCCGACGATGCGAGATCTGCTGGACGGCCGGCACCGTCCTCACGTCTCGCTGATCAGCGCTCCGGAGCTGGACGGTCCCGGGGTGGCCGCGGCGCTGGAGGGCATGGACGCGGCACCACCGCTCGATCTCCGCTTCGACTTCGTCGGGCAGTTCCTGGGACGGGTGCTCTGGCTCGGCCCGGTTCCCACGGCGGAACTGCTGGCTCATCACGCGGCGGTGCACGAGCGGCTCGGCAAGGCAGGGATCAGCGGGTTCGACGTCTACCGGCCTGATCGTTGGGTGCCGCACTGCACGCTGTCCATGCGCGTGCCCCGCCCGATGCTGCTCGAGGGGATCCGGCTGTGCATGGACGTGCTGCCCATAGAGGCGACCGTGGTCGCCGCCGCCGTCGCCGACCATGCCCGTGATTCCCTCACCGCCCTTTGACATCCTCCGATCCCCGAGGACCGGGACTCCCGGATGGAGAGGGCCGGACTCAGCGGGAAGGCCACAGGTAACCGGTCACCTCGACCACCCGGGCCACCACCACCGTCACGGGGTAGGCCCGGGGCTGGTCTGTGTCAGATGTCAGGTGAATGTCAAGCGATGTCAAGCGGGGCAGGTGCGTCCGATAAAAGGGCTTTCCGCTGTTATTTGGGATTTGTCGACTTTTGCTTGATCGGTGGCTTCTGCCGTTCACGGTGGCGCGAGGAGACGGTCGGCGGAGTTTCGGTGCGTTCCCTCAGAAAGGGGCGGTCCCGCCCGCGCCGAAATGGGTCTCGTGGTCCCACACGTGGGTGCATCCGGGGCACTGCAGGTGCAGGCGGCTTCCGGTGTTGCCGATCAGGTAGCGCCAGTGCTCCCCGCAGTTCCGGCCGCCGAGGCAGTCTCCGCAGTCCGTGCTGTCGAAACATCCGGGGCAGGAGACCCATGCCCGGCGTCCCAGGTCCGCGTGCGGATCAATCGGCAGCATGGACGGACCTCCTTCGCGGGAGGACTTCGGCCGCCACGAGCATGTCGTAGATCTCCTGCTGCCGTTCGTCGAGGCCCGAGTAGAGAAGGTCGTAGGCCTCCTCCTCGCCTCGCATCACGGCCAGGGGATCCCAGTCCGGCCCGAGTGCCGTCACGACCGCGGCCCGCCGGCGAGTCTCCTCCAAGGTGAGGTCGATCTCGAAGACGGTGTGTGCGCTGCTGATGTCCTGGCTCATGGCGCGACTTTCCGGTGGGGTGGCGAACATGGCGTCGGTGTGATCGGGGGAGGCGCCTTCCGGGGGCCGGAGGGGACCCGGCCACGGTGCCGGCCGGGAGAGTGGTCCTTTGCGATCACTCGAACATGCGTTGGGATGGGGCTGTCCCTGAAGGGAAAGCCTTGTCCTTTATATACCTTATGTCCATTTTCATGGCCAACTCGTGACACATGTCACGACGGCTTCTGGGTGATCGCCCTCGTCTGCCGCGCCTCCCGGTCCGCGTCGGCGCCGGGCCGGTCGATGCGGGCGCGGCCGGTGTTGTGACTTGCTGATCTTCTGTCACAGTCTGCAGAAAACTTTCACTCGAATATTGCAAGTCACGAAGCGTGGGGGTAGCGTTCCGGCGCGTCAGACCAAATTTCGCGTACCCCCCAGGAGGCCGACAATGGCCCACCTTGACCGTCGCCGCTTCCTCCAGCTCGGCGCCCTGGCCGCAGGAGGCACGGTTCTCACCGCCTGTGGTGGAGGAGGCTCCGCGGCCGCCCCCGCATCCGTCGGCCCGACCGGGACCGCCGCCACCGGTGAGATCACCGTGTGGAGCTGGCAGGGTCCCGCGGCGATGATGAAGGCGCTGGTGCCGGACTTCACGAAGGAGTTCCCCGGCATCAAGGTCGACGTCCAGGACATCGGGAACCCGGCCATCTGGGACAAGATCACCGCGGGGCTGGCGGCCGGTGGTCAGGGGCTGGGCGACGTGCTGCACATCGGCGTCGACTACCTGCCCGCCTACATCGAGAAGTTCCAGGGCGGCCTGGCCGACCTCGTGCCGCTCGGCGCGGACAAGCACAAGGACAAGTTCGCCCAGGGCATGTGGGAGACGGTGAGCCGGGACGGCAAGGTCTACGCCCTGCCGTGGGAGGCGAACTCGGCCGGTTTCTACTACCGGGCCGACCTGTTCGAGAAGGCGGGCGTCGATGTCGAGGCCCTGAAGACCTGGGACGAGGTCATCGAGGCGGGCATCAAGCTCAAGGAGAAGACCGGTGTCCAGCTGATCGGCATCGACAAGCCGGCCACGGTGGGCGACTCGGCCAACTTCTTCCAGATGCTCCTGCAGCTCCAGGACAGCTTCTACTTCGACATGCAGGGCAACGTCACCCTCGACTCGCCCCAGGCGGTCACCGCCATGACGATCATCAAGAAGCTGAACGACGCGGGCCTGATCGCCGACACCGCGGGCGGCTGGAACGCGATGATCAGCTCGATCAAGAAGGGCACCGTCGCCGTGCAGTCGATGCCGACCTGGTTCGGCGGCATCATCGAGGAGACCGTGCCCGGGGAGAAGGGCAAGTGGAAGGTGCGCCTCCCTCCGGCGGTCACCTCCGGCGGCAAGGTCTCGGCGACCGTCAACTCCACCCACCTGGCCGTCGCGAACACCAGCAAGGCCAAAGCGGCGGCGTTCGCCTTCGCGGAGTACGTGCTGACCAGGCCGGAGTCGCAGGTGAAGATCTACAAGGAGAAGGGCATCGCGCCCGCCCTGATGGCCGCCTACGACGACCCGGTCTTCCACGAGAAGTCGGACTTCTTCAGCGGCCAGAAGAAGGGTGAGATCTTCCTCGACGCCCTCAAGCAGCCGTCCTACGTGACGAACTACTCCGCCGACTACCCCCGCGCGCTGAAGGCCGTCACCGACGCCCAGAGCAAGGTGCTGCTCAAGGGTGCCGACCCGGCCGCGGTCCTCAAGGAGGCCGCGGACCTGATCGCTCAGCAGACCGGCCGCAAGGTCGTGCGGTGACGGCGGTCTCCGAACGTGTCACCGCCGGGGCGTCCGTCGTGACGCCCCGGCGGGTGCGCCAGCCGGGGGCGAAGGCCGCCCCCTACCTGTTCGTCCTGCCGGCGCTCGCGCTGTTCGCGGTCTTCAAGCTGTACCCGATCGCGTGGTCGTTCTGGCTGAGCCTCTTCCGGACCGACGGCACGCTGCAGACCTTCGCCGGGACGGCCAACTACGAACGGCTCCTCAAAGACCCGCTGTTCTGGACGGCACTGCGCAACACCGGCGTCGTCCTCGTCGTCCAGGTACCGCTGATGCTGGTCATCGCGATCGGGCTGGCCGTGGCGTTCAAGTCGGCACTGCTGAGATTCCGCGCCTTCATCCGGCTCGGCTTCTTCCTGCCGATGGTGACGGGACTCGTGGCGTACGGCATCCTCTTCGCCGTCCTGCTCAACCCGCAGTCCGGCCTGGTCAACTGGTTCCTCGGGATCTTCGGCATCCCGGCCGTGCCGTGGCTGACCGACACGCTCTGGGCGCGGATCGCCCTGGGTCTCGCCCTCACCTGGCACTACACCGGCTACAACGCGGTGATCTTCCTGTCCAGGCTGCAGGCGCTGCCCAAGGAGCACTACGACGCGGCGGCCGTGGACGGGGCGAACGCGTGGGAGAGGTTCAGGCACGTGACCCTGCCGGGGTTGCGTCCGGTCATCCTGCTCACGCTGGTCATGTCCACCATCGGCACGCTGCAGCTGTTCGACGAGCCGTACGTCCTCACCAACGGCGGCCCCGACAACAGCACGCTGACCTTGGGCCTCTACCTCTACAACAACGGCTTCAAGTTCTTCGACTTCGGTTACGCCTCGGCCATCGCCTACGCACTCGCCGTGATCATCGGGATCCTCGGCATCGTGCAGTTCCGTTTCCTGGGAGACAAGTCGTGAACCGCAGGAACGCGGCGGGCAGCATCATGCTGACGTCGTCGCTGCTGATAGCCGTCACCGTGGTGCTGGTGCCGTTCTACTGGCTGGTCGTGGCCAGCACGCACAGCACGGCCGAGGTCTTCGACAGCCCGCCGCCGCTGCTGCCGGGCGGGCACCTGCTGGACAACCTCGCCAACCTGGAGGCCAGCGTCGGCTTCAGCCGGGTGGTGCTCAACTCGGTGCTGATCTCCACGATCTACACGGTGCTGGGCGGCCTGGTCTGCACGATGGCGGGGTACGGCTTCGCCAAATACGACTTCCGAGGCAAGGAAGTCTTCTTCGGCCTGCTGATGCTCGGCCTCGTCATCCCCAGCCAGGTCACGCTCGTGCCGCTGTTCAAGATGATGCTGGCGTTCGACTGGCTCAACACCTACCAGGCCATCGTGCTGCCCAACCTGGCGTTGCCGTTCGGCATCTTCCTGATGCGGCAGTCGATGTCGGCGCTGCCCGACGAGATCCTGTCCGCGGGCCGGGTCGACGGCTGCGGGGAACTGCGGCTCTTCGCCCGCGTGGTGCTGCCGCCGATGCGACCGGCTCTCGCCGCCCTTGGCATCTACCTGTTCCTCTACCAGTGGAACGACTTCGTCTGGCCCTTGATCGCGCTGCGGACGCGGGACGCCTACACCATCCCGCTCGCGATCGCCTCCCTGCAGGGTGCCACCGAGACCGACTACGGCCAGATCCTCGCCGGAACGGCCGTCGCCGCCATCCCGATGGCCCTGCTCTTCCTTCTACTCCAACGACACTTCGTGTCCGGACTTCTCGCAGGAGCGGTGAAAGAGTGAGCGTCACGACCGCAGGGCTCGCGCCCGCGCCAACCGAGCACCTGCTCGACGACGTACGGCTGGCCGTCCTGACGCATACGCCAGGCGCGTCGGCGCGCTGGGAGCTGACCGCGCAGCAGGACGGCCCCGACCTGCTGGAGGTCCACTCCGACGGGGAGACGGAGATCCGGCTCTCGGTCCCGCTGGGCGACGCGGTGGGCTTCTGGCACCCCACCCGCTCCTGGAGCCGCCCGCTCGTCGCCGACTGGGCGGGCCTGGCGCACGTGTCGCTGGTCGAGGACGTCGCCGCGGGCTGCCTGTACGACAGCACCGGCCGCTCGATGCTCGCCTTCGCCGCCGTCGACACGGTGCCGGAGGCCGTGATGCGGTTCGGCGTCTCCGAGGAGAACAAGACCTTCGTCGTGCACCTGACCGTGCCCGCGGGCGTCTCGCCGTACAGGATGGTGTTCGCCAGGACGGCTCCGTCGGTCGCGGCGGCGATGCGCGGGCTGCGGACCTGGCTGGGAGCGGGCCTGGAGCCCGTGCCCGAGGCCGCGCGGCTGCCGGTCTACTCCACCTGGTACAGCTTCACCCAGGACGTCGAGGAGTCGGCCATCGAGGCCGAGGCGGCGCTGGCGGCGGAGCTGGGCTGCGGTGTGATCATCATCGATGACGGATGGCAGGAGCTGGGGAACGGGCGGGGCTATCCGGGCGTAGGAGACTGGCGCCCGGACAAGACGAAGTTTCCAGACCTCGCGAGACACGTCGCCCGAGTTCGGGAGTTCGGGCTGAAGTATCTCCTCTGGGTCGCCCCGCTGCTCCTGGGCCCGGAAGCCGAATGCTTCCCGGAGCTGTCGCCCTACGCCACGGCTCCGGCCGGCGTGCCGGGCGCGCAGGTGCTCGACCCGCGCAGGCCCGAGGTCAGGCGGCACGTGGTCGAGCTGTGCGCCTCGCTGGTCGCCGACCACGGGCTCGACGGGCTCAAGATTGACTTCTTGAACGAGGCCATGGTCTACGCGGGCACGCCCGCGCACGGCGCGGACATCCCCGACGTCGGCACCGCCATGAACGTGCTGCTGACCGAGCTCCGGGCCGCGCTTGAGGCCATCCGGCCCGACGTGCTGATCGAGCTGCGCCAGCCGTACGTCGGGCCGGGCATGGCGCCCTTCGGCAACATGCTCCGGGCCGACGACTGCCCGGCCGACGCGACCGCCAACCGGGTCCGCACGATCGACGTCGGCCTGCTCTCCGTGCGCGGGGCCGTCCACGCCGACATGCTGATGTGGGATCCTGAGGGGGAGGCGCGGAGCGCCGCGCGCCAGCTCATCGGCCCGCTGCACGCCGTGCCCCAGATCTCCGTCAGGCTCGCCGGGCTCAGCGAGGAGCACCGGCGGATGGTGGCGTTCTGGCTCGGCCAGTGGCGCAGGCTGCGGCCTCTCCTGCTCGACGGCGAGGTGGAGCCGGGGCGCCCGGACGAGCTGTACCCGGTCATCACGGCGTCGCGGGGAGAAGACTGCGTGATCACCGTTGGCGCCGACCGGGTGGCCGTGCTGGACACCGCGCGGCACCGGCGGATCACGCTCGTCAACGGCACCGCCGCGGAACGCCTCGTCCTCGATGTCACGGGGCCGGGAATCACGGTGGAGCTGGTCGTCTACGACGCGGTCGGATCTATGATCGAGCGGGCGCAGCGGCGGCTTGAGCCCGGCCTGTGCGCGCTGGCCGTCCCGCCCTCGGGCCTGGCGACTCTGGAGGAAGCCCAGTGAAGATCGGCATCACCGAGGTGGCGGCGCGGGCCGACGTGAGCGAGGCCACGGTCAGCCGGGTCATCAACCGCCGCTCGGGCGTCTCCGCCAAGACCCGCGAGGCCGTCGAGCGGGCCATGGCCGAGCTGGGCTACGAGCGTTCCACCCGAGGGCAGATCGTCGCGGTGATAACGCCGTGGCTGTCCAACCCGTTCTTCGCCGACGTCGCCGAGCTGATCGAGGCCGCACTGGCACCGCACGGGCTCAAGGGCGTGCTCTGCCCCGCCCTGCCGGGTGGCATCCAGGAACGCGAGTTCGTGACCGCGCTGGCCGACCACGGCGTCGCCGGGGTGGTGTTCCTGTCTGCCAGCAACACCATCGAGAACGCCGATCCCGAGACATACAACGTGCTGGCCGCCAGGCGGATCCCGTTCGTGGGGGTCAACGGCGCCTTCGAGGGGCACGACGTGCCGGTCTTCTCCACGGACGACCACCTCGCCGCCGAGCTGGCCGTGGAGCATCTGTTCTCGCTGGGGCACCGCAGGATCGGCATGGCCGCCGGTCCCGTCGGCAACCGGCCCGCCGATCGCCGGGTCGAGGGCTTCCTCGCCGCGCTGGAGCGGCGCGGGGTGGAGGACCCGGACCAGTGGGTGGTCCGGCAGTACTACACGATCGAGGGTGGCCAGTCGGCCACGTCCACCCTGCTCAGGCAGGATGTCACCGCGATCGTCGCGGCCAGCGACTTCATGGCGCTCGGCGCGATACGGGGGGTGCGCAGGGAGGGCCTGTCCGTGCCCGGTGACGTCTCGGTCGTGGGTTACGACGGATCGATGATCATGGAGTTCGTCGATCCTCCGCTGACCACGGTCCGGCAGCCCGTCGACCGGCTGGCCAAGGAAGTGGCCCGGAGCGTGGTCGCCCTGGTGAGCAACCGCGAGGTGCCGCCGGGCGAACTGCTGTTCAACCCGGAGTTGGTGGTGCGGGCGTCGACCGCACCGCCGCGTTCCATCTGATTTTTCCGAAATATCGCCTCGTCTCGCCGCTGCTAGCCCGAGATTCATCCGATCACCCCCTGAATCGGGAGACACATATGAGGTTCCTCGCCCTACCCGTCCTGCTCGGCTCCTCCCTGCTCGCCGCCGCGGCCCTGACCCCGGCCCACGCGGCGTCGGGCGGCCCGCTCGTCGTGGTCAACCCCGGCTTCGAGCAGGGCACCGAAGGCTGGACGTTCACCTCCGGAACCGGAGTCGCCACCAACGTGCCGCACGGCGGCGCCAAGCTGATCTACCTCGACGCGGGGGAGGGCATGAGCGTCAGCCAGACCGTCGCCGTCCCCACCGCGGGTCACTACTCCATCTCCGCCTGGATCGCCACCGGCGGCCCGGGCGGCACCTTCACCGTGCTGCGCAACGGCACCGCGGCAGGCTCCGTGACCCTGCCCGCCCGCTCCACCTACACCCGCTACACCATCTCCAATGTGGAACTCGCCGCGGGCGACCAGCTGGGCATCGTGTTCGGCTCCGGCTCGGGCTGGGTGAACGCCGACGACGTGATGATCTCCCCCGGTACGGCCGCGGGCCCCCGCGTGAGCTCGTCTAACGCCAAGGTCGTGGAGATGTTCGGCTGGGCCAAGGACAAGGCGGGCAGCTGGGTGCACCAGAGCGGTGTCCCCGGTCCGCTCAACGTGGACGAGCGCCAGCCCGCCGGCACCGGCCAGGGCACCTACGCCTCCACCTACTGGGCCGGGTACGCCCACCGCAGCGGCTACTACTCCCGCGACTTCGCCCACCAGCTGGCCGGAGCGCAGATCCTCGGCCTGGCCGCCGAGAACAAGACGATGCTCCGCTCGTTCGCCGCCTCGGCGACCGAGGAGCACAAGTACTACCCGGTGTGGGCGCTCAACTTCGACGGCTCCACCAACCTCTCCATCGACTACCGGAGCCCCACCAACTTCGTGCGTGAGGTGCCGGCCACGTTCGAGCTGGTCGAGAAGGCCAACCATGCGTTCCGCTGGAGCGGTGACCGCTCCTACATCGACGACCCCGTGTTCTGGGACTACTACCGGCACGCCACCAATGAGTTCGTCGAGCTGCACGACGGCACGCGCTCCAACGGCTCCGTCAAGGTCGCCGAGGGCACCGGCAAGGGCATCTTCCAGGGCACGGCCAGTTACAACGAGGACGGCGAGCCGCTGATCGAGGCCGGTGACGGGATCGGCTCCCAGTACCAGGCGTACAAGGCGCTGGCGGACCTCGCCGTCGACAAGGGCGACCTGAAGCTGGCGGCGGAGTACGCGGCCAAGGCGCGCGAGCTCAAGCGCTACTTCAACGACACCTGGAGCCGGAAGCAGGGCAGCACCGACTTCGTCCGCGCCTACAACGTCGCCGGCGAGCCGGTGACCGGCTTCGGCAAGGAGAACAGCTGGTTCATGCCGATGAAGGGGATCGTCGACGCCGGCCCGCGCAACGACGCCTACCTCGACTTCATCGACACCCAGGCCTCCGGCCCGGAGGGGCCGGTCAACATCGAGGCGTTCACCTACCTGCCCGACACGTTCTTCAGGCACAACCGCAACGAGACCGCCTGGAAGTGGATGCAGAGCGTCTACGACAGGCGTGAGAACAGGCACGTCGTCGGGCGCCAGGGGCTCAACGGCGACTACCCCGAGGTGTCGTTCACCCTGGTCAGCCAGACGGTCGAGGGACTGATGGGCATCCAGCCCGACGCCCCGCGGCGCACCGTCGCCACCCAGTCGCGGCTGCCCGCCGACATCGGCTGGCTGGAGGTGGCCGACGTGCCGGTCGGGGACGGCAAGGTGACGGTCCGGCACGACGGCCAGACCTCGACCACGTTCACGAACCACGCAGGCCACCAGACCTTCTGGGAGGCGCGCTTCGCGGGCACGCACCGCTGGCTGGAGGTCAACGGGCACCGCATGGTCGGCATGCCCAAGGTGATCGACGGTGTCCGGTACACCGTTGCCGTGGTGCCCGTGCGCGCCGGCCAGACCGCCACGGTCAAGGTCACCGGCTGACGCGCGTTCGCTACTGCCCCGCCGTACCGGCCGGCTGCCTTCCCGAGGCCGGTACGGCGGGGCGTCGCGTTCGGCCCGGTCTCAGCTCCAGGCCAGCGCGCCGCGCTCGGACCAGTAGGTCTCGGGATTCTCGGCCAGCCCGGCGAGCCGCTCGTCGAGCTCCGAGTCCCAGCCCACCTCGGTCGCGCCCAGGTTGCTGCGCAGCTGCTCGGCCGACACGGCACCGCTCAGCACCGTCGTGGCCCACGGCTGGGCGAGCACGGCCGCGAGCGCGAGCGCGTCCGGCGCCACGCCTCGCTCGCGTGCGAGGGTCGCGAGCGAGGCGGGTGCCGCGCGGGCGGTCAGCCGCCCGTTCGCCACCCCCTCCTTGACGATCACACCCATTCCCGCCTCGTGCGCCCGGCCGAGTGCCTCACCGGCCGAGCGCTCCAGCAGGTTCCAGGTCGACTGCACCGTGTCGAAGATCCCGATCTCGATCGCCCGCGTGATCGCGTCGGCCTGACGGGGGCCCGTCGTGGTGAGCCCGACGGCCACACCCCCGGCCCGCAGCACGCGCAGGAGGGTGAGCACCTCCTCGTCCTCGAACACTCCGCTCTCCACCGTCGCCGAGTGGATCTGGTAGAGCGAAAGACGCTCACCGAGCAGTTCCCGCGTCTGGTCCAGCTGACGGTGCAACTGCTCGGCCGAGAGGTCCTTCACCTCGTGGCGCTCGACGTCCATCTGCCAGCCGCCGACATACGCGTATCCCCACTTCGAGCCGACCGTCGCCGCCCCCGGAGCGATCCCGCGCTCGTGCAGCCAGCCGGCGAGGAACTCCTCCGCACGCCCGTAGGAACGCGCGACATCGAAATACCGCACGCCCGCCGCCCACGCCGCGTCGAGCACGTCCCACGCCCGCGATCGCATCGCGGTGACGCTGCGGTCGTCGCCGAGATCCTCGTCCCGGCCGAGCGTGATGTAGGCCGGGCGGCCGAGTGCGGCCAGACCGAGGCCGAGCGGCGTCGCCATCAGGCCGGTACGGCCCAGCGGCCGTTGGACGGGTGCCTCCACATCCACAACATAACCAACGGCGTCGATGCCGCCCCGATGCGGGAGAGGGTCGTGCCGCCGGGATACTTTGGGAGACCGAGCGGAGCGGTGGCGATAACAAATCTTGCGAAAAAACCTGAAACGGAAAAAGCGGAGCGAGGTCCTTACTGGTCTTCAGGCCGGACCGCGCCCGCCGCCAGCTCCGCCAGATGCACGACCCGCACGGAGGACCGCCTACGGCGCAGGCCCTGTTCGAGCTGGCGGTAGCAGCCGGGATTGACCACGGCCACGTAGTCGACCCCGGCCGCCTCGATCTCGTCGAGCTTGGCGTCGAGGATCCGCCTGCTGTCCCGGGGGCGGACCAGGGAGTAGCTGCCCGCCGCCCCGCAGCAGGTTCCCGCCGAGGGCAGCTCGACGTACTCGCCCATCCGTTCCAGCACCGCCCGGGGCTCACGCCAGACGCCCAGGCCGTTGCGCAGGTGGCAGGAGTCCTGCAGGGCGATGCGCGCGCCGACCTGGGGGACGTTCTCACCGGCCACGTACTCCGAGATCTCCTTGACCCGGTCGCGGCCGAGGACGTCGGCGAGGTGGGCGGCGCAGCCGCCGGAGGTGGTGACGATGGTGCCGGGCAGCCGCTCGCCCAGCTCGGCGGCCAGCTGCCTGCCGCGGGAGGAATCGCCGTTGTGCGCGTGCAACGCGCCGCAGCATCCCTGCGACGCCGGAGCCGCGAGCTCGGGATGGAGACGCAGGGCGGCCCGGCTCACCTTCGGGTAGAGGGCGCGTTCGAAGCATCCGAGCATCAGGTGCGGGCCGGAGGGCGACGGGGAGGTGCGGGCATGGCGGCGGAAACGGCCGAGCAGCCACACTCTCCAGCGGGCGTTGACCGCGAACATCAGCAGCCGGACGATCAGGGGGCGGCGGGTGCCTCGCCACTGCCGGTCCCGCCATTCCTCAAGCAGCGCGCCGTACTGGACGCCCGCCGGGCAGACGGTCTCGCAGGCACGGCAGCCGAGGCAGAAACTCGACTCCTCCTGAAGCCTCAGGTCGTTGTCCGGCAGGGTCCCCTCTTCCAGGGCGCGCATCAGCGTGATCCGGCCACGGGGAGAGGACGTCTCGTCCTTGGTGAGCGCGTAGGTGGGACAGGCGGGAAGGCAGAAGCCGCAGGAGATGCAGCGGTTGAGCAGTTCGGGAGTGAAGCCGTCCATCGAATTCCTCCAGAGTGGAGACCCCGGGCCGCGAGCCCCGGGGGGAGGTCAAGAGCCCAGCTTCCCGGGGTTGAGGATGCCCGCGGGGTCGAAGGCGGTTTTGATCCGGCGCAGCAGCGCCATCTGCTCGGTGCCCAGCCGTTCGGCGAGGTAGGGCAGCTTGGCGGCGCCGACGCCGTGCTCGCCGGTGATGGTGCCGCCGAGTTCCATCGCCGCGCGGAAGACGTCGCCGAAGGCCCGGTGGGCGCGCTCGATCGCGTCGGTGTCGTCGGCGTCCACGACGCAGGTGGGGTGGAGGTTGCCGTCTCCCGCGTGGCCGAACGTGGCGATCGTCAGGTCGTGCTTGACGGCGATGGCGTCGATGCGGTCGACCATCTCGGCGATCCTCGGGCGGGGCACGCTGGCGTCCTCCAGGATCGTGATCGAGCCCAGCCGCGACAGCGCGGGCAGCGCGCACCGCCGCGCGGCGAGCAGCGCCTCCGACTCGGCCGCGGCACCCGCGACGGTGGCCTCAAGGGCGCCCTCGCCGAGGCAGAGTTCGGCCATGCGGGAAAGATGGCGCTCGACCAGCGAGGCGTCGCCGTCGTCGCCGAAGAGCAGCAGGGCTCCCGCGTCGGACCTGAGCCCGAGCCGGGCATAGGCCTCGACCGCGTCGATGCACTTGGCGTCGAGGAATTCCAGAGTGGCCGGGACGAGCCCGGAGCCGATGATCCGCGCGACCGCCCGCCCGGCATCGGCCAGGGTGGCGAAGTACGCCAGGCCGGTCCCGCCGGCCCGCGGGGCCGGGGTGAGCGCGACCGTCGCCTCGGTGATCACGCCGAGGGTGCCCTCGGAACCGGTGAGCAGGCGGGTGAGGTCATAACCCGCGACGTCCTTCCAGAGCCGCCCGCCGGTGCGGATGACCTCGCCGGTCGGCAGCACCGCCTCCAGGCCGAGCACGTAGTTGCGCGTGACGCCGTACTTGAGGCCGCGCAGGCCGCCCGCGCACGTGGCGATGGTGCCGCCGATCGTGGCCACGGTCCTGCTGCCGGGGTCGGGTGCGTACAGCAGGCCGCGCGCGGCGGCGGCTCCGGCCAGCTCGGCGGTGGTGACCCCCGGCTGGCAGACCGCGAGCAGCTCGTCGGCGCTGATCTCCAGGATGCGGTCGAGCCGGGTCAGCACCAGCACGATGCCGCCGGTGAGGGGGACGGTGGCGGCGCACAGGTTGGACCCGGCGCCGCGGGGGACCACGGGGACGGATCGCGCGCAGGCCAGCTTGAGAACGGCCGCGACCTCCTCGGTGGAGCCGGGGTGGACGACGGCGCCGGGCCTGGCGGAGAAGAGCGGGGTGGCGTCCCTGGCATAGGCGGCGACGTCCCCGTCCGCGTGCCGTACGTGATCCTCGCCGACGATCGCGCGCAGCTCCCGGAGCACGGTGGCGTCCATCGCCTCTCCGCGTGGTGCGGTGTCCATGGGTCTCTCCTGTGCGTACGGCGGTGCGGTGTCACATGATCGCTAGCTGGCCGCCGTCGATCACCAGCTCGGTGCCGTGGATGAACGCCGCGTCGTCGGAGGCCAGGAAGGCGTATCCGGCGGCGACCTCCTCGGCCAGGCCCGCCCGGCCGAGCGGGATGTGGTCGCGCTCGTAGGCGGAGACGAAGCCGTCGGCCAGCCCGGCCGAGATCGCCGAGTTCAGCGGGGTGCGGATGTAGCCGGGGCACAGCGCGTTGACGCGGATGCCGTATCGGCCGAGCTCCACGGCCATGGTCTTGGTGAGCAGCAGCACGCCCCCTTTGGAGGCGTTGTAATGAGCGTAGTCCTCCTCGCCGCCGATCCCGTTCGTGGAGGACATGTTGAGGATCACCCCTCCGGAGTTCCGCGCCATCAGGTGCCTGGCCACAGCTTGGGCGAGCAGGAACATGCCGCGCAGGTTCACCGCCATGATCCGGTCCCAATGATCGGGGGTGATCTGCAGGAACGGCTCGCGCCACGCGGTGCCCGCGTTGTTGATCAGCACGTCGACACCGCCCAGGGCCGCGATCGCGCCGTCGACCAGCCGGGCCACGTCGGCCTCCGCGCTGACGTCTCCCGCCAGCCCGCCCACCTCGCCGAGCGGGCCGAGTTCGGCCACCGTCCGGTCCACCTCGGCCGCGTCGAGCCCGCCGACGAAGACCCGGGCGCCCTCCTCCAGGAACCTGCGGGCGGTGGCGGCGCCGATGCCGCTGCTGCCGCCGCTGACCAGCACGCGCTTTCCCGCCAGTCCGCGCATCGTGCTTCCCCTTTCAGCGTGCCGCGCCGCGGATGGCGAGGCGTGGTTCAGTGGTGATGTCGGGTTCGAGACGCATCGGCAAGGGCCGCCCTTCTCGTTGTGCGGCAGTTCCAGGTGAAGTTAGCAGCAGTTCCGGATTACGGTCTAGCATTCCGTTATCCGGAATATATGAGGAGTTCGCATGGGTAACGGCCAATCACCGGTGGGCAGCGTCGACCGGGCCCTGGTGATCCTGCAGGAGATAGGACGGCACGGCCGGGGGGTGACGCTGGACGAGCTGGCCACCCGGCTGGACATTCCCAAGAGCTCGCTCCACCGCCTGCTCGGCGCGTTGAAACACCGGGGGTTCGCCGCGCAGCACGAGGCCAACGGCCCCTATTTCGTCGGCACCGAGCTGCTGGCCACGGCGTTCCGGTTCTACGAGAGCATGGACCTGCGGACGCTGATCCATCCGCTGCTGCTGCGACTGTGCGAGAAGTTCCGCGAGACCGCGCACATGGCCGTGCTCGACGGCGGCGAGGTGGTCTATCTGGACAAGGTCGAGGTGCCCCGGTCGATCACGATGACCTCGGTCGTGGGCGGGCGCAACGCGGCGCACTGCACGGGCGTGGGCAAGGCGCTGCTGGCCTGGACCTACCCGACGGACGAGGCGATCAAGGCCTGGGCGGCGCAGTACGGCCCGCTCGCCGCGCCGAGCCGTAACACGATCACGAACCCGGCCAAGCTGGCCGCGCACATGGCCCAGGTCCGGGAGCGCGGTTACGCGCTGGACCTGGAGGAGAACGAGCCCGGCGTGCGCTGCGTGGCCGTCCCGGTCTTCATGGGGCGCTCGACCCCGCTGGCCTCGGTGAGCGTGACGGCGCTGAAGGACCGTATGCCCCCGGCGCGGTTCGAGGAGCTGGGCGAGGCCCTGTGCCGGATGGTCGCCGAACACGCCGGGACCGTCCGGCCCGCCACCTGATCCAGGAATCCATCGGTCCGTCCGTTCGCCCGTCCGCCCGTCCGCCCGCCCGTCCGTTCGTCCGCCCGCCCGCCGCCCGGCCTGCCGTTCGGCCTGGTCCGCCGCGATTTCTGAGCGTGACCAAGGGAGTCGCTCTCACCTGGGATGTCCCGGAGACTCTTGACAGCTTCCACCCCTGGTGATCTGCTATCGCATATTCGGAATGTGATTCTGCGATACGGAATTGAGGAGGGGTGTGATGAGGCTCGGCACGGTGCGGGTCAACGAGGCCCGGTTCGCGGCGGTGGAGCGCGAGGGACTCTGGTACGCGCTGGACGTCCCGGCCGGCACGCCGCTGGAGACCGTGCTGGCCGGAGGGCTCGAAGGGACCCTGCGGCTGGCCGAGAGGGCGGTCGACCGGCTTCCGGACGCGGTGCCCGTCGCGCCGCTGCGTCCCGGCAAGATCGTTGCGATCGGGCTGAACTACCTGGACCACATCCGCGAGGCGGGGATGGAGAAGCCGGACCGGCCGCTGATATTCGCCAAGTTCCCGTCCAGCGTGATCGGCCCCGGCGAGCCCATCGTGATCGACTCCGAGCTGACCGGCCGGGTCGACTGGGAGGCCGAGCTGGCCGCCGTGATCGGGACGCCTCTGCGCCACGCGAGTCCCGAGGAGGCGCTCGCCGGGGTCGCCGGATACACGGTCGCCAACGACGTGTCCGCCCGCGACCTGCAGTTCGCCGACGTCCAGTGGGTGCGGGGCAAGAGCCTGGACACCTTCTGCCCGCTCGGCCCCGTGATCGTCACGCCGGACGAGATCGCGAACCCGCAGGCGCTGCGGCTGCGCACCGTCGTCAACGACGAGACCATGCAGGACTCGAGCACCGCCGAGATGCTGTTCGGCGTCGCGGAGCTGCTGGCGTACTGCTCGCGCTCCTTCACCCTCGAACCCGGTGACGTCGTGCTCACCGGCACCCCCTGGGGCTGCGGCGATTTCATGGACCCGCGGCGCTCGCTCCAGCCGGGAGACGTCGTCGAGGTGAGCGTCGAGGGCATCGGCAGCCTGCGCAACCCCGTTGTGGGGCAGTCGTGACCAGAGTCTCGGAGCCGGAGATCGTCCCGGTGCCCAGGGCCGCGCTGGGCGAGGGGCCGCGCTGGGACGCCCCCACCGGGCGGCTCCTCTGGGTGGACATTCCGGCCGGACGCGTGCACCGTCTCGACCCCGCCGACGACTCCCACGACACGATCGAGCTCGGCCAGCCGGTCGGCGCCGTCGCGCCGAGGGTGGCGGGAGGGCTGGTGCTCGCGGTCAGGGATGGCTTCGCCCTCCTGCCGGAGGACGGGCCGATGGAGGTGATCGTGCCTGTGACGGCGGCCGAACGTCCGGGCAACCGGATGAACGACGGCGCGTGCGACCGGGCCGGGCGGTTCTTCGCGGGCACCATGGCGGAGGACGAAACCCCCCGGGCGGGGGCGCTCTACCAGCTCGGCCCCGACCACGTCGCCGAGCACGTGCTGGGGGAGGTCTCCGTCTCCAACGGCATCGCCTGGAGCCCGGACGAGCGCGTCGTCTACTACGCGGACACGCCCACCGGCCGGGTGGACGTCTTCGACTACGACCCGGCCACCGGCCACCTCGACGGCAGGCGCACGTTCGTCGAGGTGGCCGGGGGTCTGCCCGACGGAATCACCGTGGACGCCCACGGCCACGTGTGGGTGGCGCTGTGGGACGGCGGCGCGGTCGTGCGCTACCGGCCGGACGGAACGCTCGACCTGGCCGTCGAGATCCCGGCCCCCCACGTGACGAGCTGCGCGTTCGGCGGCCCCGGCCTCGACGTGCTGTACGTGACCACGGCCTCGGACGGCCGCACCGGAGGCGAGCTGCTGCGCTGCCGTACCTCGGTCAGCGGCATGCCGGCCAACCCCTACCGCGGCTGACACCGCCGCATCCGATCCTCAGACAGGAGTTTCCGTGAGACACGCACATCCGGCCGCCGGCGGGGTCCGGTGAAGGCCCTCGTCTTCACCGGGCCAGGCGTCGTGGAGCTGCGCGACGTCCCCGAGCCCGAGGTCGGCGGAGACGACGTGCTCGTGCACGTGGTCACCTCCGGCATCTGCGGCAGCGAGCTGCACGGCGTCAGGACGCCTGGCTTCCGGGTGCCGCCGCTGGTGATGGGACATGAGTTCGCCGGGCGCACGGAGGACGGCCGGCCTGTGGTCGTCAACCCGATCCTCTCCTGCGGGCGCTGCGACATCTGCGCGCGAGGGCTCTCCAACGTGTGCAGGCAGCGGCGGATCGTCGGGGTGCACCTGCCCGGCGGGTTCGCCGAGCGGGTGGCGGTGCCCGCCGGCGCGCTGGTGCCGCTGCCAGAAGGCGTCGACTGGACGGCGGCCGGGATCGTCGAGCCCGCGGCCAACGCGGTCCACGCCTGGGCGCTGGCCGACGCTCCGGCCGGGGCGAAGGTGGGCATCATCGGCGCGGGCGCCATCGGCCTGGCCTGCCTGCAGGTCGCCATGTCGGGCAAGGCCGCACGGATCGAGATCGCCGACCGGTCCGAGGAGCGCTGCGCGATCGCGAGCCGCCTGGGCGCCGACGTGTCCGGGCCGGAGCTGACCGGAGAGTACGACCTGGTGTTCGACGCGGTCGGCGCGGCCACCACCCACGAGCAGTCGCTCGCCCGCCTGCGTCCCGGCGGGGTGGCGGTCTGGCTGGGCCTGGCGGACAAGACCGCCGGGTTCGACGCCGCCGACCTCGTGCGCGGCGAGAAACGGGTGCTCGGCTCCTTCGCCTACAGCGACGCCGACTTCGCCGCCGCCGTGGACCTGGTCGCGGGCTGGGACCTGAGCTGGGTCACCTCCTTCCCGCTCTCCGAGGGCGCGGAGATCTTCACCGCGCTGATGAACGGCCACGCCACCCCCGTCAAGGCACTGCTGACCCCCTGAATCGAGGTATCCCATGGCCCGGATCGTCCTGGTGGGCGCCGGCAGCATCACCTTCGCCAAGAACCTGCTCTCCGACATCCTGACCTTCCCCGAGCTGGCCGAGTCGACGATCGTCCTGCACGACATCGACCCCGAACGGCTGGCCACGGCCGAGGCGATGGCCACCTGGATGGTCACCGAGCTCGGTGTCGGAGCCAGGATCGAGGCGCACGCCGACCGCAGGGCCGCGCTCGACGGCGCCGACTACGTGATCAACGAGATCGCCGTCGGTGGGCTGACCGCCGTACAGCGTGACTTCGAGATCCCCGCCAAGTACGGCGTGCGCCAGACGATCGCCGACACCCTGGGCATCGGCGGGATCTTCCGGGCGCTGCGCACCATCCCGGTGATGGTCTCCATCGGCCAGGACCTGGCCGAACTGGCCCCCCACGCGGTGCTGTTCAACTACACCAACCCGATGTCGATGATCCCCTGGGCGGTCTACGCGGGCACGCCGTTCCGCAACGTCGTGGGCGTCTGCCATGCCGCGCGCGACACGCAGTCGACCCTGGCCAGGATGGTCGGCGTGCCGGAGGAGGAGGTCTCCTTCCTCACCGCGGGGGTCAACCACCAGGCGTTCGTGCTCCGTTTCGAGCGGAACGGGGAGAACCTCTACCGGAGGCTGGACGAGATCATCGAGGCCAGCCCCGAGCTGCGACGCAGGGTCCGTGTGGAGATTTATCGAAATTTCGGTTATTTCCCGACAGAGTCGAGCGAGCACGGATCGGAGTACCTGCCCTGGTTCCTCTCGAAGGCCGACCAGGTCGAGCACTACCGCATCCCGGTCGGCATCTACCTGGACTGGCTGGCCGACGGCTTCGCCGAATACGAGTCGCAGAAGCTCTCCCTCGACGCGGGCAAGGGCGTGACCATCGAGCGTGGTGACGAGCTGGCCTCGCTGGCCATCCACTCCATCGAGACCGGCACTCCCCGCCTCATCCACGGCAACGTCCGCAACGGCGGCCTCATCGCCAACCTTCCCGCCGACGCCTGCGTCGAGGTGCCCTGCCACGTGGACAGGGCGGGGGTGCAGCCGACCGCGATCGGCGAGCTGCCCGCCCAGCTCGCCGCGCTCAACAGGGCCACGCTCAACGTGAGCGAGCTGACCGTGAAGGCGGCCCTGGAGGGCAGACGCGACCATGTCTACCAGGCCGCCCTGCTCGACCCGAACACCGCCGCCACGCTTCCGGTCCACCGGATCCGCGAGCTCGTCGACGAGCTGATCGCGGCCCACGGCGACCTGCTGCCGGCCGGCGTCAGGAACTGAGCGCGCCGACAGCGAAAGCCCCGTCGGAGGCGGGGCTTTCACGGTCGGTGCTCCGGTACGCCGGGGCAGGTGCTAGGGAACGGCGTGGCGCCGGTGTCTACGGGGCGCAGCCGGCGAGTTCGGGCCGCTGCGGCGTGCCGCCCTGGGCGCCGAAGAAGAGGTTCGCGCAGTCGATCAGGAAGCGCGGGTTCTCCTCGGCGATGAAGTGACCGGAGTCGGGTGCCACCACCGTGCGGACATCGTCGGCGATCCGGCGGAACGAATCGGCGACGGTGGTTCCGAACCCGTACTGCGCGCCCATCCCCAGCACCGGCATGGGCAGCCGCCTGGCCGCGTTCGCCTGGTTGTTCTCCGCGTCCGCGGCGAACGCCCGGTAGTACTCGTACCCCGCGGTACGCCGGGCCGGGTCCGCGTAGGCCTTGTAGAACGTCTCGCGGTCCACCGCGCCCTGCTGGTGACTGAAGTTGAACATCATGTCGAGGTAGGTGCTGACCTCGTCGTTGTCCAGGATCCGCTCGGGAATCGGCGCGGGGGACATGTTAAAGCGGAAGTGCCAGCTCAGCCCGTAGAGCTCCTCAAGGCCGAAACCGGACACCGGGGTCTGGAGCATGGCGACCCGCTTCACCTCGGTGGGGAAGTCCCGCGCGTAGGGGTACGCCACCAGGACACCGAGGTCGTGGGCGAGGATCTCCACCTGCCTGAAGCCCAGCTGGTTGACGGCCTGGCGAACGCGCCGCGCGGTGGTGACCTTGTCGTAACCGCCGGTCGGCACCGTGGAACCGCCCAGCCCCGGCAGGTCGATCGCGATCACGGTGTGCTCGCGGGCGAGATCGGGCATCACCTTGCGCCACATCTGCCAGGTCTGCGGCCAGCCGTGCAGGAGCACGAGGGCCGGGCCCGACCCGCCGCGGACGTAGTGGATGGTGCCGCCGTCCACGGCGACCTTCCCGTGCCTGAACCCGGGGGCGAAAAGCGCCGGGCCCTCCGTGGGCTCGCTGGGCGCGCTGCTCGCACCGGCGCTGGCGGTCGTGGCGGCCAGAGCCAGCACCAGGGCGGCGAGCGCGCTGACGGCGGCCCGCCCCCATCTCATGACGCAAGGCTTTGTTCCTGGTGCTGGTACGGCAACGCGCGCGGTGGTTCCTTCTAGCGGCATATGCAGTTCCCTTTCCACGGAGCAGAGAACTGCGGAACGGTCCAGCTTGTGGCGGCATGGCTCGCTTCCGCAGTGCACCGAATCAGCGATCGGCGCACACGGCCCGTACCGGTGCCGGGAATGAGACGCGGCGGCCGATCGCCTGGCGTCGATGTGGTCGAATGAAGCCTGCCCGACCAAAGAGCCCGCCGTCTTCTTTGATCGTGCTTTTTACGGGCCCGCGGCTCGTAATGGCGTTTCGGTTTCCGCGGCCGTCACGGCTTGCGCGCCACACCGCAGAATTCGTCCACCTCGGCGTTGGAACCGATGTCGAAGGGGTGGGGCCGCCACAGCGGGCAGGAGACCACGCCTGGTTCGAGGAGTTCCAAACCGTCGAAGAAACCGGCGATCTGCTCGGGTGTGCGCAGGTGATAGGGGACCGAGCCGCTGGCGTTCCAGATGGCGATGGCCGCCTCGAACTCCTCGCCGCGGATCACGTTGGTGCCGTCGGCGACCGCGAGATAGCTGCCCGACGGCAGGGCGTCCACCAGCCGACTGACGATCGAGCGTGCCTCGTCGATGTCGGGGATGTGACCCAGGACGTTCAGCAGCATAAGCGCCACCGGCTGGCTGAAGTCGAGGGTGGTCTCGGCCGCCGCCCGCAGGATCTCGCCGGGTTCGCGCAGGTCGGCGTCGATGTACTGGGTGACGCCTTCGGAGGTGCTGACCAGCAGGGCGCGGGCGTGCGCCAGGACGATCGGGTCGTTGTCGACGTAGACGATCCGTGATTCCGGAGCGACTCGCTGGGCGACCTCATGGGTGTTGTCAACGGTGGGAAGCCCGGTGCCGATGTCCAGGAACTGGCGGATCCCGGCTTCTCCGGCGAGAAACTCCACCGCGCGCGTGAGAAACCATCGCGAGGCGCGGGCGATCGGCACGATGTCCGGGAAAACACGCGCGAACTGGTCACCGACTTCGCGGTCGATCTGGTAATTGTCCTTGCCGCCCAGCCAGTAGTTCCAGATTCTCGGTGAGTGAGACACATCGGTGTCAATCATGGGTGGTTCGATGAAGGTCCCTGAAGTGTCGGTCACGGCTGTTCCCTTATGAAGGCGAATGAGGTCGCCACAAACCTAGACAGCAATTCGAGTCAGGCGACGGCGGTTCCCCTTCTTGATCGCAATCTGTGATCTGTCCCGGCGCGGGCCGTGTTCCGGGTGTTTCCGGCTTCGGAAAGTCCTCCACGGCCGCCGCCATGCCACGGGCTTGCGGCCCGGCAGATCTCTATGCCGGTTACAGCGCCGGATGTTGCGTGCTGGCGCCGAGCCTGCGCGGCCTCGAACTCGTCGATGATCCCGGCGCCGTGCGGGAGCTCTATGGGGCCGATCCCCTGTGGGACGGTTTGGGCCTGCTGGAGTATGCCATCGTGCCGCACTACCGGTCGGAGCATCCGGAAAGTGAGGCCGTGGAGCTGGTCGCCGCGCACTACCGCACCGAAAACGTGCGGCACCGGACCCTTCGGGACGGTCAGGCCATCGTCATCGACTCCTGAACGCTGATCGGCAGAGGCGCTCCCGGGGGCGCCTCCGCGGAACGACACCTGAACGGCGAGACCCGCCATGCCGTACGGCTATGGCCCGATCTCATGCGCGTCGGCCAGCTGCTTGGGGGCCGTCAGCAGCCATGCCTCGGTGACCAGCTCGAACAGCTCCTCCGGGTCGATCTTGTCGAGGTGCACCACGACCCAGCCGAACCGGCCCGTGGTGAACTGGACCTCGAACACCTCCGGGCGCTCCGCCACCAGCGCGATCTGCTCCTCGATCGTCGCCTTGAGCCCCACGGTCCGCGTCTTCTCCCACAGGTAGCCGAAGCCCTTGCCACGCACCTTCAGCGAGACCCAGTTGCCGCCGTCGCTCTGCTCGACCTCGGGCAGCCTCTTCAACATCTTCAGGAACTCGTCAACACTCACGCCCATGGCCCACATGTACCAGAGCGCTCCGACATTCATCTCCACGAGACGGTGACGCGATGCATCCCCGCACGTGACGGCGGCGGAGGCCGATCGATCGCACCGGACCCGCCGGCGACGGCACGTCGCGGGAAGGGCCTTGGTCCTTCCCTTCCGGGACGTTGTGCCGTAGGCGGGGAGGGAGGACGGGCCGCAAGCTGACCGTAGCTTCTGCCGCTGGTCGCAGGGCCGGCGTTGCTTGCGCCGGTGAGCAGCGGGTAGGCGGGGCGAAGGGTCTCGCCGAGGAACGCGGCGCCGGGGAGGCCGTGATGAAGAAGCAACAGCTGGTTCCGGCCGGCGTCACCGTGGTGGTATTTCATGAGCACCGCTGAGTGGGTCGTCGTCCTGGTCTCCGGCGGCCTGCTGGTCTTCCTCGTCTGGTATTTCTTCGGACCTCGCCGCAGCCGCCTGGCCGAACTGCGCCACGGCGTTCAGGAGGCCGAGATCGTCGTGCGTGGCGGCTACTCGCCGGATGTGATCCGGGTACGGCAGGGCATCCCGGTGCGACTGGTCTTCGACCGGCGTGAAAGCGGGGACTGCACCTCCCGGGTGCTCTTCCCCGGCTTCGGGGTCAGCCGGGCGCTGCCCGCCTTCGCCAAGAGTGTCGTGGAGCTGGATCCCCAGCGTGCGGGGGAGTACGGCTTTGTCTGTGGGATGAGCATGGTCCACGGCCGGCTGATCGTCGAGCCGGCCGATCCCGGCGCCGGCCGTACAGCCGAGGATCCCGGGCAGGCGCCCGCCGGGCCGATCCCCGCGCCCTCGTCCATGCCGTTCTCCGCGCCCTTGTCCACGCCGTTCTCCGCGCCCTCGTCCACGTCGTCACAACTCGCCGAGGCGCCCCAGGACGCCGAGGCGGCCGAGCGGCGTGCCGAGATCCGGGACTTGTCGCGGCGCGTCCTGGTGGGGGCGGTGCTGACCGCGCCGGTGGCCTTCGCGATGATGGCGCACGAGCTCTTCGGCGCGTCCTGGGTGCCGGAGGCGCTGCTGAACCGATGGGTGCAGCTGGCGCTGATCACGCCGGTGATGTTCTACACCGGCTGGCCGATCCACAAGACCGGCTGGCTGAGCCTGCGGCACCGCTCCGCCGAGATGAACAGCCTGATCACCCTGGGCACGACCGCCGCCTACGGCTACAGCCTGCTGGTCACCATCGCCCCCGCTCTGGTGCCCGAGCAGGCACGCGACGTCTACTACGAGGCGGTCGGGGTCATCCTGACGCTGATCCTGCTCGGCCGGCTGCTGGAAGCACGCGCCAAGGCGGGCACCGGCGAGGCGATACGCAAGCTGATCGGCCTGCAGGCCAGGACCGCCCGCGTCGTGCGTGACGGCGTCGAGGCCGAAATCCCGGTCGAGCAGGTACGACCGGGCGACGTGGTGATCGTGCGGCCGGGCGAGAAGGTCCCGGTCGACGGGGTGATCCTGCAAGGCCGGTCGACGCTGGACGAGTCGATGGTCACCGGCGAGTCGATCCCCGTTGACAAGGGCCCGGGGGACGAGGTGGTCGGCGCGACCGTCAACCAGACGGGATCGTTCACCTTCCGTGCCGAGAAGGTCGGCGCCGAGACGATGCTGGCGCAGATCATCCGGCTGGTGCAGGCCGCGCAGGCCTCACGCGCACCCATCCAGCGGCTGGCCGACCTGGTCTCCGGCTACTTCGTTCCGGCGGTCATCGCGATCGCGATCATCACCTTCGCGGTGTGGTTCGTGGCCGGTCCCGCGCCCGCGCTGACGCCGGCGCTGGTGGCGGCGGTCGCCGTGCTGATCATCGCATGCCCGTGCGCGCTGGGCCTGGCCACCCCGTTGTCCATCATGGTCGGCACCGGCAAGGGCGCCCAGGCCGGGATCCTGATTCGCGACGCGGAAGCGCTGGAGACCGCGCACAAGCTGGAGACGGTCGTGCTGGACAAGACCGGCACGATCACCCGTGGCCGGCCCGCGCTCACCGATGTCGAACCGTACGGCACATGGGCCGCCGAGGAGGTCCTGCGGCTGGCGGCCGGCGCCGAACGCGTCTCGGAACATCCCTTGGGACAGGCGGTGGTGGACGGGGCCAGGGAGCGGAACCTGCCGTTGCGCGATCCAGCCGAGTTCGACTCGATCACCGGGCAGGGCGTCGTCGCGACCGTGGACGGCCATCGCGTGCTTGTCGGTGGCACCCGGCTGCTGAGCAGGTACGGGGTCGACGCCGCCGGTCTCGCCGGGGCCGCCGATCGGCTGGCCCGGGCCGGCCGTACTCCGATCATGGTGGTGGTGGACGGGGAACCGGCCGGAGTGCTGGGCGTCGCGGACACCGTCAAAGAGGACTCGGCTGCCGCGGTCGCCGCCCTCCAAGAGCTGGGCCCGCGGGTCGTCATGATCACAGGGGACAACCGGCGCACCGCCGAGGCCATCGCCCGCCAGGTCGGCATCACCGAGGTGCTCGCCGAGGTCCTGCCCGACCGCAAGGCCGCCGAGATCGCCCGCCTGCAGGGTCAGGGCCGGCGGGTCGGCATGGTGGGCGACGGGATCAACGACGCCCCCGCGCTGGCCCAGGCCGACGTGGGATTCGCCATCGGCACGGGCACCGACGTGGCCATCGAGGCCTCCGACGTCACGCTCATCTCCGGCGCGCTGAGCGGGGTGGTGACCGCGGTACGGCTGTCACAGGCCACCATGCGCAACATCCGCCAGAACCTGTTCCTGGCCTTCGTCTACAACGTGATCGGCATCCCGATCGCCGCCGGGGTTCTGTACCCCTTCCTCGGCCTGCGGCTCAGCCCGATCATCGCCGCGGTGGCCATGGCCGCCTCGTCGCTGTCGGTGGTGGGCAACGCCAACCGGCTACGCCGCTTCACCTCGCCACCCCTGCCACCGGCACCGCGAGTCCCGGCGGACCTGCGCGTCTCCGTGGAGACTCCCACCGAACCCGCCTCGACGATCGACCCGGTCTGCGGGATGCGGGTCGAGCCGCGGACCGCCGCCGCGTCCATCGAGCGGGACGGCGTCACCTACTGGTTCTGCTCCATCGGCTGCCGCGACGCCTTCGCCGCCGGCAGCGCCGTGGCACCGGTCCGCCGCTGAGCGGGACGGGTCTTGCGGAGAAACACGGCGCCTCCGCGCCAGGTGCGCGGGCACCTGCCCGTGCCGTGACGAAGGACCTTGCGCACCCGGGGGAAGGGGCCAGGTGCCGTGGCCCCTTGTTCCCTCACGGGCCGTCGCTTCCGCAGAAGGAGAGAAGGTCGGCTCCACAGAAGGAGAGGAGGTCGGCGACCACGGACTCGACGACCTCGGCGGGCCACGACCGGAGATAGAAGTGCCCGCCACGAAAGACCCGAACGCCGCATCGGGCCGAAGAGTGTTCCCCCCACGCCCGCGCGTCGGCGAGAGTGACGTCCGGATCGGTGTCGCCGACCATCACGCTGAGAGGGAAGCTCACCGGAGGGCCGGGGACGTAGGCGTAGGTCTCGATCGCCCTGTAGTCCGCCCGGAGCGCGGAAAGGATGATCTTCCGCATCTCGGGGTCGGCCAGCAGACGTGCGTCGGTGCCGTCCAGCTCTTCCAGGACGGAGATCAGCATGTCGTCATCGTGGTGTGATGGGGAGGTCCTCATGGGCACCGACGGTGCCCGATGCCCGGAGACGATCAGACCCGCTGGTTCTCGCTCCAGCCTTCTGGCCACCTCGAAGGCGACCACCGCGCCCATGCTGTGCCCGAAGAGGACGAGCGGCCGGTCGGCCCACGAGGCCAGGCGCTCGGTGATCCGGGCGGCCAGTTCCGGCACGGCCTCGATCGGGCGTTCGGCCAGCCGGTCCTGGCGTCCGGGATACTGCACGGCCAGGATCTCCACGGTCGGCGGCATGAGGGCGGACAGCCCGTGGAAGTAATTGGCCGCGCCGCCCGCGTGCGGGAAGCAGACCAGCCGGACACAAGCCGCGTCTCCCACGGTGAATCGCCGTATCCATGGACCGGGGGAGCCACTCACCATCCTTCCTCCTTTCGAGGTACGAGGTACGAGGTACGAGGTACGAGGTTCACGTTCGAGGGGGTCCCGCTTGGGGGCCTCACGAGGATGTGGGAAACAGCGGGAAGTGCTAGGCGAGCGGGCGGCGTGTGACGGCGACGGCGTAGCCGGTCTCCGCCATCGCGCCGAAGCGCAGTGCGGACTCGGCCATCAACTCCGTGCGCTGGGTAGGCAGGCCGACGCTGCGTTCGAGTTCGTCGGCGTGTTCCCGGAACCCCTTGGCCACAGCCGCCATGGTCTTGTCGAACACGTGCTCGCCGATCTCCAGGAGTTCCACGAGCTCCAGGCCGGCCTGGTCGATGAGCTCGGGGAGGCTGTCGAAGGTGGGGTAGGAGGCGTTGAACGTCTGGTAGTAGTTGTCGAGGAACGCGCGCTTGTCCCCGGTGGTCGGCACGAGTTCCACGCAGATGGTGAACACGAGGCGTCCACCGGGGCGCAGCATCTGGGAGACCTCGCGCAGCACGTGGCCGCGATCGGGCACGTGCGGGAGCGACTCGATCGCCCAGGCGGCGTCGAACGACTCGTTGGGATAGTCCATCGTCATCGCGTCCGCATGGCGCAGAGTGATCCTGTCCTCCAGGCCCTCTTCGCGGACGAGGGCGATGGCCTGCTCGATCTGGTGGAGACCGAGATCGATGCCCTCGATCTCCACCTGCCTGGTCCTGGCCAGGCGTACGGCGGGCCGCCCGGTGCCGCAACCGATGTCGAGCACCCGCTGCCCAGGGCCAACCTCGATCTTGGAGATGAGCAGGTCCGTCAGCCTGTCCGTCGCTTTCTGCATCGAGTCGTCGTTGTCGACGCCGGCCCAGTAACCGACGTGCAGGTTGCCGCCGAGAATGACCTCGGAGACATCGGTGAGCTGTTCGTACTGCTTGATGATGGCCTCATAGTCGGAAGCCTGCTGCTGGATGGTCATGAGATCTCCGTATGTCGTCAGGCGCCCAGAGGTCCGGATGTGGTTGATGGACCTGTCGGTGCTCGCCCGGCGAAATCGTCCGCCGGGCGAGCGAACAGGCTCGTAGAAAGGTCAGACGGGTTCGTAGAACGAGATGTGCGCGCGGCTCTCGGCCAGGTAGGGGATGGTGCGGGACCAGTTGCCCCAGCGTTCGCGCAGGCGCAGACCCGCCTTCTCCGCCATGAGGTCGAACTCGGACGGCGAGGTGAGACGGAGGGCCACGGGATTGAGGCGGGTTTCGCCGTTGCGCAGGATCACGTGCTGGGCCCGGTAGTGCTGTCCGATGGGGTCGTACTCGGAGGCGATCAGGTGGAGCTCGTCCGTGGTGATGTGGGCCACCTGGAGCCCGCCTCCGGAGAAGACCGCGGGGTTGGCCTCCTCCATGATGAGGACACCGCCGGGTTCGAGGTGCTCACGGACCTTGACGAGACAGCGCAGCTGGTCGGCGGGGTCGGAGAGCTGGAGCAGCGAGTTCACCACGAACACCACCGAGAAGCGTCCCTCGACGGGCAACTCGGTGAAGTCGCCCTGGACCGCCTCGATCAGGCCGTCGGGATCCTTCTCCCGCAGTCTGGCGAGCATGGCGGGAGAGACGTCGATGCCGGTGACCTTGAGCCCGGCCCTGGCCAGGGGCAGGGCGATCCGCCCCGTCCCCACCCCGAGCTCCAGAACCGCCCCGCCCCCGGCGAGCTCCTCCACGGCCGCGATCGTCTCCCGGGGTTCCCAGGCGCTGTGCATCCAGTCGTCATACATGTCGGCGATGCGCTCGCCGTACGTCGACTTCTCGTAGTCCAGCATCCGGTTCTCCCGTCATCCGGCCAGGCGGCGGGCCACGGCGATGATGTGGGTGCCGCCGTCGATGGCTCCCGGGGCGCGGCACGCCTCAAGCTCCCAGCGGGTGAACGCCTCCATCACGGCGGGATCCTCCAGCAGCGCGTCGAGCTTCGGGAAGTCCGCGGACAGGAAGTTCGAAGCGGAGGCCGCGGCGATCTCGCAGCCCGCGACCTCCAGGGCCTCCTTCAGCTCCGCCCAGGTGAAGAAGTGGGTGGTCAGCAGTTCCATGTCGGCGGTGATCCCGACGATGTCCCCGGTGACCACCGCGTCGTCGATGGCGGCGAGCTGGTCACCGGAACCGGCGAGTTCGAGGATCGGCTCCAGCCCCGCGCGCAGGTATCCGTAGCGCGAGGTCACGCTGACGATGATGACCCCTCCGGGCTTGGTCACCCGGACGAGCTCGGCCAGGGCGTCGGGGACACGGTCGAGCACGCAGCTCAGCACGCTCCCGACGCAGACCACCGCGTCGTAGGCGGCCGACTCGAACCGGGAGAGGTCGACGATGTCGGCCTGATGCCAGCTGGTGACACGCTCCGTGAGCCCGGCCTCGGCCACCTTCTCGCGGTTGATGCCCAGCTGCACGTCGGACAGGTCGCAGACCGTCACCTCGGCACCGGCCTTGGCCAGCTCGATGGTGAATCTGCCGGGGCCGGCACCCGCTTCGAGCACCTTGTCACCGGGGCGGACGAACTCGGCGAGCATCGCCCGGTGGATGCGGTAGTTGATGCGGTTCTCCAGGGAGCTCTCGAGCCGGTCCCACTCGTTGGCACCCCAGGAGTTGTAGAAGGTCTTGGTCGTGTCGGAGTTGTAGGTGGCGGTCATGATGGTGCTCCTCACGTTTCCTAGCGCTGGTTCAGGGCGTGGTAGACGAACTCGCGGCCGCCGACGCGGATGTGCGTCCCGGACTGCACGGCGAACGACTGCTGCGGGGTCAGGCGGATCCAGCTGGTGCTCTCCGGTTCGCGCAGGAAGGTGCCGGCCGGGTGGCCCCGGTCGGTGATCACGACGTCCCACTGGTCGAGTTCCACGTCGGTGTGGGCGTTCCCGACCGACGGGTCGGTGTCGGCGGTGGCCAGGGCGCGGGCTCGCCCGCCGAGCACCTTCTCGTCGGTCTGCGGTACGCGTCCCACGACGTAGTCGCTGTCGAGGACGTGCGCGGTGCCGTCGTCGGAGACGAGATATCCGAGAACCGGCCGGGGCGCCTGGAAGGGCTCCCGGGTGAGACCGTGCATCGCGGTCCCGCAGGAGGCGCAGTAGCGGGCGTCCGGCCGGTTGAAGTGCCCTTGCTGGCAGTTGACGCCCCAGACCAGCGGGGCCTGTGCCGGCTCGCCGGCCGTCACGGACGAGGGCGAGGGAACCGCCGGAGTCTCCGGGGCCATGCCGCCCGTGCCGTGGCCGCCGGACCGCAGCAGGACGCGGCGGGCGAAGGGGAGGAATTTCAGGCAGAACAGCCCCAGCCCCAGGACGAGGCTCGTCGTCGCGAGGTGGATGATCAGCGTCGGCTGGCTCACCACGAACCGGTCGAGGAGGAGGGACTGGACTCCGTAGACCAACAGTCCTTCCGGTACGGCCTGCAGCAGGAAGAAGCCGGCCGGCCAGTCCTTGCCCCGCCGCGAACGCTGCGCGAACGTGTAGATCGGGTCCCAGAGCACGACGCCGAGCACCACGAGGAGTCCCAGCGAGATGAGCGCCATGGTGTAGACGTCGCCCAGCGGCGTGAACCCGGTGGACAGCAGGGGAGCGATGCCGGCCGTCCACAGGGCCCCGGCGGTGGCCGCGACCAGCAGTCTGGCGAGCAACCGGGAGGGATAGGTGGGCCGGGGGTTCCCGTTCCCGGCCGTCGTCTCCTGCCGGCCCGGAAGCCCCTGCAGGCCGGGGAGCGCCGCCGGCTGGGTCTGGAACGGCTGGGTCAGGGATGACTGGGTCTGGAACGGCAGGCTCGGGGGCGGCTGGGTCAGGGGCGGCTGGTCGAACGAGTGCGTCACGGGCGCGGGCCGTTCGAACGGCTGCGTCACGGGCGCTGGCGGGGCCGGCGGGGGGATGAACGGCCGGCGCGGGCGGCTCGGCATCTGGAGGCGGGGCCGTACCCGCCCCTCCGCCGTGTTCCCGGGCGAGGCCGGTGCGTCGGGCTCCGCCGTCACGGCCTCGGGCATCGCGGGCTCGTCCATGCCGAGATCCATGGCGGACCCGGCCAGGTCAAGCCGCTTGAGCACGAATCCGCTGCCGGGTACGGCGCCGGCCCGGAAGTCGAGGGAGGCCCAGGTCCGGTCGGTCTCCGGCCCCTCGGTGTAACGGACCGACAGCGAACCCGCGGCGTCCGGCACCTCATAGCGGAGCAGGGGGACCTGCCCGGGGCCCCACGCGCGGAAGTCGGCGTTGGGGCCGTCCGCGACGACCTCGACCGGGCCGTGGAGATAGAGCGACATCCGCTGGTCCGTCTCGACCAGCGCGGCGAAGGCGGCGATGGTGTCGGACTCGGTCGCGGAGAACAACTCCTCAAGCCGGTCGTCCAGGTCCTCCACGGGCCCGGCGGGACCGTCGAAGAGGTCCATGAGCTTGTCGGGCTCGTTCGCGTCGTCCTCGCTCACCAGCAGGAACACCGCTGACGGGAAACGACCGATGATTCCTTCACCCGGTTGTACGGACAGTTTGTACTCGTCGATTCTCAAATCAATCTCCCACCACGGAAACGCCAGCGCAGGAAGGGGACACGCAGGGGGCCGTGAAGACAGGCGAACACCACGAACCAGGTGGTCGCGAAGTGGATGGCGAACGGCAGCGGGTCAACGGGGATGCCGATGACGTCCCGCATCACCACGTAGACGAGCCAGCCCTCCGGGACGCCCTCCAGCAGGATCAGGACGGCCGGCCAGTCCTTCTCCCAGCGGAACTGCTGGAGGAAGTGGTAGAGGGGCTCCCAGAGGACGGTGCCGAGCACGGCGACGAGGACCAGAGCGGTCAGCGTCGCCATGTATGCCTGGGGCAGAGGGGTGAAACCCACGGGAAGCACCAGGGTGATCAGTAGCGTCCACGCCAGTCCGGCGGTGAAGACGAGGAAGATCCGCGACTGGATGCGGCCTGCCAGCGTGGGAGTCACGGCGTCACACCCCTCATCCACTTCCACCATTGGGAGACCGACCTGATCGGACCGATCCGGCGGCAGAAGCCCAGCCGCGCGAGGTCGTCGCAGATCGTCAGGGCCGCGTACTGCAGCCCGAGAAGCGAGTCCACGGGCGCGTAGTAGGAGCCCTCGGTCGTGACCCCGACGGCGTAGAGCCGGCCGCCTCCGTTGCGTGAGCCGGGAACCTCGAAGGTGCGCGACACCTGGAGCCGTCCGAGCCCGTTGCGCTCGGCGCCGGAGTTGTCCAGCAGGTCGGCCAGGACACGGTGCTCCTTGATGTCTCCCACGAGGCCGGTCGCGTCGATGATGAACTTGACGTCGACCCTGCGGATGTCCGGGGAGCCGTTCTGCCGGATGAAGGTGGTCATGGTTCCGTCGGGGCCGGGCTCGACGTGGTCGATCTGCCCGGCCAGGGTCCGGTAGTAGCCTTCCTCCCGCCCCTGCCGCAGCTGCTTCTGCCAGCCTTTCCGGTACGGGGTCGTGGAGCCCTTGATGGTCTTCCACATCCGCAGCCGCTCGTCGTCGTCGAGCTTCTCCAGGCGGACCTTGAGCTGCCCGCCCCAGCTGGACTTCGGCCAGTTGAACCCCTGGTAAGCCCAGCCGTCGCCGCCCCGCCGGCGCATGAAGACGGACGGACCGTGCGAGGAGTCGACATGGGTGCGCAGGAGGTGCAGGATCTGCGTCCGCGCGCCATGCCGTTCCCGGTCGTTGAACAGCCGGTGCAGGATCGCCGACGCGGTGATGCCGCCACCGCGCACGAGGACGGTCCCCGGCTGTTTCACCAGGTCGTCATACACGTGCTCGTGGGGCTCGTAGCTGTTGACGAACCGGTAGCCGTCGCCGTACTGCCGGCGGTAGGCCTGCAGGTCGGGCAGGAAGCGAACACTCGGGTAACCGACGGCCAGGTGGACGAAGCCGCTGCGGTAGGCGACCCTGCGGGTTCTCCCTCCTTCCACGGTCAGGATGGAGAAATAGCCGCCCCCGGCCCGCCTGCGCACCATCCTCGCCTGGCCCTTGGCGATGGTCTGCCAGTAGCCGATGCGGTCGGCCTCCCGCCTGAGCCCCCTGAACACCTGCCCCGCGAGCGGGGTCCAGTAGTCCGTGAACAGGTTCTCGGTGAGGACGTTCCAGATCGGTGCGATGAACCCCTCGACGGATCGGGCGCCGAAGGCGGCGCGGACCGCGTAGCTCGGGAAGCCCCAGATGTTGTCCGGGGTCGAGGCCGAGTCGGACCTGATCCGGTAGTCCGGGGGGAGCTGGGCGACACCGGTCAGGTACTCGTAGTTCTCCCAGGGGTAGTCAAGGGTGGTCAGGACCTTGATGTTCTCCACGGGGAATCCCGAGATCCGCAGGAGGTCCACCATCACGAAGGACCCCATGCCTCCCCCGATGCTCACGAAGGGAGCGTCCACGATGGGGATGCCGGCCCGGGTCAGCTGATCTTCCGTCCACACCGGCGACGCGAGCAGTTCGGGCGAGAGGTCGCCGCTGACGTCGCCCTCCGACGCCGCCGGTATTCGCTCGGCCGAGGGTAATTTGTTATTGACGGGCGACAATCGCTACCTCCGGATTATCCGCTCTCTTCTCTGTCTTTTAGAGGATGCCTTCGGGCGTCAGTTTAAGCACGGAAATAACGGCTTGCATAGTCTCTTGATTGAATGGCGTTGTTGTATCGTCAATTGTGCTCATCACATCAGTAAAGGGGGTCGCCAAAATTGCCTTCGACGGATGAGGGTGCTTTCTCGCTTCCCGGCCACCGCATCAAGGGCGAGCTGCACCGATCGATGACAAGCGTCGTCTACCTGGCAGAAGACGTGCGTCTGGGGAGAAGGGTGGCCGTGAAGGCGCTGCGTCCCGCGTATTCCCGGGACGAGATGTTCCGCCGGCGTTTTCTGCGCGAATGGCGCACGACGGCCGGCCTCAGCCACCCCCACGTGATGCCGGTTTACGGCGTCGGCGAGAGTGGCGGTTCACTTTATGCGGTCATGCCATATATTCATGGCGGAGATCTGTGGGCGCTACTCGAATCGAATGGTCCTCTCACGCTCGAACACGCCGTTTCGGTCGTCGCGCAGACGGGGGAGGCCCTGGACTATCTCCACGCCCAGGGGCTGGTCCATCGGGACGTGAAGCCGGAGAACATCCTCGTCGACACGCGTTCGGGCCGGCGCTGCTACCTCTCCGACTTCGGCATAGCCACCGGCGAGGCCTCCACCCGGAGGCCGGGAACGGGCCTGACCGGCTACTTCGTGGGATCGCTGGGCTACATGGCTCCCGAACAGATCACCGCCCAGGTGGTCGACCGCCGGTCTGATGTCTACGCCCTCGGTTGTGTGCTCTACGCATGTTTGACCACGATGGCCCCCTTCCAGGAGCACGAGCCGGCTCTCGGCTCGCATCGGCGCGCGCGGCATCCTTCCCTCGCCGCGCTGCGCCCCGACCTCCCACCTCAGATAGATCGTGTCGTCGCCAAGGCGATGGCCGCGGATCCGCGAGCCCGCTACAGCGGCTGTGGCGAGCTCGCCGAGGCGCTACGGCGGATCGCTACTCCCTGACGTCGCGCAGTTCCGTGTCCTTCTCGATGTCCTTCTCGGCGCCGTTCCCGGCGCCGTCCTCGGCGGTCTCCGTGCCCTGGGCGGGGGCGTTCCGCATCACCCCCGGCAGGGTCAGGGCGACGAGTACGGTGGCCAGCGTGCCGCCGCCGCCCGCGATGACGAGGGTCACCGGCGCGGAGGTGGCGTCGAGCAGGAAACCACCGGCGACGTAGGACAGCGCGGCGGCCACCCCGATGGCTCCGTAGAGGTTGCCGAACACCCTGCCGAGCATTCCGGCCGGGACCAGCCGCTGCAGCATGGTGTTGGTGGCCACGTCCATCGCCGCGATGCCGAATCCGCGGACGAACTGGGTGGCGAACGCGGCGGCGACGGCCCAGGTCAACCCGGTGAGCAGGTTGCCCACGCTGCTCACCGCGAAGCCGGCGACCAGCAGGGTCACCAGCGGCACGCGGGTGCTGTAGCGGGCCATCAGGGCGTATCCGAACACCAGCCCGATGCCGACCGCGCCCAGGAGCACGCCCACCGCCGAGTCGCCGGCGGCGAAGGTCACCTTGGCCAGGAGGACCAGGGCGACGTCGTCGACCCCGTTGAACGCGACGATGGCGCAGAAACCCAGGGCGATGATCCGCACCACCTTGGCCGACCAGATGTAGCCGAGCCCGGACTTCGCGTCCTGCAGGAGCGAGGAGCTCTCGCCCTCCTCGGCGGGGGCCGGCTGAAGCGGCTTCAGCCGGAGCAGGAGCGCCCCCGCCAGCAGGAAGGAGGCCGCGTCGACCAGGAGGACACCGCGGACGCCGACGAAGGGGAGCAGCGCGGCCGCGATCAGCGGCCCGAGGGCCTCAGCGGCGTTGGTCCCGAACCCGAGCGTGGAGTTCGCGGTCTCCAGGTCCTTGTCTCGGACCAGCCCCGGTATCGCCGATCGGGAGGCCGGCAGGAACACCTGCCCCCCGATCGCGCGAAGCCCCACCAGCACCAGCAGCAGAGGCAGCGGCGGCAGCGAGAGCGCGATGAGCAGAAGGATCACGCCCTGGGTGACCTCGCAGGCGATCATCACCCGCCGGAGGTCGAAGCGGTCGCTGATCGCGCCGGCGATGGGGCTGAGCAGGGAAGGGACGAAATCCCCGACGAGCAGAAGCAAGGAGACCGCGATCGCCTGCCCGGCCGTGTCGGCCACGTAGAGCATCAGCGCGACAAGACTGAGCGCGTCACCGCCGACGGAGATGACTCGCGAGGTCCACAGGGATGCGAACCCCGGATTGTCGCGCAGTACGCTCAGCGCGCTCGCCCTTTTCGCCTCGGCTCCCGCGCTGGCATCAGAGGCTGACATGATCTGTTCTCTCCTCGGCTTGGGGGTGCGGGCCGGGACACGTCCCTTCCGGTCACTTATCGCTACCGGCGGCGTGCTCGGCCGATTCGGTGAGTCGACGCAGGCTCAGCGGACGCATGTCGGTCCAGTGCTCGTCGATCCAGGCCAGGCATTCGCGCTTGGTGCCTTCTTTTCCCGCGTCACTCCAACCGGGCGGGTTATCGCGCTCCTGCGGCCAGATTGAATATTGATCTTCATGGTTGACCACGATCTTACATGGATCATCGTCCTTGATAAGCAACTTGACTCCTATTTACTGAGATAGCGCTATTTATCCCTGCTTGAACCCTTGTTGATGAGGAGCGATACGTCGTTGGAGTTGTGATTTGCGGTGGCCAGATCCAGGGAGCCGTCACCGTCCAGGTCGAGCGCCGCGATTCCTCCTCGCGGGTCCTTTCCGGTGATGGGGAACGTCGCCGCCTCACTGAAATGTCCGATTCCATCGCCGCGGAGAATGCTCACGTCGTTGGAGACGGAGTTCGCCGTCGCGAGGTCGAGTAGTTTGTCGCCGTTCAGGTCGACGGCGACGACGGCGGCGGGCGCCTTTCCGGAGGTCGGATACTGGGCGGGAGCGGAGAACTCGCCTTCGCCCTTGCCGAGATACACCCACAGGTCGTGCTGGTCGAAGCTGCCGCTCACCAGGTCGATGATCTTGTCTCCGTTGAGGTCGGCGGCGAGGAGCGCGGACGGGTCGCCGCCGGTCGGCAGGCTGTCGCCCGCCTTGAACCCGCCGCTGCCGTCTCCGAGCAGCACGCCGATCTCGTCGGAGCCGAAGTTCGCCGTCAGGATGTCGGCCTTGTTGTCCTCGTTGATGTCGGCGGAGATGATCCGGATCGGGTCGAAGACCACGGGAAACTCGGTCGCCCTGCCGAGGCCGCCCTTGCCGTCGCCCAGCAGGACCGAGACGTTGTCGGTGTGGAAGTTGGTCGTCGCGACATCCGGGATGGTGTCCCCGTTGAGGTCGGTGACGAGGATCCGGTTGGGGTCGGCGCCGCCCGTCGGGTAGGCCTTCGGGGCGCGGAAGCCGCCCTTGCCGTCGCCCAGCAGCACCGACACGGTGTCGGGGCCGAAGTCCGAGGTGGCCACGTCGAGTTTGCCGTCGCGGTTGAAGTCCCCCAGCCCGAGGTCCGAGGGAACCATCCCGGTGGGGAACTTCGCCCGCTTGCCCGTACCGCCGTTGCCGTTGCCGAGCATCACCGAGATCGTGTTGGACATGAAGTCGGCGGTGATGAGGTCGGCCCTGTTGTCGCCGTTGACGTCGACGGTCACCAGGCCGGCGGGGCCCGCACCGGCGGTGACCGAGGTCGACGGGCCGAACTCGGTCTCGGGCGGCAGCGAACCGCAGGCCGTGAGCACCAGTGCGGCGACCGAGCCGACGACGACGAGCCGGCGGACACGCCCGGCCCGGCCGGCGGAGCCAGCGGTATGGGTCATTCCTCCTCCAAGTGGTTCTGAGCCCTGTTGTAGAGATCCAGCATCATGGGGTCTTTTACCTTTCCCTGCAGATATTCGTTTTCGAATCTCCGCCTGTATTCGGCGAACCAGTCCCGGTCGTCGTGGAGAAAGAGAATGTCGTGCGGCGCCATGTGTCGTATGGCGAAGCATGGCAGCGGTGCGATGGAGACCTGGAAGCCGGGATTGCGAACCGCGGTGTCAGGACATCGGAGGTGAAATTGCCCGAGCATCATGCCGTTCCGCACCATCTCGTTCTTGACTTCGCGCTGCACGGAATCGAGTACGTGAAGGCGCTCTTCCTTGACATTGGGAACGATGATCATCAGGCTCCGGCGTCTCAGCTCGTGAGCCGAATTCGGAGCCGCCGCCGCGAAGTCCTTCATGTGGGTCAGGAGAAGGTCCGACAGGGCTTCGGGGGATTCGCCGTCGATCTCGCTGTGGACGACGAATGCGAGCGCGTCCGTTTTCAGGGACGCGGGGACGAAAGGGCAGATGGGCCCTCCCCGCCCGAGTTCCGTGTGCGGTTCGGAGATGTAGGTGTGCAGCCACGTCAGGATCCGGCCGGCGTGCACGACCTCATTCGCGCTCAGCGGCGTGCGTTTCTCGTGTCCGGGGACGACGGTGCTCATCAGACCGGTGTCACCTCCAGTTGCGGGGCGGGAACGGGAGCCAGGGCGATGGTCGGGCGCGCCCGGACCGGTGAGGCTCCCCACGGCGCCATGCGAAAGTGCTGTGCCAGACGCGTGATGATCAGTTCGCCCTCCAGCAGGGCGAACAGGTTGCCCATGCACTGGTGGGCTCCCGCGCCGAAGGGCAGGTAGGAAAAGCGGGGGCGCTCGGCGGCGCCGGGTGACAGCCATCGGGCAGGGTCGAAGCGCTCGGGCTCCGGCCACACCTCCCGGTGCCGGTGGGTGACGTAGGCCGACACGATGAGCCGGGATCCCGCGGGCAACCGCGCGCCGCCGATCTCCACGGGTTCGTCGATCACGCGGCGCAGCGCCCACGCGGGAGGGTAGAGACGTACGGCCTCCTGCACGATCGCCCTCGGCCAGGAGAGCCGGGCGAGATCTCCGGCGGTGAGAGTGCGCTGGGGGACCGTGCTCGTCACCTCCTCGTAGAGACTCGCGGCGACGGGCGCGTGAGTGCCGAGCAGATGCAGAGCCCAGGTCAGCGCCGTGCCGGTGGTCTCCGTGCCCGCGATGAATATCGACAGGACCTCGTCGACGAGCTCCTCGTCGGAGAACCTCACCGAGGGGTCCGCGCCCCGGCTTTCCAGCAGGCCGTCCAGGAACGTGGGCTCGTCGTCCCCACCACCCCGCCGCCGGTCACGGACGGCGTCGGAGATGATGGCCCGCAGAGTTCCGATGGACCTCACGTAGCGCCGGTTGTCCGGTGTGGGCCACCGCCGAGGCGGTTTGACCAGCGTGAACAGGCGGTCGTCCACGTATCGGAGGAGGAAGCTCAACTCCTCCCGGGCGGTCTGCCGGTCGATGCCACGATGCCGGCCGAAGGTCGCGTCGATCATCATCGCGACCGTCGCCCTCTTCATCTCCCTGGCCAGGTCGATCGTGCCGGCGTGCAGCCAGTGCCGTTCCATCACCTCGTCAAGCGAACGTAGGAGGAGGGGGACCATCTCCGCGAGGCGCTCCTGGCGGAACAGCGGCTGGATCAGGCGGCGGCGCCGGAGCCAGTCGTCGCCGCTCGGCGAGGTGAACAGCCCCTTGCCGAGCAGTTCCCGAAGGAGCGCGCGATGCACGCGCCGCCCTTTCAGCAACGTCTGTTTGACGCCGTCGGGGTGAAAGGCGGCGTAGATCGACCCGGAGACCCCCAGGTCGAGCTCCACCAGGTCGCCGTACTTCCGATGCGCCTCCACGAACATGCCGATCGGATCACGGAGAAAGCGGTGGTTCAGCCCCAGAAGGGGAGGGCCGGAAAACCGCGGTATGTCCTTCACCCGGCTACCTCCGGCGCGCATCGAAGGAGCGACCAGTGGGTGCCGGGAACCACTTCCCGGACCTCGTCGAGGTGGAATCCGCTTTCGGTGAGGAGCCGCTCGAACTGCGCCCGCGTGCGTACGGCCCCGCCGAAGTGCGCCAGAGCGTTGATGTCGCCGTCGACGGCGAAGGCCCCGTCCTCGACACGCTCGGGCATGAGGAGTTCGAACACCAGCAGGGTGGAACCGGCCCCCATGGCGTGGCGGCAGTTGGAAAGGATCTTCACCGCCGTCTCGTCGGGCCAGTTGGCGAGCACGCGGGACAGGATGTAGACGTCGCCCCCCGGCGGGACCGAGACCCGGAAGTCACCGCTGACCACCTCGCAGCGGTCGCCGATCCGCCGGTCGGCCAGGGTTTCCCGGCCGGCCTCGGCGCTGAGGGGCAGGTCGAACACGATTCCCCGCGTGGCCGGGCTCAGCGAGAGGATCTCGGCCAGCAGCGACCCGTTCCCGCCGCCGACGTCGACGACGGTCCGGCAGGACGTGAAGTCGAACAGGCCCTGGATCAGCTGCGCCGCCCCGGGGGCCAGCGCGATCATCCGGTGATAGTGCCCGGCCAGGTCCGGATGCCGGTCGAGATGGTCGTAGTAGCTCGTGCCGAAGACGTGGTCGAAGGCGATGCCCCCGCTGACCAGGCTGTCGTACAGCCCCGAGTAGGCCCGGTAGCTGAGGCCGCCGAAATAGACCGCCTGGCCGCGGAGCGTTTCCGGATGGTCGCCGCGCAGCAGGTCGCCGGTCTCGGTCAGGAAGAAACGCCCGTCGGTGTCCTGTCCCAGGATGCCCAGACTCGCCAGGGCGCGAAGGACCTGGTGGAGCCGGTCGTGCCTGACACCTGTCGAGGCGGAGAGCTCCGCGCCCGAACGCGGCCCGCCGGCCAGCAGGTCGGGAACTCCCAGCTCGGCCGCGAGATGCACCAGCGCGGTGCGGCGGTACCCGCCGAGCATCTCGGCCAGTCGCGCCCGGGGCGAGGGTGTCATCGTCCGCCCTCCCGCCGGTGGCGGGCGATCGCGTGGTCGAGCGCCGCGCGGAACGCGTCGAACAGGCCGGCCATCGGCTCGGCACCGTGAACCTCGGGATCATGCAGCATTGTCAGCTCCAGCGTGTCGGTTTGGTGGTGCGCCTGAAGAGCGAGGCTGAAATCCGTCCAGTGCTCGTCGGGAGGCTGGAGCGTGATGTCCAGTCCCCCGATCCGGGGAAGCTCGGCCGGACGGTCGGCGAGGTCGAACATCATCGGGAACGCGGGGGCCCGGCCGGTCCCCTCCCGTTCCCCCGCACGCTCCAGCGCGGCGAAGGGCAGCGAACGCTGACGCCGGTAGGCGTCGACGGCCACCGCCTGCACCCGCTGGATCCGGCCGGGAAGATCATCCGTGTCGTCCATCGGGACCCGTAGCACCGCCAGGTTGACGAAGCGCCCGATCACCTGCTGGAACGCCGGATGATCCCGGCCGCTCACCGGTACGCACACGACCGGGTCGCCACCCAGGCACCGGGAGCACGCGACGGCCCAGGCGGTGAGCAGAACCGTGCGCAGGCCGCATCGCTGCTCTCTCGCCAGGGCGGCGAGCGCCCGGGTTTCCTCCGCGTCGAGTGTCAGGGTTCGCCGTAGCCTGCGCGGGCCGTACGAAAGGGGCCGCACGGGCCACGAGGCCTCCGGCATCGTGCGCAGCCAGTCCTGTACGGCCTCGGCCACGACGTCTTCGGTCAGCCAGGAGCGCTCCCAGGCGGCGTAATCCGGATGCTGGAGGCTCAGCTCCGGCAGTTCCGGAGTGCGCCCCGCACGCAGCGCCGCGTAGGACACCGCGAGCTCGTGCGCGAGGATCTGCGCCGAGGCGCCGTCGGTGGCGACGCGGTGGAGCGTCAGCGAGAGCTCATGCTCGTCCGGGCCGAGGCGGGTGACCTCCGCCGCGAGCAGCTCACCGCTCTCCGGCGACGGGACGGCCGCGGCGCCTCGCTCGATCCCGATCTCGTACGGCTTCCGCACGATCTGCTCCGGCGGGCGGCCCGGAACCGATGAGGGGACGACTGAGACGCGCAGCGCCTCGTGACGCGCGACCACCGTGTTCAGCGCCCGCCGCAGGACGTCGAGATCCAGGTCGCCCCGGATCCTGGCCACCAGCGGGACATGGAGTTCTTCCGGCCCGGCGCCCGCCTCGGCGAGCCGGTGGATCCGCTCTTGGGCGTGGGACAGCGGAACCCGGTCGGTGTCCCGCCTGCGCAGCGGGAACGCCTGCCACCGCTCGCCCGCGCTCCGGCCCGTACTCCGGTCCGTACTCCGGGCGCGGACGAGTCCGGCCAGCTCTCCGAACGTCGGGGCCTCGAAGAACTCGTGCAGCGCCAGCTCCACCCCGAAGCGTCCGCGCACCGCCGCGACCAGCCGTACGGCGAGGAGCGAGTCACCGCCGAGCTGGAAGAAGTCGGAGCCGGTCACGACCGCCTCCTCACCCAGGGCCTCCGCCCACAGGCCCGCCAGCAGCTCCTCGGTGGAACCGGGCGAGAAAACCTGCCCGGAGCGTGGCCCGGCGGGCGGCGGAGGGGGATCGGGCAACCGCCCGGCGGCGACCTTGCCGGTCACACCTCGGGGGATTTCCGCCACCCGTACCAGGTGGGCGGGCACGAAGGCGGGCGGCACCCGCTCCACGAGGTGACCGCGGAGCGAGGCCACGTCGAACGCCCCGGCGTCGCGGGAGACCACGTAGCCGACGAGCGCCGGGCGCCCGCGCACCTCCCGCAGGACGACGACGGCGTCGGCGACCGCCGGATGCTCGCGCAGCGCGTCCTCGACCTCCGCGGGCTCGATCCGCACGCCGTTCAGCTTGACCTGCTCGTCGAGACGCCCCAGGAACTCCAGGGTCCCGTCGTGCCTGTGGCGCACGAGGTCACCGCTGCGGTAGATCCGCGCACCCGGCGGGCCGTAGGGGTCCGGGCGGAAACGGTCCGCGGTCGCGGCCGGGGAGCCGACGTAACCGTAGGCCAGCCCCGCACCGCCGATCCACAGCTCGCCGGGCACCCGCACGGGCACCGGTTCGAGATCGCCGTCCAGCACGTACACCTGCTTGTTCGCGATCGGCCGGCCGATGCTCGTCTCGTGGCGCGGCTCGGCGGGAGTGACCGGGTGCGAGGTCGTGTCGATGGTCGCCTCGGTCGGGCCGTACTGGTTGAAGAGCCTCGCTCGCAGCCGCTCGTGGAAACGGACGGCCAGATCACGGGGGAGACGCTCGCCGCCGCAGAACACGTGGGTGAGAGAGGCCAGGTCACCGGGCGCCGCCGTGTCGAGCGTCCGCGCGAGCGTCGACGGCACGAAGTCGGCGATGGTCACCCGGTGGTCGCGGATCAGCGAGCCGACACGCTCGGGGTCGGCGGCCTCCTCCTGGGTGGCGAGCACGACCTCGGCGCCCGTGGTCAGCGGTCCGAACAGCTGCCAGACCGAGGGGTCGAAGGAGAACGAGACGGTGTGCAGCAACCGGTCGCCCGGCCCGACGCCGGTGACCCGGCGACGCCACTCCAGGTTGTTGCACACCCCGTCATGGGCGACCATCACGCCCTTGGGAGTCCCGGTCGAACCGGAGGTGTACATCACGTACGCGATGTCGTCCCCGCTCACGACGGGGAGCCCGCGCCCGGTCGTGCCCGCGGTGCGCTCGTAGGTGCGGACGTCGAGCACGCGCACCCCGGCGGCGTCCACCCGCGACCGCGGGTCGCGACCGGCGATCAGGAAACGGGCTCCGGCGCCCGCCAGCGCCCGCCGGTTCCGCTCGGCCGGGTACGACGGGTCGAGGGGGAGATACGCCGCACCGGCCATCAGCACCGCGAGCAGCGCCACCACCAGCTCGGCCGACCGCTCCACGCACACGCCGACGACGTCACCCCGGCCGACGCCGAGCGCGACGAGACGCTCCGCCTGGTCGCGCGCCCGCCGTTCCAGCCGGCCGTACGACAATCGCTCCGTCCCGCAGCGGAGAGCGGGGGCGTCGGCCGTCCGCCGCGCCTGCCGGATGAACGCCTCATGCACCACGGACGGCGGGGCGACCGGCGCCGCGGTCCGGTTCCACTCCACCAGCACGGTGTTCCGCTCCACCGAGGTGAGCATCGGCACCCGGCCGACCGGGACGTCCGGCTCGCCCGCCAGCGTCTCCAGCAACCGGCCGTAGTGGCGCGCGAGTTGTTCGGCGGTCTCCCGCTCGAAGACCGCCCGGTCGTAGTCCGTGGTGACCCGGAGGCCACCCGCGTCCGGGGTGATCGACAGCGTCAGCGGGCACTGGGCGGTGCCCGGCCCCAGCTCGATCGGCTCGACCGTGAGCCCGTCCACCTCCACCCGCGGCGGCGGCGCGTCCTGCAGGGCGAACAACACGTCGTACGGCGCGCGCTTCGCTCCCCGGCCTGACGGCGCGCCACCGGCCGGGCGGTCGGCAGGCCGGTCCGCGTGGGCGAAGGCGTCGGCGGCCGCGGCCCGCACCCGGGTCGCGAGATCACGGAAGGAAGGCGCCCCGGACAGGTCGGCCCGGATCGGGACCGTCGTGAACAGGGGACCGACGACCCGGGCGAGCTCGGGCCGCGTCCTGCCGCCGAACGGCACGCCGACCAGGAAGCCGGACGCCCCGGTATAGCGATGCAGCAGCACCTGCAGCGCCGCCATCAGCCCCGCGAAAAGCGGTACGCGAATCGAACCGCAGAAGTGCGTGAACTCGCGTGTCACCTCCGGGGAGATCGTCGTGATCAGCCGCCCTGACTGGCCCGCCACCCCGGGCGACCGGGGCCCGTCCGCCGGCAGCTCCAGGGCCGGCGACGCTTCCGCGAGCACCGGGTCCCGATGGTCCGGCAGACCGGCTTGATGGTTCGGCAGGTCCGGCAGACCGGCCTGGTGGTCCGGTAGACCGGCCTGGTGGTCCGGTAGACCGGCCTGGTGGTCCGGTAGACCGGCCTGGTGGTCCGGTAGACCGGCCCGGTCCGCGGAGCCGAGCCGTCGCCGCTGCCACGACGCGTAGTCGGCGAACTGGAGCCGCGGTGGTGGCGGATACGCCCTGCTGCCGTCCCGCGTGGCGGCGTAGATCGCGGCCAGCTCCTCAAGCAGCACCGTGTTCGACCACGCGTCCGTGGCGATGTGGTGGACGGTGATCAGCAGCACGTGATGGTCGTCACCCATCCGGATCAGCGACGCCCGGAAGGGCAGGCCGGTGCCGAGGTCGAAGGCGCGGCCGGCTTCCTCACTCGCGATCCTCTCCAGCTCCCGATCCCGCTCCGCCTCGTCGAGGGCGGTGAGATCGGCGTAGGGAACGCGCGGCGGAGCCGAGCGGCTCACCCGCTGCAGCAGCTCCCCGTCCACCTCCACGAAGCTCGACCGCAGCACGTCGTGCCGGCGGAGCAACTCCTCGCAGGCACGCCGCAGCGCGGCGACGTCGAGATGTCCGCGCAGGCGCAGGGCCATGAAGACGTTGGCGGAGGCGTCCTCGGGGAAGAGGTACTGGCGCAGCCAGAACTGTTCCTGCGTCAGGGACAGCGGCGCATCCTCACCGTCCTCGCCGCCCCGGCGCGGGACCACCGGATCGGCCTGGAGCTGCCTCGCACCGCGCAGCCGGGCGGCGAGCTCGGCGCGGGCCTCCCGGGACAGCGCCTCCCTGCGCCGGGCGATCGACTCGGCTTGGCTTCCCTCGCTCATGCCCCCGCCTCCCACAGGCTGTCGGCATCCCGGTCAGGCGTCTCCAGGGTCGCGATGATCGCGTCTTCGACCAGGAGCGCGAGTTCGGCGATGGTCGGGCTTTCGTAGAACACGGCCAGCGGAAGCTCGATCCGGAACAGCCGGGACAACTCGTCGAGCGCCTGCATGCCCAGCAGGGAATGCCCGCCGATGTCGAAGAACGACTCGTTCTTGCCGATCCCGCCGATGCCGAGCAGGCGTTCCCATACTTCCGCGATGACCTGCTCGGTTTCGTTGAAGTCCGTCTCGTTGGGGCCGGTCTTGTCGAGATCGGTCTTGTCGAGGTCGGCGCCGGCCGCCAGCCGCCGCGCCTCGGCCGGGTCCGTCCCCCGCGCGTCCCAGGGGTCCTCCACCGCCTCGACGGTGTAGCGCCGGCGCTCGAACGGATAGGTGGGCATGGCCATCCGGCGCCGCCGCTGGGATTCGTGCAGGCCCGCCCATTCGACCGAGGCCCCGTGCGACCACAGCCTGCCGAGCGAACCGAGCATGACCTCAAGGTCGTCCCGGGTACGGCCGGGCCCCGGTAACGAGGGCACCGCCGCGGCGAAGGCGGCCGGATCGCGCACCGAGACGAGATCGCAGAGAGCCCGGCCCGGCCCCACCTCGACCAGCAGGCGCGCACCCTCGGCCGCCACGGCGTCGAGCCCGTCGGCGAACCTCACGGTCGCGCGCACCTGGCGTCCCCAGTAGGCGGGATCGGTCGCCTCCTGGGCGGTGAGTACCCGCCCGGTGACATTGGAGATCACCGGCCGCCGGGGCGGCGAGAGCGTCACCGCCGCCGCGGCCTTCACCACCATCTCCGCGGCGTGGTCCATCACGGACGTATGGAAGGCATGGGAGGTCCGCAGCCGGCGGTAGCCGATCCCGCGCCCGAGGTAACGCTCCTCAAGGGCGGTGATCGCGGCGATCTCACCGGCGAGCACGGTCTGCGACGCCGCGTTGACCGCCGCGACCTCCACGCCGTCCGCGAGGTCGGCGAGAACCTGCTCCTCCGGAAGCGCCACGGCCGTCATCGCCCCGCGCGGGCTCGCCGCCATCGCGTGCCCGCGGGCCATGACCAGGCGCGCGGCGTCCTCGCGCGACATGACACCCGCGACACAGGCGGCGACCAGCTCGCCGACGCTGTGGCCGATCAGCACGGCCGGTTCGATCCCCCAGGACATCCACAGCCGCGCGAGCGCGTACTCGATCGCGAAGAGCGCGGGCTGGGTCACCGACGTGCGCCGCAGCGGAAGCTCCGGATCGACCGTGTGCCCGGAGGGCCAGAGCGTCTCACGCAGATCGACCCCGGACTCACCCTCGCCGAGAAGGTCCAGGCAGGCGTCGAACTCCCGCCTGAACACCGGCTCCGCCTCGTACAACCCGCCCGCCATGCCCACGTACTGCGAGCCTTGGCCGGAGAACATGAACGCCACCGGAGGCGGAGCGGCCGCCCGGCCCCTGAGGACCCTCGAATGCCCGGCCGCCGCGATCTCGGCCGCGGCCTCGGAGCCCGACCGCGCGATGACGACGCCCCGATGCTCGAACTCCTGGCGTCCGGCCTGCATCGTGTAGGCCGCGTCGGCGAGCCGCGCGCCGTCCAGATCCCGCACCGCGTCACCCAGGGCCGTGATGGCCCGGTCACGCCCGGCGGCGGTCCGCGCGCTGACGGGAATGATCTGCCAGGGACGGCTCCCGTCCGCCCTCTCCGGCTCGGGCGCCTCCTCGACCACGACGTGCGCGTTCGTGCCACCGATGCCGAACGAGCTCACACCCGCCCGCCGTACCCCGGCTATCGGCTCCCACGGCCGGACCGCACCGTTCACGAAGAAGGGCGTGGTGTCGAGGCGAAGCTCGGGATTGGGCCGCTCGAAGTGCAGCGTCGGCGGAATGACCCGATGACCCAGCGCCATCACGACCTTGACGAGCGAGGCGACGCCCGCGGCGACGTCGAGATGCCCGATGTTCGTCTTCACCGAGCCGAGGGCGCACCGGTCACCCGGCTCCACACCGGCGACCGCCTCGGCCAGCGCCGCCACCTCGATGGGGTCCCCCAGGCGGGTCCCCGTTCCGTGCGCCTCGATGTAGCCGATCGTGGCCGGGTCCACCTCGGCGGCGGCGTGGGCGGCGCGGATCACGCGTGCCTGGCCCGCGATCGCGGGCGCGGTGAATCCGGCCTTGAGGGCGCCGTCGTTGTTGATCGCCGAGCCTCGGATGACCGCGTACACGGAGTCGCCGTCACGCAGCGCGTCGTCGAGGCGTCTGAGGACGACGAGGCCTATGCCGTCGCCGTTGACCATCCCGGTCGCGTTCGCGTCGAACGCGCGGCAGCGCCCTTCCGGCGACAGCATCCCGTCAGGACGGCTTGAGCCACGCCCGAGCCCTTCGGCACCCCTGACCGCGACCCCTCCCGCGAGCGCCATGTCGCACTCGCCGGCGAGCAGAGCCTGGCACGCCATGTGGACGGCGACCAGCGACGTGGAACAAGCCGTCTGCACGACCACGCTCGGCCCCCGGAGGTCGAGCTTGTGGGAGGTCCGTGTCGTCAGATAGTCCTTGTCGCAGCCGATGAGCAGTTGCGAGTCGTCGAGCAGATCCCGGTGACGCGGGCTCGACAGGACATCGAACACGTATCTGCTGGTGGACGATCCGGCGTAGATCCCGGTGACCGGCCGGTTCGCGCTGCCGTATCCGGCGTGCTCCAGAGCCTCCCACGCGCACTCCAGGAACAGGCGCTGCTGCGGATCGGTCCGCTCGGCCTCCTTGGGGCTGAAGCCGAAGAACTCCGCGTCGAACAGGTCGTGGTCCTCCAGGACTCCTTTGGGAACCGACCAGGATCGCGGTGCGGCGGACACGGAGTCGACGCCGTTGAGGATGTTGTCCCAGTAGGAACGTATGTCGGGGGCGCCGGGAAACCTCCCCGCCATGCCGATGACCGCGATGAAGTCGCTGTCGCTGTCATACGTGTGGTCGATGCTCATCTGTCGTGTCCCTTCGACTCGTCGCTCAGGCGTCGGCGGCGCTGCTTCAGCCGCGACATCCCCGCGCGGCGCTCTTCGAGTTGCGGCGTGTCCTCGGCCGATGCGGCCGGAGCGTCGTGCGCCTCTCCCGCGAGGTAGGCGGCCAGCGAGCGCAGGGTCGGATAGCGGAACAGATCCAGGACCTGGAGATCGCTTTTGAGTGCCCGCAGCCGCTCGTGGGCCTGAATGAGAAGGAGGGAGTGGCCGCCGAGGTCGAAGAAGTTGTCGTCGAGGCTGGGGGTGGGGTGGTTGAGGAGGTCGTGCCAGATGTGGGCGATGGTGTGCTG
>NZ_JBIAZA010000015.1:0-245806 GCF_042898655.1 Streptosporangium sp. NPDC000396
CGGCAGACGGGCAGTCATCACACACCCCGAATCACCCGAACAACTATTAAACAGGTGATACCCGGCACATTCCTTGATCCAACAGACCACCGGTATTGGCGCTGCCCGTTCAAGGTGACGGTCTCGATGAAATCGCAGGCCAGCAGGGCGTCGGCTTGCGAGCGCAGGAAATCAGCCCACGTGGTGGACGCCCGCTCGGGCGCCGGATCAAGACCTTCCTGCTTGAGGATCTCCCACACCGTGGACGGTGCGACCTTGATGCCGAGCGTGGTGAGCTCACCATGGACCCGCCGATAGCCCCAGCCGGGGTTCTCCCGGACCAGACGCACGATAAGGACACGGATGGAGCGGACCGTGGGCGGTCGCCCACGCCGCTTCGGCCGACAGGTACCGGCATGACGCCGTTTCATAAACTCGCGATGCCAGCGCAGAACGGTGTCCGGCCTGACGAGGAGCCGCAGCCAGCCCAGGACCTCACGGGGCAACGATGCCAGGAGGGAGGCGAGGAAGGCCCTGTCCTCCAGGGTGAATCTCACCTTGGTGTCGGCGCCGAGTTGCCGTTCAAGAACCGTGATCTGATGACGCAGGGCCAGTATCTCGACGTCCTTGTCCCGATCGCTCATCGGTAGCAACCGCAGCGCGGCGAAAGCGTTCGTGACAGTCAGGTAGGCCAGGCGAAAGAGCACAGCCGGTCATCATGCCGCCCCCTCTCCTGATGGTCAGCACTCGTGCATGCCACACGAGACCCTCAGGGGCATGACCTGGGCGGATGTAATTGTCGGCAGGCGCACTGTTCGAAGCTCTCACCGAGAACTGGACCACGCTTCCGCTGCTCGAGCAGACCCGCACACAGCTCGGCATTGAGCTGGCCGTGGGATTCGGCCTCGATGACTCCGCCCGCCTGTCGGTACGAAGCGCCGAACTCGCGCTGCGACGTGCCCGCGAGCACGGCCCGTCATGCGGATACCTCCAGACCGGGGACGGCCTCGTCATCGGACCGATCGGCACCGGCCACACACCCCTGCGCTCCGCCTACAAGACCATTGCCACCGACCTGCAAGCCCTGGCCAAACGCACCGGCCTCGGAACCGCCACCCTGTCGCGCCTGTCCAGCCTCGAGCGCCTCGTCGCCGGTTCCCCTGTCTCTGCCGAAGAGATCAGCCAGCACCTGCAGCTCAGCCCACCGAGCGGACGCCGCATCATTCGCACGCTCCGCGAATACCAGCTCGCCACCCCCGTCTGTGTTTCCCAACCCACCAGACGAGGCAGACCCAAGACTCTCTACAAACTCCACCTCAACGACTGAATCCCGTACATCGGCGAGCGTTTCGGTGTTCATGCCGGCTGGCGCCGCCTGCCGTACCAGTGTGGTCACGTGCGTGAGCAGCTCGGGGAACTCGGTGGGCTCGGCAGGAACGGTGAAGTACACGGAGATGATCTCTGGCTCGGCTGCTTGCTCCTCCACAAGCCGCTGGAGGACGAGCGCCCGATCGGTCGTCACGCCTCTCCCGGGACGCCGCTGGCGAGGTTGATCTCGACGTCCTTGCCAGGATCGAGTCCCGGCAGCTCGGCCCGCAGCACGTAGCGGTCGTCCTTGGCGTAATCCTCGAACCTGATGGGGTTCCACTCCCGCGACCGAGGAGCGGGCCAGTGCGGCCGATCGAACAGCTCCGCCAAGAAGCCTCTCGGCTCCCAGCACGACACCGCGTTCATGTCCGCCTCCGCGTATTTCCCAGGATTTCCCGTCTCTTCATCCCAACTCGCGGCGGCGTCTGGTGCTGGAGCGGAGGTCCCACCCCATAGGGCCTTTCGGCCCGCCGCCTCCAAGAGGGTAAAACGCACCACAAAAGCCTTTGCCGAAACTGTGTGCACTCACCGGTACTCACAAGGAAATGAGTTAGGGGTGGGCCAGAGCACCGCTATGCAGGGAAGGGGACATCGGTCATGACAGATGAACAAGCTGTCCCCGGCCCGGACCCGGCCGATCAACACGGACACGCCCAGCGGTCGGCAGCGGATCGCGAGCGTATGGCATACGCCCTCTTTGACTCGTTGATCCACCGGCTGCACGCGGTCAGCCTTCACTTGCATGGGGCGCTGCCCCACATCAACGACGAACACGCCGCCACCAAGGTCGGCCATGCCATCGACGAGCTAGACCAAGCCATCCGGCATCTACACAACGCCGTCCTCGACATCCGCCAGGGGCCGAGCGGACCCGACCGCGGGAGTGAGGCAGAGCCCACGTGATCAGAGCCGGCGGACTCGGGACCTTCGCCTCTTCCATGCCGTCGCGACATCGTGCTGGGATGGACTCGCGACATCAAGGGGGTGGCGGTAATGCCTCCACATTGTGACTCGATGAGCGGCCCGGTCGTGACGGCGGCGAAGAACGCGCTGCGCGCCCGTGACGTCGATCTTGTGCTGCCGTACGTCCACACCGAAGGCGAGGATGAGGTCCGCCGGGCATTCTCCCGTGTCCTGCCGCTGCGTGCCCTGGGCCCGGAGGTCGCCGACCTGGCGGACCAGTGGTTCTTCGAGACCGTCGTACGCATGCACCGTGCCGGTGAGAACGCTCCCTACACAGGCCTCAAACCGGCAGGTGTGGACGAGGGCTCGGTGCTTCCTCTCGCCGAGAAGGCCGTGGAAACCGGCTCCATAGACGAGGTTCACTCGTTTCTCACCGCCGAACTACGAACGGGTCTCCAACGCCGGATCAACGAGGTAGGCCGGCTGGCCGAGCAGAGGGACGGCACCGTCGGCAGGGCCCGCGCCCATGTCGCCGCGATGCTCGGTTTCGAGGTGTACTGCCACCACGTGCACCAGCTGGTGAGCTCAGACCCGCACAACGAGCGTCACGAGGACGAGTGACGACACCATGGCGGCACGATCGCTGAGAGATGGCCATGGATCTCAAGGGAATACTCAGCGACGAGGCATCGACCCTGCTCGAACACCACGCGACCGGGATCCCGCGCGAGCAACCGCATCTGCCCGGCCCTGACTTCGTGGGCCGGGTCGTGGCAGACAGTGACAGGCCGCCCGCGGTGCTGCGCAACCTGCAGCACGTCTTCGACACCGGCCGCCTGGCCGGCACCGGGTAACTGTCGATCCTTCCCGTGGACCGGGGAAACGAGCATTCGGCGGCGTCGTCGTCCGCCCCCAATCCCGGCTACTTCGACCCTGGACAGCTGCGCGAGCTGACCATCGAGGGTGGCTGCAACGCCATCGCCTCCACCCTCGGTGTGCTGGGCGCCGTCTTCCGCCGGTACGTGCACCGAGTCCCGTTCATCGTCGAGCTCAACCACAACGAGCTGATGACCTACCCCAACCGCTATGGCCAGGTGATGTTCGCACAGTCAAACAAGCCTTCGACCTGGGCGCGGTAGCGGTCGGGGCCACGGTCTACTTCGGCGCGCCGGAAAGCATGTGGCGACTGCAGGAAGTACGGCGAGCGTTCCAGACAGCGCACCGGCTAGGCATGTTCACCGTACTCTGGGCCTACCTGCGCAACGCGGCCCAAGGCCCCCAGCACCAGAATCGGACCGTTCGGAAACGTGTCGTACTCATCGGCGCGGTGATCGGCGGATCTTGGTCGCATGTGCTGGTGCCTTCAGTCGGCTCGGACACGTGGCCGTACGACAGCCACTGGGCAGGTCGCGTAGTGAAGGACACCGTGGCTGACTGAGCCGAGCACGGCCGAGCGGATCACTCCCCGGCCCCGCGAGCCAACGACGACCAGGTCGGCACGAGCGGACGCCTCGCACAGCGCCGCGATGGGGTTCCCGCGGTAGACCGACTCGCTCACCGCCACGCCGGGGTGCCGTTTCAACCACGGCTCCAGCACGCCATGGACATGGGCTTGCTGCGCTTGGGCGATGATGTCGGGATCCAGCCCGAATCCGGCACCCAGCCTGCTCGACGGCAGGTCCCAGGCGTGCACGACCCGCAGCCGGGCGCCGCGTGCCTGCGCCTCCTCAAAGGCGTAGTCGATGGCCGGGTGTACGGCGTCGTCGGGGTTCAGCCCGGCCACGATCTCGCCCTGCACCATGGTGGGTGCGCCACGGACCACGACCACGGGCCCCATCACATGCCCGGCGAGGCCCAATCCCACCGAGCCCAGCAGGAGCCCGGCGAAGCCGCCCAGGCCGCGGCTCCCTACCACGATGGCCGCGGCCTCGCCGGCCTGCGCGCGCAAGATCTCGGTAGTGTCGCCGTAGAGCAGTTCGGTGCTCACATGGACATCGCTTCGGGACTCGGCCGCCCGCGCGGCGGCCTCCTGCAGCAGCCGCTCACCTTGCTTGCGGGCTGGGTCGTCGGCTGAGCGCTCGTATGCTCGCCCGCCGTAGACGAGCGGCTCTTCGACATAGACGATCTGCAGGTCGCAGCCGCGGCGAGCCGCGTCGTCGGCCGCCCACAGTGCCGCCGCCAGCGCTCCCCGGGAGCCGTCCACGCCTACGATGATCTGTTCGGACATACCCGTCAGTCCTTTCTGGTCGACCCTGCGGGCCTCAGCAGAGCGCGATCCTGGCACGGCCGAGACGCTCCGCCTCCGCCTCAACGAACAACCCATGAGTCGCAACCGCGACAATCTCCGGCGCCGCGCCGTGGTCGGCGAACGACCTTCGCCACGGCCTCAATCGCGCAGGTCACATACCCCCTCCCTTCACCCCCTACCAGGCCTGACGGTCAAGGGCCGAGGGTCCTCAGGAGCGAAGAGAGCGACAGCGCTGAGCCAAAGCCCCGCCTAGTGACCGGCACCGTCCCCGTGACGGCATTACTCTCAGCTCACGCATGTCCTGAAGTGCTCGGTGAACCAGTCGCGTGCCAGGTCGGCGACGGTCTCCAGCGCTCCGGGCTCCTCGAACAGGTGAGTGGCATCAGAGACGACCTCGAGGCTGTTCTCGCAGCGCAACCGCTCTTGCGCCGCCAGATTGAGGTCGAGCACCAGTTCGTCGCGGCCGCCCACGATCAGCAGCGTCGCCGCCCGCACCGCGGACAGCCGCGGTCCGGCCAGATCCGGTCGTCCGCCTCGTGAGACGACGGCGGTCACTCGGCTGCCTGGCTCCGCCGCCGCCCACAGCGCGGCCGCCGCTCCGGTGCTGGCTCCGAAATAGCCGACCGGCAGTCCCGCGGCCTGAGGTTGATCAGCAAGCCAGTTCGTCACCTGCACGAGCCTTCCGGCCAGCAACTCGATGTCGAACACGTTGCCTCGGTCGTACTCCTCCTCGGCCGTGAGCAGGTCGAACAGCAAAGTTCCCAGGCCCGCACGGTGGAGTACCGAGGCCACGTACCGGTTGCGTGGACTGTGCCGGCTGCTGCCGCTGCCGTGCACGAAGACCACCACGCCCTCGGCCTCCTCCGGAATGACGAATCGCCCAGGCAACCGGACAGGACCGGCTTCCACCATCACCTCACCGACAGCCTCCCGCGGATCAGCTTCCTTCCCGCGCACCATGCCCTCGGCGGCAGGAGCCGCGTTCCGCCGCAACAGTTCGACCACTTGCTCGTCGGTGGTCTGAGTGAAATCGGCATACCAGACGCCAATGGCGAAGAGATCGGCAGGTGTCTCCAGACAGATCACCTCGTCGGCGTCCTCCCGCAGACTCGCGATCGTGTCCGGCGCGCCGACCGGGACCGCCAAGATCACTCGCGCGGCGCCGCGCGCATGAGCCACCTGGCAGGCGGCGCGAGCCGTGCCGCCCGTGGCGATCCCGTCGTCTACCACGATGACCGTACGACCGGCGAGGTCGATCGGTGCGCGGTCACCGCGAAAACGGCGCGCCCGGCGCAGCACCTCGACCTGCTCACGTTCCTCTACCGTCGCCATCTCGGCTTGCGTCACGTTCGCCATCCGGACGACATTAGGATTGATCACGCGTATGCCGCCCTCTCCGACAGCACCGAATCCCAGCTCGGGCTGGAACGGCACCCCCAGCTTGCGGACCACGATCACATCCAGCGGAGCACCCAAGGCCTGGGCGACTTCGAAGGCCACGGGTACGCCGCCTCTGGGCAATCCCAGCACGACCACATTCTCGTCGGTCATACGTCCGGCCAGCCGTTCGGCCAGACGCACACCCGCATCATGACGATCAACGAACACTCGGCGTACCTGCCTCCCCCGGCACTTCGCCGCACCTAACACGAATCCCCACGCCGACGACAAAGGACACCCCTCTCATCACCATCAGACGGCAAGGAGTCTCATGCGCGGCGCCGAAGGGCCCACTTCGTGAGCCCACCTTGGGGTCACGCCGTACTCTGCTCAGACGGTGACTACGGCTCGCCAATCTCGCTGGCGACGGGCTTGACTAGATGGAGCAGAGATACATCTTCCATAGCCGTTGGCAGGCTGCCCGAGGACTTCCGCAGCGAAGTGCTGCGCCCGATGCTGTCGACGATCCTGGCCTAGCAGGTGATCTTTCGATGCCTGCCCAAGCCTCCTACACTCCGGCACCTTTGCGAAGGCAGGCCACGACATGACAGATGATGATCGGATTCAGGAGATCGCGATCCGCTACGTACACAATGACGACCACCTGCGACGTGAGTTCGACCACCAGTTCGCCTTGTTCCTGCGGTCGCTGCCGCCGTACCACCGCTGGGACATCACTCCGCTGGTGGACGCCCTGGATCAGCTCGGCAAGCGGATTCCCAGCGTGGAGGTCAGGCTGCGGCGCGATCCGGCACGTTCAGAGCTCCAGGTGTCTTTGGACTTCGGTCTGCTCCGCATTCCCGCAGAAGGGCCCTGACGCGGCGCCTGTCGGGCGTTTCCATCTTGTCCTTCGCCGCTCAACTCGGGGAAGAGGACTTCCGCCCCTGGCCAGCACAGGACGTTGGCCACTAGCGGTCACATCCCCTGCGCAAGCCGACTGGATCGAGAAGAGGAGACGTGGTCGCACCGATGTCACCAGCGGGGGCAAGCCAACGGGAGGCGCTGAAAAATGCTCACTCTCAGTATCATCAAGGCCGACACCGGGGGTCGCCGACCACTCAGCGGTCCATCCGGACATGATCTCCGAGGCTCGCCGCGAGGTTGCGCGAGCGATCGAGTCCGGGCTGCTCATCGACGGGCACGTGGCCAGCTATGGCGATGACATCTCGCTCATCATGACCCACGCCTACGGCCCCCGACGCGGGGCTCATCCACTCCTTCGTCTGGGACACCTTCCAGGCGACGACGCGCATCGCGAAGGAACTCGGCCTGTACGGAGCGGGTCAGGACCTGCTCTCGGACGCCTTCTCCGACAACCTGCGGGGCACGGGCCCCGGCTACGCCGAACTGGAGCTCGAGGAGCGACCCTCAGAGCCGGTCCTGTTGCCGCTCATCGTGGGCAAGCAAGTACGTCGGTAAGGACGATCCAGTGATGATCGTCCGCTGCCAGTCCGGGCGAACGCGTCCTGAGCAGGCCGTACGTCAGACGCGCTCGTACCATTCGCCGCTTGCCAGCACATCCGTCGCCGGCAGCGCGATGTGGTGAAGCCCTGTGATCTCCGGCATGCTGATCCCGTTCTTCTGCCCCGAGGCGGTCCAGCCGGCACAGCCGTCGGCATTTAGCCACTGATCCATACCCTCGCCGAGATGGGAGAACACAGAGCTGCCAACGCGTGTCCTCACCACAAATATGGGTATGGCTGGAATGTCTACCGGGGGGATCGATATGGTTGATCGGGTCTGGCTGGAGGAGATGCGGCAGGTGCTGGACGAGGCCTACCGCGATCGCGACCAAGCCGCGGTCCGGGACGTCTATTCGCGCGCGTCCACACACATCCACCTGTCCGCTGACATGCTGGCGCACCTCAACGATCTACCGGAGGGCGCCTACACCCGGCGAGAGATGGCAGAGGCGATCAACAGGGTTGTCCGGCACCGTGGCGAACAGGAAACGCTCGGCCTGCTGGAAAGCCCTGTGCAGATCGAGGCGGTGGAGAACACAGTCGAGGCAGAGCGAGCCGTATGGGATGACACGCCGCTGGAGGCGCTGAACCCGACGCCAGCCGCCCCGCAAGAGGACGCTCCGGAATTCCGCGAGCCGCGCTTCCCACGGCCGGAGACCAAGGAGAGTTGATCGGGACGGTCGGCGGTCAATGACGAGGACGGACCACGGCCACCGGGCAGTGCGCGTGGTGCAGGACGCCGTGACTGACCGAGCCGAGCAGCGCCGAGCCGATCACTCCCTTGCCGCGCGAACCGACGACCACGAGGTCAGCCTGCGCGCACGCGTCGCAGAACGCGGCCAGCCACCACAGGGCGAACAGCGGGTCGTCGCGAGCAGAGTCCAGGAACGCCGCCAGCTGCTGGGGCGTCCAGACCACCACCGCCGGCCGCCGGGCGATCTTGTTGTTGGAGTAGCCATGCGCGACGTCTAGCACGATCCTCACGCGGACGACCTGCTGGAACGGCGCGGTACGAGAGTGGGACAGCTGCTTGAGCCACCTGCGCTCGGCAGCGGTGAGCACGATCTGGCGGGCACGGGGAACAGGCACGCGGGGACTTCCATGATCGATCCAAGGAGGACCCGTTGAGGATCTTCCCGGCCCTGGCGGCTCCGCGTGCTTCCCCGCAGCCCGCCGTTACAGGTACTGGCCCGCCTCGGCGCTGTTTGTCTTCGACACCCGCACCGACACCACGTTGGCCAGGTTGATGACCATGCCATTCACGTCGGATTCACGGTCGTATCTCGTCCGGGTCAACACCAGGCTGCGCCGCTCGTCCAGAGCACGAGCGATCGCCTCCAACGCTTCGGGCTCTCCGTCGAAATCCCCGCTTATCACGGAGACGTCTTCACCGCCCACCGGGTGAAATCGAATCATCAGTACGGCGTTGTCAGGCATGGTCGGCTCCTTTCGCCAGAGCCTGCAAGGAGCACCTGCCCGGCGTCGACCGTTTTAGGCAGGTGCCCTCCACATCACCTGCCGCATCGCGGATTCGGACGTTCTCAAGCACCTCGGCGGCGCCCTCCCACTACCGCTCGACGGACTCCTCTGTCGATCAGGGCGGGTGGCTGCAGTCTCCTCGATGGAGCGGCCCGACGGGTAGCAGGGATGATTTGGAGGACGGTCCTGGGTGACGCCTTCGACGTATGACCGGCGAACTGACGTGCAGGGTGCGGGAAACCGGCCAACCCGAGCGCGACTTATCACGCCGGATGACGACCCGCGTCCTCCTCTCCGGGCGGATAGGCGCCGAGAACAAAGCGACGTCGGATTCGCCATCACAGCCGGTGATGAGGCTTGCTGGGATTGGACGTTTCCGCTGGCCCGCCGATCACGTGGAATGAAAGGGGATCAGTCGGCGCACCTCGCGCCGCTGTCGCCGTGAGGGGGTCGTGATGATCCTGGACGTAGAAGGCGTGAATCTGACGGCACACGGCGGTCTGAACGGTCAGGCACCGCGCTGCGGCCACCTCGACATGCTCCTGGGCACCGAGCGCGGGTTGCCGGAATGTACGGAGTGTCTGGCGCTCGGCTTGACTTGGGCGCGCCTGTTGGTGTGCCTGACGTGCGGGTGGGTGGCCTGTTCCGACGATTCGCCGGGCGGTCACGCGAGGGAGCACTACCGGGAGACCGATCACCCGGTGGTTGCAGCGCTGGAACCGGAGACGGCCTGGCGATGGTGTTACGTGCACGGGCGAGCCGTGTGAGCGAGACGGAAGAGGCTCATGACTATTTCTGAAGAACCGGTGAAACGCCGGGAGAACTACGACGGCGTATCACCTTTCCCCGGGGCCGCAGAGCACGCTCCGGCCGGCAGAGCGCAGGTAGGACTGACGACGACGATCGTCGTTCTGCCGTTCGTCGCGCTGGGAATCGCGATTTCCCTGGCACGGAGATGACGTTCGCCGTAGATCAGCATGCGTTCGGTGCACTCGGCTCGCACCGCGGATCCAGCGCTCGGCGTAAGACACCGAGGTATATCTATAGCTATACTCCATAAGTGGCCGGAGAAGAATGGGACGTCTACGTCGTGACCGAGGTCCGCGAATGGATCGAGCAACTCGACGACGCCACGCATGCCCGGGTAGTGCAGGCCATCGACGCGCTCGCCGAAGGCGGCCCTGGACTGGGACGGCCCCTGGTCGACACGATCACCGGATCGGCGATCCAAAACCTCAAGGAACTCCGGCCCGGCACGGTGCGCATCCTGTTCGCCTTCGACCCGTGGCGCTCCAGCATCCTGCTGGTCGCAGGCGACAAGGCCGGACGATGGAAAAGCTGGTATGAGGAAGCCATCCCACTGGCCGAGCACCGATACGAGGTCTATCTGAAGGAACGCGCCCAGCAGGAGGACAGCAGATGAGCGGGTACGTGCGCTGGAAGGACATCCGGGCCGAACACGTCCAGCGAGCCGGCGGTGAGGAAGCCGTCCAGGCCGGTAAGCGGGAACTCCTGGCCCAGGTCCAAGGGCACCGGCTGGCGGAGATCCGCCGGGGGCGCGGCCTGACCCAGCAGCAGGTCGCCGATCGTATGGGAGTCACCAAGGGGCGCGTCTCTCAGATCGAGCAGGGCAAGATCTCCGGTCAGGACATCCTGGCCCGCTACGCAGCCGCCCTCGGAGGTCGACTTCACCAGTCCATCTACTTCGATGATGGCGATATCGCCGCGATCGCTTGACGAACCTGACGCGATGCCCGTGAATGCGAAATAAGACTGGGATGCCGATTAACCACCCGACCAGATCAAACGATACGCCATACCCCGTTTACCTTGGTATCGCCTCGCCGGGTCGGGAAAGCTCATAGAGAAGCGTGTGCCACGCCGATATTCTCGTGATGACCGGCGAGCTGGGATTTTCCGAGCAGCACCTACTCATTGGCCTTGGTCAAGGGCGCGCCGCTGCTCGTCGATCACGACGTGATCGGCGCAGTAACGACCCAATGGTTGCTCAGTGGTTGCTCAGTGGTTGCTCGCGTGTATGCGGTACGGCATGGCACGCACCGCCATAACCCGGCATCACGATGGGAACAATGGCGGACGGAATGACAGGAAACGACACGGCGTGGCAGTGCGCGGCATTTAACCAGGGCGCTTTTAATCCGTAGGTTCTGGGTTCGAGTCCCAGGCGCCCTACCACGTATCACTGCAGGCCAACGGCGCTTTCTTGGCATCGCGCCACAGCCCGGCCAGACCGGCTCGAAGATCATGTTCCCCCGATGTTCCCGCATCTCACCATGCGGTGGTGAAAGTTCGCTCGTTGATGCGAGTCGTAGCCGCTCCTCGCCTGCGCCCTCCGCCACCATGCGCCCCCAGGAAACTCCGGAGGAGCACATGGCGCGGATCATCGAACGCACGGCCAAGAACGGCGCGAAATCGTGGCTGGTGAAGTGGCGCATCGGCGGCGGCAGAGGCGGCAAAGAAGACTTCGAGACCTGCTACGAGCGGCAGGTCGCCGAAGACTTCGCGACCCTGGTCGAACTCAGCGGAGAGAACCGGCCACACGGCTACCCCAAGGGCTGCCACGACATCGAGGACCCGCACTTCGACGGCACCCTCGACGCTGACATGCCGACCTTCGAACACTACGCCCGCCACAACTACGCCACCCGCCTCGGCGCCGCCCCCACCCAGCGCCTCGTCTACCTGACCGAGGCCGAACGGCACGTCTTCCCCTGCTTCGGCCATCTGCCCCTGGACCGGGTCACCCGCCGCGTGCTGCGCGAATGGGTCGAATGGATGCTCACCAAACCATCCGCACGCAACGAGCACCAGCCCAGCCCTCCCCTATCGGATGAGCAGGCCGCACGCCGATGGGCACAGACCAACGACATCGCCGTCAAGAGGACCGGACGCGTGCCACCCGACGTGCTGCGGCAATGGCGGGATGCAGGCTCACCCAGACCCGCACGATCAAGCCCGAAGCCGCTGTCCCCGGCCTCGGTGGGACGGGTCTACCGAGGAACGATCAAGCCCGTCTTCAGGGCGGCGATGCAGCAGGGCGAGGACGGCGAACCGCCACTGCTGACCTCATCGCCTTGCGACGGCTTCCGCCTGCCACCCGGCCCCGTGACCGCGCGGGCCATCCTGTACGGCCCCGAGGTGAACATCTACCTCCAGGCGGTCCACGACATCGACCCCGACACCGCCCTATTCATCGTGACCGAAATGGCCACCGGCCTGCGCTGGGGCGAAATCGCCGGACTCCACGTGTCCAGCCTGGACCCGGCCGGATGCCTCATCCACGTCACCCAGACCTACGCCTACCTGCTCAACGAAACGACCGGCCGCAGGCAATGGCAGCTCAGGCCCTACCCGAAAGGTAAGAAGCAGCGCGACGTACCCATCTGCCACGAGCTGGCCGCGCTCCTGGCGCGCCACGCGAAAGGCAAGAGTCCCGGCCAGCCCCTCTTCCAGGGACCCGGGGGACGCCATATCGACTACGCCAACCAGCGCAACAACGTACTCCAGCCCGCCCTCGAACTCGCCCACCAACGCGGCCTGGCCAAACACATCACCCCACACGCGCTTCGACACACCATGATCACCATGCTCCGCGACGGCGGCGTCGCCCCAGGAGTCATGCAACTGATCGCCGGCCACGAGTCCTACCAGACGACCGCCCGCTACTCCAGCCAACACACCCCCGCCCAGCGAACACTCATCCTCAACGCCGTCCACCCCATCATCAAGGCAGCAGGATTGTTGTTCAACAATCCAGAACCCCGTCACGAGTAACGAGACTCCGTTTCGCACCCCAAGTCGAGAGCACCCCGACATGGATTTTCACGTGGGGCAGGCTCCCACTGCGCTTCCCTTCGTAGCATAGAGACCGAACCCGAGATGAGGTTGGGTCGCGGGAGGCACCAAGCGCAGGAGCGAGACGATATTCGTCACCGTGAGGTAGGCCAAGCGCAGCACCACAACCGATCATCATGCCGCTCACCGGAGCGCTCGAGACACCGCCGGGCCGAGATCGCCCATCATGCCTACGACCCGCGCGGATGCAAATTCGGCACCCGCAACGTGCCCGTCCGGGCAGGACGTGCAGGACGTGTTCGTCGCAGGCGGTCCGCAACCCGTCTTTGCTGCCGAAGTGATGAAAGATCAAGTCGATGCTGACCCCCACGTCCGCCGCGACGGCACGCAGGTTCGTCTTCTGAAAACCGTCGCGGGCGAAATGGGCGATGGCGGCGTTGCGGATCCGAGCCTGAGCGGTCATGTCCCCCGGAAGGCGGCCGATCTGGATCAATGGAGGCCCGCTGTCCACCCTCGAGCGAGTGCCATACCATTCGGTACGGTACGGTCTGGTGAGACGCAAGGAGTGGTGAGCGATGACGATCACTATGACGACGACAGGAAAGGTTCGCGGCGCCGACGCGGGCGGCATCGGAGTCTTCAAGGGAATCCCGTTCGCCAGGAGTCCTTTCGGGCCGTTCCGGATGGCCGCGCCCGTCCCCGCCGAGGCATGGGAGGGCACCCGTGATGCCACCGGCTTCGGCCCCCGGCCACCGCAGGCGTCCGTGTTTGCCGGGATGCCCACGTGGAGCTCCGCGGACGGGCTCGACTGCCTCACCGTCAACGTGTGGTCGCCCGACTCCGGCGGATCGGGGCTGCCGGTGATGGTCTGGATCTACGACGGCGCCTACATGACGGGTTCGGCCGACCTCCCGGAGTTCGACGCGCGGCTGCTGGCGGGCGAGGGCGTGGTCGTGGTCTCGTTCAACTACCGGATCGGTATGGAGGGCTTCGGCCAGGTCGATGGCGCCCCGCCGAACCGAGGGCTGTTCGACCAGGTCGCGGCGCTGCGCTGGGTTCAGGAGAACATCGCCGCGTTCGGCGGCGATCCCGGCAACGTCACGCTCTTCGGTGAGTCGGCCGGGGCGGGCTCGATCGCCTGTCTGATGACGATGCCCTCGGCGGCCGGGCTGTTCCGGCGGGCGATCGCGCAGAGCGTGCCAGGCCTGTTCCTCACCCCTGGGCTGGCCGCCCGCATCACCGAAGCCGTCAGGAAGCGGCTGGGCGGCGCGTCGCCGTACGAGAGCGCGCCCGAGGATTTGATCACGGCGGCGAGCGCGGTCGCGGCCGAGGAGTTCACCGGTGCGCCCGAGCGATGGGGCCGCCTGGCGTTCGCCTCGATCCCGTTCGCACTGGTGGTGGACGGCGAGGTCCTGCCCTCCAGGCCATGGCTGGCCGTGGTGCGCGGCGCCGCCGGCGACATCGACCTGATCGTGGGCTTCAACAAGGACGAGTTCAACCTGTTCCTCGCGTCGTATGACACGACGGGCAGCGAGATGGACGGACGGCTCGATGCGGCCCTTGCGGCTCTCGCCCCACCCGGCGCCGGTGCGGTCTACCGGGCCGCGCTCCCAGAAGCGTCCTCCCGGGAGCTGTACGGCAGGCTCATGTCCGACTGGCTGTTCAGGATGCCGAGCGCGCTGCTGGCCGACGCGCACTCCGGGCGGACCCACGCGTACGAGCTGGCCTGGGCCCCCACCCTCCTGGGCGCCTGCCACGGCCTGGACGTGCCGCTGACCTTCGGCACCCTGGACACACCGTTGGCCTCGACGATGTCCGGCGGCGCACCCGAGGCGGAGACGCTCTCACGGCAGTTCCGCACCGCCTGGACCCGGTTCGCGACCACGGGCGATCCCGGCTGGCCCGGTTACGAGCCCGGGACGGCCACCACCCACGTCTTCGACGTCGAACCTTCGGACGTGCATGACCCAGAGGCGAGCTCCCGGGCGCTCTGGTCCACCACCGGCATCACCGTCATCGGCTGAACGATCATGGCGACCAAACGTGACTGGCTGGAAACCGGGTTCGACGTCCTGGCCCGGGACGGCGCGCGGGCGCTGACCATCGAGCGGCTGTGCGGGGAGCTCGATCTCACCAAGGGCTCCTTCTATCACCACTTCAAGGGCATGATGGGCTTCAAGAAGGACCTGCTCGCGCATTTCGAGGCCGAGCACACCGCTCGCTTCATCACCGCCGTGGAGAGCTCGGGTGGGCACGCCAGGACCAAGCTACGCCGCCTGCTCGACCTGGTTCTGGACGACAAGAACGACAGCGTCGAGATCGCCGTCCGCTCCTGGGCCCTGCAGGACACCGATGTGCGTGCCGTCCAGGAGCGGGTCGACCGCACACGCATCGACTACCTGCGGGTGCTGTGGCGTGACCTCGGCGGCCCGGAGTCCGATGTCGCGCCCATGTCCCAGCTGCTCTATCTGATCCTCATCGGCGCCCAGCAGGTCATCCCACCTGTCTCCGCGCCCGAGCTGCGCGACATCTACAAGCGTGCGCTGCGCTTGGTCCCACATGAGGAGGCGGACACCCCATGAACGCGCTGACCCGCTGGATTCCACTTCGCCCGCGAAGCCAGCATCTGGTTCATGGTCTCCGGCGTCGCTCTCGTGGCTTTGGGCACGCTCGCCCAGCACATCATTCGTACGACCGGCCGGCTGCCCGCGCAGTTCGGATGGTATCTGGTGGCCATCGGCTTCGCGCTGTGCGTCATCTACTTCCCTGTCACCGGTGGCCGGCCGGTTCTCGCCATCGGGGTGCTCGGCCTCGTGGCGGCGCGGCGTACCGGCTGAGCAGCCGACCGTGAGGCGGCCCTTCCCGACGGAGGACTGACTATGGCTACACGTCACATGACCAGAGGCATCATCGTGCTGGCCGCGATGTCGATGCTGGTCACCGGCATATGGGCACGGGTGGATCCGGCGGGCTTCGCCGACTGGGCCAACTGGCCGAACCACGTGCACTTCCTCCACGACGCCGGTGTTTTCCAGATCGGCATCGGACTGATGCTGCTGTGCGCGCTGCGGTGCCGCGACGTCATGGCGGTGATGCTGGCGGGCTTCGTGTTCACCAACACCTTCCACGCGTTCAACCATGCGGCCGATCTTGATCTTGGCGGCCGGGCTTCCGATCCATGGGCGCTGTCGGCGGTTTCCCTGGTCGCCGCGGTCGGACTCGCGGCCAGGCTGCGCGTCCTCGGCCAGCGCAGGAAGGCGCGTGCCCACCTGATGAAGAAGGAACCACAAGCATGAACGTCCTGCTTGCCGGTGCTACCGGCACACTGGGCACGGTCTTGATCCGCCACCTGCTCGCCGCCGGTCACGCGGTGCACGGCATGACGAGATCCGACAAGGGTGTCAGACGGCTCGCCGAGGCGGGCGCCGTTCCGGTGGTCGCGGACGTGATGGACCGCGAGGCCCTGCTGACCGCGCTCGACGGCCTGCGGGTGGACGCCGTCGTGCACCAGGCCACGGCGATCAGCGGCCTTCCGCTGTTCCACCGCGCTCTCTACGCGACCGATGCGCTCCGCGACCGCGGCACCGCCCACCTCATCGAGGCCGCCGGGATGGTTGGCGCCCGCAGATTCGTCACCCAGTCGTTCTTCCTCGGGTACGGCTACCGCGACCACGGCGAGGAGCCCGTTACCGAGGACCGTCCGTTCGCCGAACCTGGGCAGGGTGCCTTCGACCCTCACATGCGCTCAATGCGCGCCAACGAGGAGCAGGTCTTCGGGACACCCGGAATCGACGGGATCTCCCTTCGCTACGGCATGTTCTACGGTCCGGAAGCGACCACCAGGAAGCTGATGGACATGACCAGAAAGCGGATACTTCCCGTGCCGAACCCCGCGGGGACCATCTCGCTGATCCACATCGAGGACGCCGCCTCGGCCACGGTGGCGGCGCTGGAACGCGGCACGCCAGGCCGGCCCTACAACATCGCCGACGCCCACCCCGTCCGCTTCGACAAATACGTCAAGGCGCTCGCGGCGGCGGCCGGCGGACCCGTTCCGCCGAGTATGCCCGGTTGGCTGCTGCGCGCCACGCCATACATGTTCGCTCTCATGGTGGGAACCCGCATCCGGCTGAGCACCGAACGGGCGAAGCGTGAGCTGGGCTGGGCGCCCGTGTACCCCTCCTACCACGAAGGGCTCGCCAACGTAGTGTCTGGTGGCTAGGACGTGTTTCATAAGCGGCGCCGTGTGACTCATACCTCTGGAAGGGAGGGATCGGGTTTCCAGGGGTTTGGTACGGTGATGAACCAGCGTTCATTGTGTCTCACCCGCCTGATGCACGACGCCGCGTGAAGACTCCCCGACGCCCGCATGCCACCAGAGGAAGCCGAAGGACCCCGATCCTCACCCTGAGGACGCCAGGAGCGCGGCGAGCTCGACGCGGTTGGTGACGGCCATGCGCTGGAAAACGGCCTTGAGCGACTGTTTGACGGCGGCCTCCGTCACGCCGAGCCGGGCCGCGACGGCGCGGTTGGTCAGCCCGGTGGCAACGAGCCGTGCGGTCTCCGCCTGACGGGGGGTCAGGCCGAACCGGCTGAGGCCGCCGGTCGTGGCCGGGCGCAGCCGGGCCAGCGCGACGGAGATGTGGGTGGCGACCACGCCCATCTGGAACCGGTCCCTCGTGGTGAAGGTGCCCTCGACTCCGGTGCGGCCGAGGTTGATCGTGCCGATGACGCCTTCGACGCCGAGGATCGGCGCGGTGGCGATGTGTTCGAGGTTGAAGCGCCCGCTCACCCGCCGATAAAGCGGATGCTCCCGCCAGCCCACGCGGCCGAGCACGTCGTCGCTGCTGGCCGGTTGGTGGCTGTCCAGCACGGTGGCCAGCACCGGGTCGATGGCGCGGCCGTGCGCTTCATAGCTCTGTGCGAAGTCCGGTGGCAGGCCGACCACGCTCGCCAGCAGGCGGTCGTCGCCTGGGTATCGCTCATGCGGGTAGAGGTAGAAGCCCAGGGCCTCGGCGTCGAGGAGTGCGCGCGCCCGCCGGAGGTAGAGCGCCTCGAGCATGTGCCACGAGGAGGCGAGGTCAATCTGCTTCAACCATTGGGCGATGTCACGTCGCATGAGCCCCTTCCACCAGTTCACGCGGAAAGCGTCCGCCATACCGGGGATTTTGCTGACTACCCGAAAGGGTAGCGATCACGGGCCCGAATTAGGCCCAGGATCGGGGTTGTCTGAATCTCCGACATAGAGGAAAGAGCCCCAATGACGCAATCCGTGCGTGTGGCTGCGGTGCAGGCCGCGCCTGTCTGGCTGGACGCGCAGGCCAGCACCGACAAGGCCATCGATATCATCGACAAGGCGGCCGGGCAGGGGGCCGAGCTGGTCGCGTTCGGCGAGAGTTGGCTGCCCGGATACCCGTTCTGGATCTGGACCCGCACCCCGTCGGCCGGTGTGCCGTACTTCCTGCGCTATGACCGCAACGCCGTCACCACCGACGGACCTGAGCTGGCCGCGATCCGCTCCGCCGCCCGGCGGCACCAGATCCACGTCGCGCTCGGCTTCGCCGAACGCGCGGCGGGGAGCCTTTACTGCAGCCAAGCACTGATCGGCGACCAAGGCGAACTGCTCGCGGTACGGCGCAAACTCAAGCCGACCCACGTCGAGCGCAGCCTGTGGGGCGAGGGCGACGGGAGCGACCTGCTCGTCACCCAGACCCGGCTGGGCCGCATCGGAATGCTCAACTGCTGGGAGCACATCCAACCGCTCAGCCGCTACGCGCTCTACAGCATGGACGAGCAGATCCACATCGCCTCCTGGCCCGCGCTCGCGGTCTCCCGCGTTGAACAGGGCGCCCAGAGCGCCCGGCACGTCTGCGCCTCCTACGCCTTGGAAGGTCAATGCTTCGTGCTCTCCGCCACGAACGTCCTGCCTGCGGAGCTTGCCGAGGAGCTGGCTCCAGCGCCGGGCGCGCTACCGCCGGGCGGCGGCGCGGCGGCCGTGTTCGCACCCAACACCACGGTGCTCGCCGAGTCATCGACGGACGTGCACGACGAGATCGTGGTGACCGACTGCGACCTGTCCGCCATCCGGCTCGCGAAGATGACCGCCGACCCGGTCGGCCACTACGCCCGCCCCGACGCCACCCGCCTGCTGCTCGACCGGACCCGCCGAACACCGGTGGTGCTGCTCGAACCTGGGGCGGATCCGTCGCCCGCGGACGAGCCGGAACCGGCACCGGAGACGGGGGCCTGAAGTGTCCGAGCCGAAGACCTTCGCCTTCGTCCTGTTCCCCGGCCTGACCCCGCTGGACCTGGTGGTCCCGCTTCAGGTCATGTCCCTGATGGCCACCCTCTCCTCCGGCTGGCGAGTATGCGTCGTCGCCGAGCGCCCGCAGGCCCTGCCCACCGACACCCCACTGACGGTGACCGCCACCCACACCTTCGAGCAGATCCCGCACCCCGACGCCGTCATGGTGCCAGGCGGCGGCGAGCCCGCCTTCGCCGCCATGGCCAGCCGCACCCTGATCGCCTGGCTGCACAACGCCGCAGAGCACGCCGAGCTGCTGACCTCGGTGTGCACCGGCTCGCTCATCCTCGGCACCGCCGGGCTGCTGGAAGGCCGCAAGGCCACCACCCACTGGGCCGCCCGCCACCTGCTGCCCCGCCTGGGCGCCACACCCGCCGCTGACAGCTGGGTGCAAGACGGCCCGCTGATCAGCGCGTCCGGCGTGTCGGCCAGCCTCGACATGTCCCTCCACATCGTCGGCAAGCTGGCCGGCCAGAACCTGGCCGAGCTGATCCGACAGGCAATCGAATACGACCCGGCACCCTCCCGGCAGCCGCTGCAATGGGACACCATCGACCGCGCCCCCGCCATCGAAGCGGTCGACGCCGCAGCCCGTACCGCCTTGGCCGACCACCCAGAGCTGCTCTCCCGCCTTGCCGTCTGACAGTGGGTCAGTGAGAGCCCTGATAAGTGCGCCTGTATGCGGACGGGGTGGTGCCGACGGCCCTGGTGAAGTGCTGCCGCATCCCACCTCCCGTGCCGAACCCGGACCGCTCGGCGACGGCGTCGACAGGCAGTCTGGTGGTCTCCAGCAGCTCGCGCGCCCGGGCGATGCGCTGCTGGGTGAGCCACCGGATGGGCGGCAGTCCCATCTCCTGGTGGAAGCGGCGCACAAAGTGCCGCGTGCTCATCCCGGCCCGCGCGGCGAGCCGCGGCACGGTGAGCGGCTCGTGCAGCCGTTCCAGCGCCCAGTCCAGCACCTGCGCCAGCCCCTGGCCCCCACCACTGGCCAGCGGCGCGGGCGAGGCGTACTGGGTCTGGTCTCCCTCCCGCTGCGGCGCGATGACCATCCGCCGCCCGACCTCCGCCGCCACGGCCGCTCCGAAGTCGTTGCGGACGATGTGCAAGCACAAGTCGATGCCCGCCGCCGTGCCCGCGCTGGTGAGGATGTCGCCGTCGTCGATGTAGAGCGCGCGCGGGTTGACGGTCACCTTCGGGTAGCGCTGCCGCAGCTCGTCGGCGTGCATCCAGTGCGTGGCGACCTCACGACCGTCGAGCAGGCCCGCCGCGGCCAGCACGAAAGCGCCGGAGCACAGCGAGGCGATGCGCGCTCCCCGCGCGTGTGCCTCCACCAAGGCGGTGAGCAGAGCCTCGGGTGGCTCGTAGCCGCCGTCGATGCAGGCGGGCACGACGACCAGGTCCGCCCGGGCGATCGCGTCGAGCCCACGGCTCGCGCGCAGCCATAGCCCGCCGGCGAGCGACTTCTGCTCGCCGGCGGCGCTCTGGCAGAGGGTCAGCTCGTACCATTCGGGGCTGAGGTCGCCGCGGTCGCGGCCGAATACCTCGCACGGTACGGCCAGCTCGAACAGCGGGCACTCGTCCAACACCGGCACGACGACACGAATGCGAGCCATGGCTTAAATCTAATGCAACACGGCATTTACGCCACTGGTGACCGGGGGCGGTCGCCGAGAAAGTGGCGTCATGGAACTATCAGGACCGCTGGACATCGGTGAGAGCGAGGGCGCGCGGCTGCTGGCGGCGGCCGTCGACCTCGTCGTACGGCACGCGCAGCAGGTGGCGGACGGGCCGGTGGCCCCGCCAGAGCCAGGCACCGAGGCCATCCGCGGCTGGCTGGCCAGCCGGGACTTCGCCAAGGGCGTGCAGGCCGAGCAGGTCCTTCAAGAGGTCATGCGAGCGCTTTCGACGTGGGGCGTGCACACCACGCACCCGCGCTATTTCGGGCTGTTCAATCCCACCCCCACGTGGTGGGGCGTCGCGGGCGAGCTGGTCGCGGCCGCGGTCAATCCGCAATTGGCCGCCTATAGCCACGCCCCCGCCGCCGTCGAGATCGAACGGCACGTGCTGGGCTTCCTGGCCCGGCGCCTCAGCCTGCCCGACGGCACGGAGGGCAGCTTCACGGTGGGTGGCGCCGAGGCCAACCTGACCGCCGTCATCGTCGCGCTGACCCGGAGGTTCCCGTCGTACGCGCAGTCCGGCGTGCAGGGGCGGCCGGTGCTGTACACCTCGGCCGAGAGCCACCTGGCCTGGCTGAAGATCGCGCACATGACGGGGCTCGGCCGCGACGCCGTACAGCTGGTACCCGTGGACGCGGCGCACCGCCTCGACCCGGGCGCGTTGCGCGAGATGCGGGCGGCCGATCTTGCGGCGGGGCTGGAGCCGTTCCTGTTGGTTGCAACGGCGGGCACGACGGCGGGCGGCGCGATCGACCCGCTGCCAGAACTGGCGACCCTGGCCGCAGAATGGGGTCTGCATTTCCACGTCGACGCCGCGTGGGCGGGCGCGATCGCCCTGTCCGACCGGTTGCGCCCGCTGCTGGCCGGGGTGGAACTCGCCGACAGCGTCACCGTGGACGCGCACAAGTGGCTCTCGGCGCCGATGGGCGCGGGCATGTTCCTCACCCGGCACGCGGCCGCGCTCGGACAAAGCTTCCACGCGGCGACCTCCTACATGCCCGCAGAAACCGAAGGCGCCCCCGATCCGTACACCACTAGCGTGCAGTGGTCACGCCGCTTCGCGGGCCTGAAGGTCTTCCTCGCGCTGGCCATCGCCGGGCTGCCCGCCTACGCCAAGCAGCTCGAACGCGACGTGAGCCTCGGACAGCTCTTGGCACGTCGTCTGCGGGATGAGGGCTGGCAGCGGGTCAACGACACCCCTCTCCCCGTGATCTGCGTGGTGGACCCCGAGGCCGAGGCAGGCGGCCCCGAGGCCAGCGCAGCCTGGCACGCGGCCGTCGCCGGTCGCGTGGTCACCAGCGGCGCGGCCTGGATCAGCACGGTACGGCTCGCGGGCCGCCCCGCCATCCGCCTGTGCCTGACCAGCCATCGCACCGGCGCCGACGACATCGAGGCCGTGGTGAACGCTCTCGGCCGGGCCAGGAAGGGCGAGATCGCCTGACGTCGCGGACGACCTCTCTGACGGCGCACCCTCGACATCAAGGTCTCACTCAACGTCCGGAGCCGCACCACTGGGTCTCGGTCAAAGTCGCCAGGCAGGTGATCGGGAACCTCGTGCGGTGATGCCAAACTGGTGAGGTGAATGACGACGGTCGCCCGACCCCGCCGGTGACCAGTGTCTCCATCGTGGTGCTGATGCTGGCCCGGCGCATTGAGGCCGAGCTCGGCGCGGCTCTCGCGCCGCTGGAGCTGACGGTCAGCCGGTTGGGGCTGCTGGGTCACATCGTCAGCGTGCCCGGGGTGTCATTCAGCGATCTGGCCCGAATGTCGGGCATCACGGTGCAGAGCGTGCACACGGCGGTGAAGGCGCTGGCGGCGGCGGGGCTGGTGCGCGACCACACCACCCGCGCGGGCTCGGCCTCCGCGATCGAGGTGACGCCGGACGGCTCCCGCCTCCTCCAGGCCGCCAAGAAGGCGGTGGCGGGGGTGGACGAGCGGCTGTTCGGCCCGGAGGCCGACCCTGTCCAGCGCCGGATCGGCCAGGCGGTCCTCGCCGCGTTCCTGGGCGAATCTGCGGGCTGACGGGTCCGCGTACCCCAACCTTCAGGGTGGCTGAAGCATAGCCTAAGCTTCAGCTATCCTGAAGGTTGGAGAGAGAGACTTGCTGGAACATGTCCTGCTGTCCGTGCATGTGCTCGGCGGCATCGTCTTCGTCGGGGGCTCAGCCGCGGCAACGAGTCTGTTCCCCCGCTACGCGCCCGCGGCGGCCGGAGAGGGGCGCAGCCGGTCCGTCGCCGTCGCCCTGCACCGCATCACTCGCGGGTACGCCGTTCTCGGCCTCATCGTGCCGCTGGCCGGGATGATCCTGGCCGGCGTCCAGGGCCGGATGGGCGAGATCTGGATCATCATCTCGATGATCCTCACCGCCGTCGCGGCCCTGCTGCTGGCCACGCAGATCTATCCGCGCCAGCGCCAGGTGCTCGCCGACCCCGGCGACGGCGACCCTGGGCGGCTGCGGCTGCTGTCCATGTTCGCGGGCGTCTACAACCTGGCCTGGGCGGTCGTGGTGGTCCTGATGATCGTCCGGCCCGGCTCCGGTCAAGGGGGATGAACCCGATGCGCCTCCTGCGAATCGCCGCCGCCGTGGAGCTGACCTCACTGGCAGTCCTGATCGCCAACCTGCTCACCGTGCACGCCAAGGCCGTCACCACCTTCGGTGGCCCCCTGCACGGCATCTCCTACGTGGCCGTCATCGCGGCCACTTCCCTCGCCCCATCCGCCTCGCCGAACGGTGCCAGGTGGCGGGCCTTCATTCCCGCAATCGGCGGGCTGCTCGCCCTGCGAGCCCTCCGCACACAGAAAGGATGACACGATGGACGCCTACGACGGCCTGCCGTTCCCCTGGAGCGGCCTGACGCTCGACGCCATGCGCTATGCCCGCTCCATCGAGGAACCGGCGATCTTCAACCACAGCATGCGCACCTACCTCTACGGCCGCTTCATCGGCGAGAGCCAGGGCCTGCAACCCGGCCGCGACTACGACGACGAACTGCTGTTCATCGCCTGCGTCCTGCACGACGCCGGCCTCAGCGAACCCGGCAACGGGGACCAGCGCTTCGACATCGACGGCGCCGACCTGGCCGCCAGCTGGCTCGCGGAGCGCGGCATGCCGTCCGAGGAAGCGATGATCGTCTGGGACGCGATCGCGCTGCACCTCATCCCCGAGGTCGCGAAGCGCAAGCGGCCCGAGATCGCGCTGGTGACCGCCGGCGCCGGCTACGATCTCCGCGCGGACGGGCCCGCGCTGCCCGACGGCTACGCCGAGCGCATCCACGAGGTGCTGCCGAGGCTACGCGCCGCCGTGGTGCTGCACGACGCGGTCGTCGCCCAGGCCGTGGACAAGCCGCACAAGGCGCCGCCGTTCAGCATTCCCGGCGAGATGCTGCGGCAGGCGACCGGACAGGCCTGGCCCACGTGGCGCGAGTTCGCCGGATGGGGTGACTACGATGCCTGAATCCCTCTCACCCGGCTGACGCTGACCTTCGGTCTATGGGTCAGCCGGTCTGCTCCAGCCGGGCTTTGGCGGCCTTCAGTTCGGCTGGCACCTCGCGGCTCAGCCAACAGGAGAGCATCGGTGCCAGCCAGGCCAGCGGCCGCGCGAGGTCGAACTGCAGCCGCCGGGTGACGACGGTTCCCCGCGGATGGGGAGCGCAGGTGAAGGACGCCCTGAAGCGGGCCAGCCGGTCATGCGGGCCCGGCACGGGAGCGATGTCGACGCGTTCGTGGCCGGTACGTATCATCCGGTGAGTGACCAGTGGCCCGGGCACGCCGAGCAGGCGGGCCCGGAACCGGAAGACCACCGTGTCACCGGCGCGGCGGACCCATCGGATGGCGCCGATCTTGCCGTCGATGGTGGCGTAGGCGCGCGGGTCCATGACGAAGTCCAAGACCTGGCCTCCAGTGCAGCCGATGAGCACGGTCGCTTGCCCATGGGCTGTGGCGTTCTGCTGCAACACAAGGGTGAAACTACTGCAGAGCGTGAGCGCGTCGCCCCCCGCCGCAGCGGCTTCCATGCATGACTGTATGGTACGAGTTGTGGAACATCCGAGAGCGAGGGGCGGCGTCATGAAGATCGCTCGCGGCGACGCTGGGCGGGCGGGGCTGATGGTCAGCCGGCGTCAGGAAGCCGGGTCGACAGGAGCATTTCCAGCAGTCGTGCGAGGTAGGCGGTGTCGCCGTACACCTCCGGAGTGACCCTGCGCGCCTGGAAGTGGCCGAGGTAGGCCACGTGGAAGATGCGGGCGCACGTCGCACTCCCGCTCATCGAATCCGAGGTCGGCGAAGATCTCGCGCAGCAGTCGCAGGCGCGCAGTCGTGATCCGCTGAAGAACCGGCGCCACCAGCGGGTCAGCGGCCTTGGCGGCCAGCGCGGCCTCGACCTCGGCCGTGGCCGGATGCTTGAAGGCCGTCTCGAAGATCGCGCGTAGCCGCTCCTCGGGGTCCTCAAGAGGCCGCAGGGCGGACTCGACATCGGTGATGCCGTCCTTCTCTCACATGTCCAGCGCGGCGACCAGCAGGTCCTGCCGGTTCTTGAAGTCTCAGTAGAAGCTGCCCCGCGTCGTGCCCAGCCGCGAGGCCAGCCGGTCGACCGCCACAGCGGCGATTCCACCCTCGGCCATCGCGTTCAGCGCGGCGCGTGACCAGCCATCACGGGTGAGAAGCCACTCTCCGTTACGAGTTGCCACCTCCAAACAGTAGTGCACAGAAAGAGAGGTCCCGATGAACGCGCGTATCCCGCTGGTCTGGGGAGCCACCGATGAGGAGCTTCGTGCCGAGTACGCCTGCGACCAGTACCTGCCCGCCACCTCCGCGCCTCTGTTTCGGGCTGTCACCGTGGAAGCCGACCGGGCGGTGCTGTTCAGATGGATGTGCCAGCTCAAGGTCTCCAGCTACAGCTTCGCCTTCCTGTTCGGCATGCCGACTCCCCGGCAGCTCACCCCCGGCACGGACCACCTGGAGCGGGGACAGCGTTTCATGGACCTGTTCGACCTCGTCGACTTCGAAGACGGTCATCACCTGACACTGGCGGTGTCCGGCAAGGGAGGCGAAGCCGTGTACGGCAGGCTGGCGGTCAGCTACGTGGCCCGCGACCTGGGCGATGGAAGAAGCAGGCTGGTGGTCAAGACCATCCACGAGCCGGTCAACGGTTTCCAGAGGTTCCTCAAGCCGTTCCTAGCCTGGGGAGACCTCCTCATGATGCGCCGTCAGTTCCACAACCTGAAGCGACTGGCCGAACGCGAGCAGGGACTCATCCCGCGCGAGCGTTGAGTGCGCGGAGCAGGAAGGGTATTAGCTGATCGGCCATTTCGGTGAGCGCTCCCGGGTCCAGTGCGCCACGGGCGAGAAAGGCACGGCTGAACATGGGGCCGATCACCAGGTCACTGACGATGCCGAGGTTCTCCACCTGTGGTATCTCGCCCCGATCGACAGCCCGCCGGACAAGTGCCTCCATCCGCGCCCGGACCGGCACGATGAACGCGGCGGTGAGGGCGTCAGCGAGGGCGTCGTTGTGGAGCGCCTCGCCGATCAGTGCGATGAGGAGGCGCCCGCCTAGGCCTTCGCAGATCTCGGCCTTGTCGTTCAATAGTGCCCGAAGGTCGCTTTCCAGCGTCCCGGTGTCGCGGTCCGGGGCCAGACCGCGCGCCCAGGCCATGGCCGTACCGATGACGAGGTCCTGTTTGGACTGCCAGCGGCGGTAAAGGGTGGCGCTGGATACCCCTGCCCGCTTGGCGACCGCGGCCGTGGTGAGCCCACCGTACCCGCGCTCCTCCAGCACGGCGAGCGTGGCCTGGTGAAGGGCCAGGTCACGCGAGGCGTCACGGGCCCGCCCCCGGGCGCCCTCGTTCGTCGGCGACCTGTCGAAAGTCTCCTTGCTCACACCTCAAGACTATATGAAACGAAATGTTTTCGTTTCATATAGCGTGGCAGCATGACGAACATCATCGAAGTGACGACCGTGGCACGACTGCGCGCCGCCTTTGACGCCAACCTCACCAAGCCGCTCGCCTGGCGCCGCGGCCAGCTGCAGGCGTTGCGCAGAATGCTGACCGAGCAGGCCGGCCCACTGCAGCAGGCACTCCACGCCGACCTCGGCAAGAACCCCACCGAGGCGTACATCACCGAGTTCAGCCTTGTACTGAACGAGATCGACCACACACTCAACCACCTCAAGCAGTGGCTACGCCCCAAGCGGACACCACTGCCCGCGCACCTGCAGCCCGCCAGGGCGCGACAGGTACGCGAGCCACTCGGCGTCGTACTGATCATCGCCCCATGGAACTATCCGATGCAGCTCGCACTCGGGCCTCTCGTGGGAGCGCTGGCGGCCGGCAACTGCGTGATCGTCAAGCCCAGCGAGCTCGCGCCCGCGACCTCCGCCGCGCTCGCCCACCTGCTACCCCGCTATCTCGACGGGCGGGCCGTCACGGTCGTGGAGGGCGGAGTCCCCGAGACCACCGCCCTGCTGGAGCAACGCCTGGACCACATCTTCTACACCGGCAACGGCACGGTCGGGCGGATCATCATGACGGCCGCCGCCAAGCACCTCACGCCCGTCACCCTCGAACTCGGCGGCAAGAGCCCTGCTCTGGTCGAACCCGGTGCCGACCTGGCCGCCGCGGCCCGCCGTATCGCCTGGGGCAAGTTCCTCAACGCCGGGCAGACCTGCGTCGCCCCCGACTACGTGCTGGCCGTCGGCGACGCCGCCGACGCCATCGAAGGGCATCTGGCCGCCGCCGTGCACACGATGTACGGCCAGGACCCGGCCCGCAGCGCCGACTACGGACGCGTCATCAACGATCGCCACTTCACCAGGCTCACCGCCCTGCTGGACAACGGCCGTATCGTGGTGGGCGGCGATCATGACCGGGCCGCTCGTTACATCGCGCCGACCGTGCTCGCCGACGTCGCCCCCGACGCACCCATCATGCGTGAGGAGATCTTCGGCCCCGTTCTGCCGATCATCGGGGTCCGCGACCTCGACGCCGCCATCGCCTTCATCAACGAGCGCGACAAGGCGCTGGCCGTGTACGCGTTCACCGTCTCTGCGCACACCAAACGCAGGCTCACCACCGAGACCTCCTCAGGCTCGCTCTCCTTCGGCCTGCCCGTCGCCCCCACGACAGCGCCCAGCCTGCCCTTCGGCGGGGTGGGAGAAAGCGGCCTCGGCCGGTATCACGGTGAGCACTCCATCGACACTTTCAGTCATGTGAAACCCGTCTTCGACGGTCTCCTCACTCCCGATGCCATGCGAGTGATCTATCCGCCGTACACCAGGTTCAAGAAGCGCCTGGTACGGAGCCTCCTGTGAATGGCGTGCGCGGGTTGACATGAGCCCAGCCCGCGAGCCCGACCGCCACCCGGAGGGCAACTCCATGCTTCTAGATCACCTGGCGGTACAGCCATAGACAGAGACTTAGCTAATTGCCATAATTCCTTTATGATCGATGTCGATCTGGTCAAAGCGCTGGCCAATGACAAGCGGCTGCTGATCTTGGAGTGGCTGCAGGACCCCGTACGGCACTTCCCGCCGCAGCGCGACGGTGACCTGGTCAACGACGGGGTCTGCTCGTTGTTCATCGCCGACAAGCTCGGGGTGAGCCAGCCGACGTGTGGCGAGCACCTGAAAGTACTCAGCCAGGCCGGGCTGATCCGGAGCAAGAAGATCAAGCAGTGGGTGTTCTATCAGCGCGATGAGGAACGCATCACGACCGCCAAGAAGACTTTGAGCAGTGACTGGTGACCCGAGCGGCCTTTCCTGAGCCGCTCGGCCGGGCCGTCCGATCCCTCAGGTGAACGACGATCTGCCACACTCTGGCCGCCCCGGAATCGAACGCATCACCAGCACGTCGCAACACCCCGTATACGAGCCGGCGGCGCCACCGCCGCGCGAACAGGAGGAACCATGTCGCAAGAGGACCACCGGCAGAACTACGCCATCCATTACGAACCGCTGTTCACAGCCCTCCAGACAATGAACGTTCAGGCGTTGATCGACCAAGTCGACGATCCCTGGTACAACCAGACCTTGATCCAGGTCGGCGATGTCCTGGTGCGACTGGGGGTCATGCAAGGCGAATACCACTGGCACAAGCACGATGAGCAGGATGAGTTCTTCTTCGTGCTGGACGGTCTCTTCCGCATCGAACTCGAGGACGCCGAGACCGTCGAACTGTGCCCCCGGCAGGCCTTCACGGTCCCGGCCGGGATGCTCCACCGGCCCGTCGTGCCCGTTCGCAGCGCGGTATTGATGATCGAGAAAGCGGGAGTCGTCGCGACCGGCGACTGACTGGGCGATCCACGAATGCCAGGGGCGCTCTTGCTGTCAGCCGCCGGTCAGTTCCGCGGCCTGAGCCAGTAGCCAGGCGTGCAGGGCGAGAACCCGCGCGTCGCCGTCGGGTGGGTGCTTGGTCAGCAGAACGTACGCGCTGCCGTCGGCTTCGAAGCCGAACGGCGCCGCCAGCCGGCCGGCGGCCAGGTCGTTGTGCACCAAGGCGACCGGCCCGATCGCCACGCCCAGCCCGGCGGTCGCGGCTTCAAGGCTGAGGTAGAAGTGCTCGAAGGTGCGCTCCGGCGCGGCGACGAGCGGCAACTGGCGCAGACGCGCCCACTCCGGCCAAGCACTCATCCGGGTTCGAGTATGCAGTCTGGTCAGTCCGGCCAGGTCAGCGGAGCCGGTCAGGCCGTGGGCGAGTGCGGGAGTGCAGACTGGCCCGATCCGTTCCGCGAACAGGCGCATGGCGTGCACGTCAGGCGGTAGCTCGAAGTCGTTTCTGCGGATCGCGACATCGATTCCCTCGCGGCTGAACTGGACCGGCCCGCCGGCAGCGGACAGGTGAAGCTCCAACCCGGGCGCCGCTTCGGACAGTGACGGCAGCCGCGGGATCAACCAGCGCATCAGCAGCGTGGGCTCGCATGAGAGCACCAGCGGCGCTGATCGGGTGGCACGGCGCGCCTGCCGTGCGGCGGAGCTGAGCAGGCCCAGTGCCTCATTCACGCTGGCCGCGAGCGTGATGGCGGCCTGGGTGGGAACCACCGCGCGGTGGCGGCGCTCGAACAGCGGGACGCCGATCGCCCGCTCCAGTTGCTGGATCTGCCTGCTGACTGCGCCGTGGGTGAGATGGAGTTCGGCGGCTGCCTTGGTGACGCTGCCGTGGCGGACGGTTGCCGCGAAGGCGACCAGCGTTCCGAGTGGTGGTAGGTCCGTCCAGTCCATGTGTGAGATTTTCGCACAGATCATGTGAGCAGAATTCGCTTGAGCAGCGGCGAAGCGGCCGACATTGTGAATGCAGATAACCAATCCGATGGAGGCTGCCGAGATGCGAAAGGTCAACCTCGCCGCGTCGTTCCGATCTGCGTACATCGCCCTCATCGCGGATGATCTGACCAGCGCTGCCGACGGCGCGGCGCCGTTCCGTGCCGCCGGTCTGCCTGCCCGCATCACGTTGGAACCATCCCCTGGGCCATCGCCCCATGGGGTGACCGCCCTCGACATCGACACCCGGGCAGGGTCGGCGTCGGCCGCCGCGGCGCGGACAGCCGACGCGGTGGCCGCACTGGCGGAGGCGGACGTGTTGATCAAGACGGTGGACTCCACCCTGCGGGGCCATCTCGCGGCGGAGATCGGAGCCGCCCTGTCATCGAGCGGCAGAGCCACGGCCGTCATCGCACCCGCCTTCCCTGCCGAGGGGCGCACCACCTGGAACGGAGTGCAATCGGTGGCCGGGCGTCCGGTGCACGAAACATCGTTCGCGCACGATCCAGGGCACCCGGTCCGCTGCTCGGACCTCGGCCGACTGTTGACGGACGCGGTCGTGGTGGGTGCCGGACGTCAGGACAGGCTGGCGGCGCTGGTGGGGGCGGTGCCGTACGTGGTCGTCGACGCCGCCTCCGATCGCCATCTGGACGAGCTGGTCACCGCGGTGTCGCCGGACCACGTGCTCTGGGTGGGTTCTCCAGGCCTGGCCGCGGCGCTGGCCCGGCGGATGTCCCCCGGCGAGAGACCAGCGGTCACGGCTCCGGCCCCGCCACGGAGACCTCGTGTGCTCCTCGTCGTGGGGAGCCTGAACCCCGCCAGCCAGGAGCAGGTGGCCCGCTTCCGCTCTGGTGGTGGCGCGGCGGTGTGTGTCACCGCCGACCGCGCGGTGGAGCAGGCCGCACAGGCGCTGAGCACGACGGGCGCTGTCGTTCTGTACGGCTCGCGGATACGCGGCCCCGAGGCGCTGGTCCCGGAGCGGCTCGCTGAGACCACAGCCCGGCTCGCCGTGAACCGCGCCTTCGACGCGATGCTCCTGACCGGCGGGGAGACGGCAAGGGCCGTCCTGCACGCGCTCGGTGCCAGGGACGTCGAACTGATCGCCGAGCCTGAACCGGGTGTCCCGGTCGGACTGATCGAGCGTCCGTACCGGCTTCCGATCGTCCTCAAGGCCGGCGGTTTCGGCAATTCCGAAACCCTCGTCCGGCTGCGGGACCTACTGACAACCACCACCTTTGTGAGGTATCCGTGCGACCTGTAGCCGTCAGCATGGGAGACCCGACCGGTATCGGTCCGGAAATCGCTCTCAAGCTCATCGCTGACCCCCGGCGGGATGCGCCCGTCGTCGTGATCGGTGACGCCGGGCGGCTGCGCCAGGCCGCCGCGACCATCGGCCTCGGCACGTTGCCGATCACGACGATCCCCTCGATCGACTCCGCCACCGCGACCCCGGGCGTACTGGAAGTACTGTCCGAGACCGAACTGCCCGTGGACCTGGAGTGGGGCCACGTCGACAGCCGCGCGGGCCGAGCCGCTTTTCAGTACGTGGCCAAAGGGATCGAACTGGCGCGGGCCGGACAGATCAGCGCACTGGTCACCGCGCCCATCAACAAGGAGGCGCTGCGGCTCGCCGGGCTGCCCTACCCGGGCCACACCGAGATCCTCGCCGAGCTCACCGGTACCGGCGAATACGCCATGATGCTGGTGAACGACGAGCTGCGAGTCGCCCTGGTCACCCTCCACGAATCACTGAGCAGCGCACTGACCCGCATCACCGTGGACGCGGAGCACACGACCATCCGGCTGGCCCATGACGCACTGCGCAGGGCGGGCATCCCCCGCCCCCGTATCGCCGTTGCCGGCCTCAACCCGCATGCGGGAGAGAACGGCCTCATGGGGCGGGAGGAGCTCGACATCATCGCGCCAGCAGTACAGGCGGCACGAGCCGAAGGGATCGACGTCAGCGGGCCCTGGCCACCCGACACCGTGTTCATGCGCACCCGGGCCGGAGAGTTCGACCTCGTCGTGGCCCAGTATCACGATCAGGGACTCATTCCGATCAAGTACCTGGGCCTGGAACACGGGGTGAATGTCACGATCGGCCTGCCGTTCGTGCGGACCAGCGTGGACCACGGCACGGCGTTCGACATCGCCGGCAAGGGGATCGCCGACCACTCCAGCCTGCTTGCCGCACTGCGTCACGCTGTCGCCCTGGCGGACGCGCGATGAGCGAGCCGCTGAAGTGTCTCGACGTTTTGCGTCGCGGGCGCTGGGTGGACCTCACCCACTCCTTCCACCCCGGCATCCCGCATTGTCCGAGTTTCTCCCCGGAGCAGCGCACGGTCCTGTACGACCACGAGCCGCGCCCCGGCATCCTGGGATCCGGCTTCCTGGCCCACGAATATCGGCATGTGGGCCAGTGGGGAACACATGTCGACCCGCCCGCCCATTTCGCCCCTGGCCTGCGCTTCCAAGACGAGATCCCGGTAACGGAGATGATCCTCCCACTGGTAGTGCTGGACGTGCACGAACAGGTCGAAGCCGATGCGGACTACTGCGTCACCGCCGCCGACCTCGCGGCGTGGGAAGACCGCAACGGCCCGGTGCCGAAAGGATCGTTCGTCGCCCTGCGCACCGACTGGTCTCACCGCTGGCCCAGCCAGGACCACATGCTCAACGCCGGCGACGAGGGCGTCTACCACTACCCGGGCTGGAGTCTCGAGGTGCTGACGACGCTGATCGAACAGCGAGAGGTGACCGCCTGCGGACACGAGACTCTCGACACCGACCCCGGAATCGTGGTCAGCAAGGGGCAAGCACCGCTTGAACGGTATGTGCTGGAGCGGAACCGGTATCAGATCGAACTGCTGACCGCGCTCGACCACGTGCCGGGGTTCGGCGCTGTGATCGTGGCCAGTTGGCCCAAAGCAAAGAACGGCTCGGGGTTTCCCGCCCGTGTATTCGCCATCTGTCCCTGAGGAATTCCATGGACTTCATCTTCATGCTCACCCGCGACGACCAGACCGTGCAGGACTGCCTGCGCCTTCTCGACAGCGTGGCGGACCTGCAACTCTCGCACCTGGGTTTCAAGGATGTCGGGGTCGACCGCGCGACTCTCCTGCGACTGCACCGCGCTATCAAGGCCGCCGGCGCCACGAGCTACCTAGAGGTGGTCAGCACCAGCCGGGAGCGAGCGCTGGATTCCGCTCGCCTGGCAATGGACCTCGGCGTGGACTGGCTCATGGGCGGCACCTGGGTAGACGAGACGCTGGCACTGCTGAGCGGTACCGGAATCCGCTATCTCCCCTTCCCCGGAATCCCGACCGGCCATCCCACTCGACTCGGAGGAACCCCCGTCCTCGTCGCCGAGCAGTGCCGGCGCTTCGAAGAAGCCGGCTGCGCCGGGGTCGACCTGCTGGCCTACCGGGCCAGCGAGTCATCCCCCATCGAACTGGTGCGCAGCGCCCGCCAGGCAACCTCCGGCCACCTTGTCGTCGCGGGCAGCATCGCCAGCACGGACCAGATCCGGCGGCTCGCCTCCGCCGGCGTCGATGCGTTCACCGTAGGTTCGGCCGCCATGACCGGAACTTTCGCCCCGCATCGGGGGACGCTGCACGGTCAGCTTGCGGCGATCATCGCAGCTGCCAACGGTGACGATGGTGGGCGCGGAACATCCAGCCCACACGCGAAGAATCGCCACTGAATAGACCGGCCGACAAGGCCTGGGCCCGCCGACCGGACGGCAACGGCGGGACGCACTCCCGGGCCAGGCGAGGGAGAAATCTCTCTCGACAGTTGCGCGATTACGACGCCAGCCCCGGACTACGCCGTCGCCGATTCAAGTACCCGTTCCCACCCGTGCGGCGATCGCCTCGATCTCCAACAGCCATGCCTCGTCGTAGATACCCGTGATGATGACCGTGAGTGCCGGAGCATGATCACCAAGGATCTCCCGTCGGACAGCGGAGTTCTCCGCACGGTAGGCCCGATCGGACAGGAAGGTGGTGACCTTCACCAAATCAGACAGCACCATGTCGTGATGCGCCAAGACAGCTTCCACGTTGGCTCACACCTGACGGCACTGCACTGTGAACCCGTCCGGAACAGTACCGTCCGCAGCCACCGGAATCTGCCCGCTAATGTGCACCACGCGTGCAGGAGCCATGATCTCGTAGGAATGGACGTACCCGCCACCATCCGGCACCACCGGACCAGGAGTAACCATGCGGAAATGATCACAGTCTCGTGATCCCATGGCAATCCAGATACCCGACCGGTTACGCCTCTACCCGTCGGGCACCCTCCGATCCGATGACAAGCGGCAGGATGCACATCAAGACCCCGACAGCATCACACTGCTGGGGTTTCCTCACGCCAGCCCATGCTCACCCTGAATGACGCGTTCATCACCATGTTGGGTGTCCATGAACAGCCTGATGACGGTCACCCCGGTGCGCACGGGGCCGTGGCCCACCCGCAGACTCCCCTCTCCGGAGATGAGGGTGACGTGACCGACCGACACCCCAGGCACATCGATGATCGCGTTGTGGGGCCCGGGGCGGCCCGAGCCGATCACGATGCCGAAGTCACGGGCTCGCGCGGCTACCATCCGCGTTCCCCGTCGAGAAGCTCTCTGAGCAGGTCGGCATGGCCGGCATGTCGACTGGTGTCCATCGTCACGTGGACCAGGGCCCATCGCAGCGTGTAATCGTCGTCGGTCTGCGCGCCCGTGTCGTCGAGGTCGAGGGCGGCGATGACCTGGTCACTCACGGCGCAGGCGGTGCGATAGGCGTCGATCAAGGCGTCACACGGGATGTCTTCGGCGACCTTCCAGTCGCCATCCGGATCACCTGCGTGGAAAGGCATCGCGGTCTCCAGACCGCCGAGTACGTTGCCGAACCAGTGCTGCTCCACCGTCACCAGGTGCGTCAGGATCCCGCCCAAGGTCGTCTCGGACGGGACCAGCTTCGCGCGTAGTTTCGATTCCGGCAGATCGGATGCCTTGGCCACCACGGTCGCCCGAGCGAACCGCAGCCAGGCCCACAACATCTCCTTCTCACCCAGACGATGTCCGGGGATCCGGCGTTCCTCGGTCCGGGGCGCGACCGGTACGTGATGTGCCATGTGTTCTTCCTTGTGTGATCAAATCGTGGACGTCGTGCCGGAACGCCGAGCTCAGCTATGCGGCCCCGTACCAGACCCCGACGGGTTCAGTGGGAACTCGGGTGGTGGGGGACCCGCCGGGTCCGGGACAGTCCAGGTCGCTCCCCAGGTGCCGAGCGCGAGGAGCACGTCCGTGAGCGCGGAGCCGGCCTCGGTGGGTACGTATTCGAAGCGATGGGGGCGCTCGGCGTAGACCTGCTTGCGGAGGATGCCCGCGTCAGTCAGTTCACGCAGCCTGCGGGCGAGCGTGTTCTCGCTCACGGGTAGGCGTTCTCGCAGGTCGTCGAACCTACGAGCGCCCTTGAGGATCTCGCGTACGACGATCAGCGCCCAGCGATCGCCGATCACGTCCAGCGCCCGGGCCGCGGGGCAGTTGTCATAAGCCAGGTTCCGGCGTGCTGCCATGGCCCAGACGGTACCAGCTTCCATAAGTGAAGTTCCCCGTGTATCGTCTCGCCGTGTGACTTCCAAAAGAGAAGTAAGCAGTCGTGAGGTGGCGCCTGGGCTGTACCGCTTCGGCGACTCCCACGTCAACTGGTACGTCCTGGAGGACAAGGGCGCGCTCACCGTGATCGACGGCGGCATGCCGACACACTGGGCACAGTTACTGGACTGGCTGGCCCGGCGCACCCTGTCGATCGACGCTATCAAGGCCGTGGTGCTGACTCACGGCCACGCGGACCACCTGGGCATCGTCGAACGGGTACGCAGGGAAGCGGACGCCCGCGTCCACGTACACGAAGCGGACCGGCCGCTCAGCCGGGGCCTCGGGTTGCGGCGACCGCCCCGGCGGATCATCCACAACCTCTGGCGTCCACACAATCTGGCGGTAAACGTGGCATGGATGCGTGACGGCATCATGCGAGTGCCGCCCATTCTCCAAGCCTCGACCTTCAGCGACGGGGAGGTGCTCGACGTACCGGGCAAGCTGCGGGTCATCCACACGCCCGGGCACAGCCCTGGAAGCAGCACGCTCGTCGCCCAGAACGACACCGTCGCACTCACCGGCGACGCGCTCGTCACCCTCGACGTGGTCACCGGGCGAAGCGGGGCCGGCATCATGCCCGGCAAACTCAACGACGACCCCGATCAGGCTCTGGCCAGCCTGCGCAACCTCGAGGGACTGAACGCGCGGATCGTACTGCCCGGCCACGGCCGGCCATGGCCAGAAGGCCTCCCGGACGCGCTGAACCGAGCCCGCCGGGCCGGCATCGACTGGCGCGACGTCTCGCCCCACTACCACGGCCACGACCACACCGCGCCACAGCGCGGACCGCGGAGGTGAGCCGTGGTGTTCTATCAGCGCGATGAGGAACGCATCGCGACCGCCAAGGAGGCTTTGAGCAGTGATTGGTGACCTGAGCAGCGAGCCGGCGCCGGACGCCTACGAGCGTCTGATCGTGGACCTGGATACCGCAGGGGCGCGCTACCGGCTGATCGACCACGCGCCGGAAGGACGCACCGAGCTGGTCAGCGCCCTGCGAGGGCACGAGGTCGCCCACGCCGCCAAATGTCTGGTCGTCATGGTGAAGATCGGCAAGAAGCAGACCCGCTATGTCCTGGCCGTGGTGCCCGGCGACGCCCGGTTGGACCTGGAGGCGGTCAAAAGGTTGCTGGGCGGCAGCTATGTCTCCTTCGCCGCCAAGGACAAGGCCGAGGAGCTGGCCGGCAGCGTGAGCGGGACAGTGTTACCGATCAGTTACCACCCCCGGCTGGAACTCATCGCCGACCAGTCACTTCTGGCCTTCCCCGAGCTGTTCTTCAACGCCGCCCGCCTGGACCGCTCGGTCGCCCTGGCCACAGACGACTACCTGCGCCTGGCCACCCCTCGGATCGAACGCATCACCACCACGGCGTAGGCCTTGTTCCCAGCACGCCACGCACCAGCGTCCCCGCGGCGGAGACGGCGGCCGCGTGCACGCCGAGCTGGGCGACTGGCCACGCCGCACGACGGCGAGCTCGGCGTGGACCTCAAGGACGCGCTCGTCGCTGCCCTCGTCAGTCCGTTGTGGACGGTGTGGTAGCTGGTTCGCGGAGTTTGGTCGCGAGCGGCACGCCGAGCACCAGGCACAGCCCGGCCGCCCAGACCAGCGCCGTGTGCACCTGGTCAGCGCCGGTGCCCGCGCGCGCGGCCGCGCCAGCGAGGACTGCGCCGAGCGCGGCGCCCGCGAGGCTGCCTGACGAGATCAGCGCCGACGCCTGGCCGTGCAATTGCTGGGGCACAGCGTTGAGGGCGGACCGGGATACCGGTGCGAACAGCAGGCCCAGGCCGAGCCCGAGCAGGACGCCGAGCGGCAGGGCGGCCGGGCCGTGCAGTGGCGCGCCGGTCAGGCCGTAGCCGCCGAGTGCCACGCCGGCCACGGCGAACCCCACGGTGGCGGGCATGCGCTCGCCGCGAGCGTCGGTGAGCCGGCCCGCCACCGGCCCGGCGGCCCCTATGAACACCGCCACCACGACCGGCGCGGCCGCGGCCCGCAGGGCGCTGTAGCAGTGTCATTAGTTCGACATATTGTCAAGGAGTCGCCGGTGGCCAGGTCCGAATGGCAGGAGTCGGTAGCCCTGCACAAACAGCAGGTGCGTGAGCGCATCGCGCGCAGCGCGCTGGTACTGGCCGTCGAGCACGGCTTGCCCAGCGTCACCATGGGCGCACTCGCCGAACACGCCGAGGTCTCCCGAGCCACGGCGTACAACTACTTCCCAGACGTCGAGCACGCGCTGCTGCACGCTGTCGAGGCGGAGGTCACGCGCTTCGTCGACACGGTGCTCAACAGCGTGGCCGATCCCGCCGCGCGGCTGCGTGCCTACCTTGGCGCCCAGATGTCGTACTTCGCCGAGCCGGAGCGCCGGCTCTGCGCGCTGCACTTCCGCTCCGCCGGGCTCAGTCCGGTGGTGCGGGAACGCGTGCACGCGCACACCGTCCGGCTGGAGGAGATCGTGACGGGCATCCTGGCCGACGGCCGTGCCGCCGGGATGTTCCGTAAGGATCTCGACCCCGGCCGTACGGCCGCGCTTGTCGTGCACCTGCTCACCGGTGCCCGTGAGCAGGTCATGCGGGGCAATGTCGAGCCCCAGGTCCTCACCGAGGAGCTGATCTCGTTCATCGAGCGTGGAATCCGCTCAGCTGCGTGAGAAAGAGGATCGGCAGGCCCGCGGCTGAGACGCGCCGTCAGTCCTTCCAGCCGCTGGCGGCGAGGAAGTCCTCCCATTTGGTGTAGGGAACATCGGGGCGCTGCTGGTGCATGATCTCACCTGGCAGCGTCATGGGCGGCGCCTTGCGCGAGTCGGCCAGGCCCAGCGCGATGAGGTCGTCGGTGAAGACTCGGGCGCAGCGGTAGCGGGGATAAGCGGCGTGCACGCGTTCGGCATATCCGGCGGGGAGGTCGCTGGGGCCACCGGTCAGGTCTATGCCCATGCCGTTCTGGGCGATCATGATCTCCGGCGGGCGGCGGCGGGCGAACACCGGCGACTCGTGGATCCCGTAGGAGGTGTGCAAGGCGATACCGTCCCAGATGGTGTCGAGGCGGCGGTCGGTGATGCCGTGCCTCTCCAAGAACCCCGCGGCGAAGTCGGCGCCGTCGAGTTCGAACCGCTGGCCGGTGTTGGCGCGTTCGGTCAGGCCCATGTCGTGGAGTACACAGATGAGGAACACGACCTCGGCGTCGTAGTCGCGGCCCGGTCGGCGTCCGGCCTTGGCGGCGGCCGCCCGGGCGAACAGGAAGCTGCGCAGGCTGTGGTTCCGTAGGTACGGCTTTTGCGCGTCGGTCACCAGTCGCCGGGCCGCCTTGGCGACGCGGGTGGCGGGAAAGGACAGGTCGGCGTACAGGGTCTTGGCGTTGGCGGGAGGTGTGCCGACGGCCAGGCTCGCCGCGCCGGCGAGGCTGGCTCCCAGCAGTGTGCGGCGGTTCAGGGATGAGCTCATATGTTCTCCTTCGGGATCATCGGCGAACGGAAGGTGGTGCGGAAGCGCTGGCGGTAGGCGGTCGGAGTGGTGCCCAGAACCTTCAGGAACGTGCGGCGCATCGTCTCGTCGGACCCGAGACCGCACCGGCGGGCGATCGACGCCACGGGGTCGGCACCGGTCTCCAGGAGGGCCTGCGCGGCCTCCACCCGGATCCTCTCGACGTACTGGCCGGGGGTGAGTCCCACCTCGCGGCGGAACAGCCGGGTCAGATGGCGTTCGCTGAGCGTGACCTGGGCCGCCATCGCGGCGAGGGTGTGGTCTCCCGCCGGGTCGGCCGCGACCGCGTCCAGGAGTCGGCGCAACGCCGGGTGACGCGTCGCGGGGACGGCCTCGCGAACGCTGAACTGCGACTGGCCGCCTGGGCGTTGCAGGAACACGACCATGTATTTGGCCACCGCCCGCGCGATGTCCGGTCCGTGGTCCTCCTCCACGAGGGCCAGCGCCAGATCGATTCCGGCGGTGACCCCGGCCGAGGTCACGACCGGCCCGTCACGTACGAAGATGGCGTCGGGTTCCACGGTGATGCGCGGGAACCGGGACGCCAGTTCGGCGCAGGCGGCCCAGTGCGTGGTGGCCCGCCGCTCGTCGAGCAGGCCGGCCTCGGCCAGCAGGAGCGCGCCTGTGCACACCGACGCCACCCTGCGCGCGCGAGCACCGAGGTCACGCAACGCCTTCAGGAACGCCTCACCGGGGCGGTCGCCGTCCGGCGGCGCGTACCCCGGCACCAGCAGCGTGTCGATCGGGCCCTCGATCTCCCCCAGAGCCAGGTCCACCCCTAAAGGCACACCGACCTCCGTGCGCGCGGGCCGCCCATCAACCGAGGCGTGCCGGATGCGGTAGCCACAGGACCCGTGCAGGATCTGCACCGGCCCCGCCACGTCCAGCAGCACCACCCCGTCATAGACGGCCACCACAAGATCTTTCACGTCGCCAAGCCTCGCGCCCCGGACGAGAAGTCCACAAGGACCACTAACCCACAAATCCGGACATGCGGGCCTATCCGAGGATGCTGCGCAGCCAACCGGGGCCGACCGGCGGCAGACCCTCCGCCGAGCGGAACCCGCCCGCGGAGGAAAGCGCGGGGTACGGCAATGCCCGCCACGTCGTCGGCCTGGTGGACATGCTGCTCAGCTGAGCGCGACGGCGAGCGACAGGCCGCCCAGCACCAGGCAGACCGGCGTGTAGACCCGCAGGTCCCAGGTCTTGAACTCCGGGCCACTCCGGCCCCGCAAGGTAATGACAGCGGGGAAGACGCTTCCCCGCGCGAGCAGCCCGGCGGCGATCGTCCACGCCCCTACCGTGTAGAGCTGGCGCGGCCCTATCACGGGAAGCAGCCCCGACCGGGCCGCGACCACATAGCCCGCAGCGGCGAGGACGGCCGCCATGCCCACGCACGCGGGCGCCCACGGAAATCCTTCGCCCTCATCGCCCAGCACGACCTTGGCCAGGGTCGTGCGGTCGACGGCGGGCCACGGCGAGAAGGCCCATACGGCGTGCAGAGCGCCCGCGGCGGCCAATCCGACGGCCGCCAGTAACCCCACGATCTCCATCACGTACCCCCTTTGATATGACTTTGCGTACCATACAGCGCTGTATGGAAGCCCTTGAAAGGGGATGACCATCATGAACTCCTCCCATGCGCTCATCGTCGGCGGCGGCATTGGCGGCCTGGCCACCGCGATCGGATTGCGCCGCACCGGCTGGCGGGTCACTCTGCTGGAACGGGCGCCCGCCTTCCAGCCGCTGGGCTCCGGCATCACGCTCGCGCCCAACGCGGTCCGCGCGCTCGACGCGCTGGGCCTGGGTGCGCAGCTCCGGGCCCGAGGCATGGCCCAGGGCGCGGCGGGACTGCGCGTGCCCTCAGGACGGTGGCTGATGCGGGCCAAGGTGGAAGAGCTGGAACGGCGTATGGGTGTGCCGACCTTCGCGCTGCACCGCGCCGAGCTGCACGACCTGCTGATCGGCGCGTTGGAGGGCGCCGATATCCGGCTCGGGCACACCGCGACCGGCCTGCTGGGGCCTGGCACGCTCGCCTTCGACGGGCCTGACGGGCCAGGAGAGCTGACCGCCGACGTGATCGTGGCCGCCGACGGTATACGCAGCAACGTACGCAGTGCCCTGTTCCCCGCTCACCCAGGGCCGATCTACGCTGGGTACGTCACCTGGCGAGCTATCGTCGCCGCCGATCGCGCACCCGCCGGGATGCCCATGACCATTGCCGAGAGCTGGGGTCGCGGCCGGCGCTTCGGCGTCATCCCGCTCGCCGACGGCCGCGTCTACTGGTACTCCACCCAGTCCTGCCCGGAAGGCACCGGCGTGGACGACACTGTCCCAGGTGGCGGCCAGGCACGCGAATTGGCACCGGCCCATCCCCGAGCTCCTCGCGGCCACCTCGCCCGACGCGCTCATCAGGCACGACATCCACTCCCTGGCCACACCGCTCGACACCTACGTCTCGGGCCGGGTGGCCCTGCTCGGCGACGCTGCCCATGCGCTCACGCCCGACCTCGGCCAGGGCGCGGCCCAAGCGCTGGAGGACGCCGCCACCCTGACCGCGTTTCTGACGTCCACGAGCGACGTCGACGCGGCGCTCCTTCGCTACGACCGAGTACGGCGACCGCGGTCACAGCAGGTGGCGCGGGCCTCCGCCCAGGCTGGGCGCATCATCCAGCTGCGCAACCCGGTGGCCGCCGCCGTACGCGACACGCTGGCCTCGCTCCTGCCCTCCAGCACCTACCTGACCGCGAGCACAAGAACCTTCGACTGGCAGCCGCCCAAAGCGGCGTGATCAAGCCGTCACGGCGGCCTGCTCGTATCTCGGCCCCGCCGGCGGGCGGCTGCGGGCGGCCATCCACCTCGACCGTCCGCCTTCAACCTTTCCAGGCGGGGTTCCCGGCATCCTGCCGCACCTCCAGGTCGAGGTCCTGCACGTCGAGGGCCCGGTACAACTGAGCCGATCATGGTCAAGAAGCCGCCACGAACTTCGACGGCGACTGGGACGCCTACATCGACGACTTCGCCGCCCAGATTCCCGACATCTTCGACGCCATCCTGCAGCACACCGAGGACTATCCGGGCATCCATGACCCCAACATCAAGGACGCCATCGTCGCTCATCAGGAGACGGCGTGCTCGTACTTCCGCACGATCCCGGACGCGACTCGGGCGCCCTCGCATCGAGGGCGCCCGCTTCGCTTCGTGCTCTACGCCAGCGCCTTGACGTGCGAGCCCGCCGCGGCCCGCTGAGGCGGCGGCGCCGCGTCGGCAGCCCGAGCATCGGATTGGCGACGCCCCCGACGGCGCCCTTGCAGACCAGCTCCTTGTAGACGGCGGCGAGCCGTCCGATCAGGACCGCCTGCACGGCGCGGTCGTCGGCGGTGACGTACTGGATCAAACCCTCCTTGCCAGCCAGTGAGATGCAGTGGCTGAAGTAGCGGATCGGCGCGTTCGGGAGCTTCCCGCCGGCCAGGCGCGCCGCGATCGCGTCGGCGGCCTTGCCCCTGCCGAAAACTCTGTCCATGCAGTTCAAGCGGCATGTTGGTATTCGTGGAGGACTCCGCCGAGCCGGCTTCGACGGCGTACGTTGAGGTTGACGATCTTCGCTGGATCGGTGAGTGGATTCGGGACGGCGCGTAGTGGAGCCGCCTGGTCCAGGGCTTGATGGGCTCGGTGCTCGTTGTAGAAGTGTTCGTACTCGCGCAAGGCATGCCGCAGGTGGCGTTCGTTCCAAAGCAGGCAGCGGTCCAGGAGCTCGCGGCGACAGGACTGCACCCACCGCTCCATGACCGCGTTCATGCGCGGCATGCGGACGCCGGTGAGCACCGTCTGGATGCCGCTGTCGGCGAGGATCTCCTCCATAAGGGCAGGGAAATTCCCGCCCCGGTCTCTGTCATGCGGCGATACTTGCATGTCATGCTCAGTGCCAGCCGCACTCTGGGAGTCATCTGGCCGGACGATCACGGACGGTAACGACAGAATCCATGGCAACCAGCTCGGCGAACGGCCCTGAACGATCCCGAATGTCGTTTGTGGCCTTCGCCAACCCACGCGAAAGGGTGACCTGGGCAGGCGCCATGGTACATGCCAATGCCAGGCGAGCCCTCCAGTGAGCCGCCCAGGTAAAGAATGCACATGGCAAAGAGTGTTCGCCTCACACGTCGGCGCTTCACCAGCTCGAGTGCCGGGAGAGCCACTTGGTGACTTGAGGTCGAGCCCAAAGACGCATCTATGGGACAAATTGAATGGTCAAGGCAACGCAATCGAGGCCGAGCCCCCGCCAATGCCATGGTCGCATGCGCGAAACGTGCTCTTCGGCCCGCGATACGACCTAACATCGGGCGGCATTCTTGGACATTTTGAAGGTAGACATTTACGGGCGGAGCGATACAATGAAATACATTAAGATATTGGCTGGCACAAAAGCTGGCGACTTTTAATCCGTAGGTTCTGGGTTCGAGTCCCAGGCGCCCTACCCCAATGAACTGGGCAGACTTCCTATTTCATGATCGGGAAGTCTGCCCAGGGTTGCATCTGGGGTTGCAACGGTCGCCGTCAGCCGTCGAACAGCGCCCGCCCCATCCGGGCAATGTGGTCGATCACCGTGCGGCGACGCTTCTGAGCTACCGACGTATCGTCAGGTCAGATGGATCCGCACAGCCTATTGAGCTCCGCGACGTCTGTATTGATATCCGCGATCACCTGGTTGGGATCGCCGCCGGTCATGCCGGTCAAGCGGAAGTTCAGTTCCTGGAATTCGGCGGCCAGCCGACTGATTTTCGCCCCCACCACTCCTTGCGCGTCGAGGACTGCGCCCATCAGGTCGAGGTACGTCTGCTGAGCCGCGGCTGCCTGGCTGCTGCGGACGGTCCCGGCGTTCCGGTGGTATGCGGTCAGCGCCGCCGTTGCCTCGTCGCAGCCGCCGGGCCGGGCCGCTGACAGCAGTGCGGAGGAAACCGGGACCGCTCGCGTGGGGCTTGGCATTGGTGGCTGGGGCGTGCTGGACTCAGGCGACGGACTCGGGGTCGGCGGTGCGGGCCGGGTGGTGACCGGATCTGGTGACGATGACTGCGGGGCCGGGGTGGGGACTACCGCGTCGGACCGGGACTGCGGAGGCGGGGCCGGCGGCATCAGGTAGGCGACCAGCGCGACCACGGCGGCAATCGCACCCGCCAGAGCGCTCACTGCCGCCCAGTTCAGGTGCAAGCCTGCTCCTCCGCCCGCCGTCGGCGGCTGCGCTGATCCGTTCCCCGTCATGCCCCCATCGTGGCCGAGCCCTCCAGCTCGGTCCAGAACGCCTCCTGCTGATCTTCTTGAACAGAACTCGCCTATAAAGACGGGGGCGGTGAAGCGGCTTCGGCGGCCAGAAGGGGTCGGTGGGAAAACGGCGACTCGAGGCCGGTGCGCGGCTCGGAGCCCAGATGGCCCTGTGGGACCTGCTCAGAGCCGGAAGCCTCTGCCACTGAGCAAGGACCCGTTCATCCGTCCCGGGTTCTGGCCGATCGGCTCCGCCGTACTCAAGCTGCGGGACCGATCGGCTCCGCCGTACCCGAGCTGCGGGCCGCTCGGCCGGCCCGTCAGCGGCTGATCGGGGCGCGCAAGACGGCCGGGCCGCCGGGCACGGTGCTCAAACCCAGGGCGACGGCGTCGTCACCCTGAACGGCCGCAGAAAGCTCCATGGTCAATCCCATGCCTCTGGCGGTGAAGCTGCCCGCGGGGACCCGGCTGCCGTCACCTCGTTCGAGCCAGACCAAGTAGCGTTGACCGTTGTCGAGGCCACTGACCTTCAGGTTCACGGCCGTACCCCACTGGCGGGCGTCCAACTCGGCCGAAATCTGCATGCCCTGCGCCCCGTAGGTCACCATGTGCCCTTCGGCACCGGACAGCAGCACCGTCATGACGATGGCGGCCGAGGCCGCCGCGGTCGCGAGCCCGCCGGTCCACGCCAGCAAGCGCCTGCGCCTGCGCTGGCGCAGGTGCCGGACACCGACCGCGCTCACCACGCTGTCACGCAGCCATGGCGGTGGCACGGGAGGAGAGGCGACTCGGTCGGGGTTGGCGTGACCGAGGGCGCCGGCCACCTGGTCGAGGGATTCGAGTTCGGCCCTGCAAGCGGGACAGCCGTCGGTGTGGGCGAGCAGGGTTGCCGTCTCGGCCTCCGGGAGGCGCCCCAGTGCGTGCATACCCAGCAGAGAATGATAGTCGCGGCAACTAGTCACCGTCCCACCCCATCTCCTCCAGTACCAGGCGCAGTGCCTTGAGCGCGTAGAACACCCTGCTGCGCACCGTACCCGAGGGAATGCGCAACTCGGCGGCGACCTCGGCGGGAGCGCGATCTCGCAGGTGCACCTCCACCAGGATGTGCCGCTGTTCGGGAGACAGCCGCCGCAACGCCTCCTCGACCTGCATGCCGAGCAGCAGTCCCTCCAGATCGTTGCCGGCCGGCAGGTCCTCCCCCTGCTCGGCCGAGAGCTGCGGCCGCACGGACCGCGCCCGCATGAGGTCGATCACCACGTTCCTGCAGATCGCGAACAACCACGTCCGGGGAGACGACTGCCTGTGGTCGTACCGCCCCGCGGTACGCCACGCCCGCACGAAGGTCTCCTGAACCGCGTCCTCGGCCAGACCCGTGTCGCCCAGGGACCTTCTGGCGAAGGCGAACAACTCGCCTCCGTAGTCGTCATAGACCGCCCGCAAGGTGGTCTCGTCATCCAGCCGCACGTCTCCTCCTGCTGTTCCGATGGACATACGGAACAAATCTCTGCGGCGTTCATCCATTGTCGACTGAACATCCGACTGAACATCGCCCGCCTCGCCTCCGTACACCTCCTCGTCATCAGCAACAGAGAAGGGATCAGTCATGCGAGCAGTTGTTTGGACAGCGGTGCTCGGAGTCGCCGTGACCGCCGCCGCCACCATCGCGGTGCCGGCGCTGGCCCAGCAGGGTAACGGATACGAGCGGCGTGCCCACGTGCAGGTTCACTCGCCGAAGGCCGACACGGCGACCGGCGTGGAAGGAGCCGCCTGGATGGTGGAGCTCTCCGTGGACTACCGCGACGGGCTCAAGGCGGCTGGGTGGAGCGGGCCTCAGGTCACCGGCCCCCAGGGCGGGACAGGGTCGTTCGGCCCCGGTAAGGACGACAAGCTGCCCGGCCTGGTGGTGCTGCTCTCCACGACGACCGGCTTTTCGGGACCGAGCACGAACTTGGCCAACCTGTTCAACGTCACGGGCGTGGCCAAGCGGGACGAGGCCGGCGATGCGGTGAAACTGTGGGACTCCTGGCTGGTCGGCAAGCCGCTGTTCGGAAAGGACGTCCGCAGCATGCTCACCGTCGCGGTCGTGGACGACCTGAACCACAACGGCGTGCTCGACGACGCACCTGACACGGTGAAGGATCTCACCGGCGACGGCCTCATCGACGCCAAGGACCTGCGCAAGCTCGGCGTGACGTCGAACATCGCCGAGGTGCCGTTCCGCATCGCCGACTCGGCGGCCTGAGAGGGTCAGAGGCACACTCCGCCGGCTCCCGTGCGTCTTCTCAGGACACGCCGCACGGGAGCCGGCTTTCCATCTCGGGAGGCAATCGTCCTTCCAGTCTCATTTCCCTGCGGAGAGCCCGTTCCGGGCGGGTCGGCGAAACGATCTTGACGCTTAGATAGCCGATATGTATAACAGGCATGCATCGCGCATCCCCCATCCCCAATGAGGAGGAATCAGTGCGCGCCTTCGCTGAGGAGCGGCTCTCGCAATTGTCGACGCCAAGATCATCACATGGGGCGACAGCCGGGATACCTGAGACAAGAACTACGCCGGCCCGGCGAAGCGTGAGGCCCCCAGGCAAGTGCATCTCGTGGGGTGAGCCGTACGGCGGGAGCTCATGGCAGTCCCCTTGGGAGCACTGCGGCTGATTCACGGCCCACAGATCAAATTGCCTGTAACACTTGGGCGCCTCAGACCACTACCTGGTGTCAAAGGAGCCTCTGGGGTGAAGGTGCAGGAGTGTGGTGGTGTCGGATGATGCGCAATGGCTCACCCATATAGGCGAATGTCTACGACCTTTATTACCTATGCGGTCCACCGCTCCGGCCGGCAGGTGGCCGATGAGGTGGTGAGCAAGACGTTCGCCACCGCCTGGCGTCGACGGGACGACTTGAGGGAGATTCCTCATCGTCATCGCGCGGCGCGGGCTCTCGCCGTGGGAGGCCGCGCGGGTCATCGGTTGTCCTCGCGCTGCGCCTTGTGCATGGTCGCGCCGGGCCCGCATGCGGCGGGAAGAGACGGTGGAGAACCTCACATGGCCGGCACCCCCGGTGACGAATCCCGGTCACCCGGTTCCCCCGCTGGACGCGCGCAACACCGCACCGAGTGGCAGGACGGAGTCCGCGGACATCGCGGGCAACACCGTGGAACAGACGGTGATCCACGCCTACCGCATCACCGCCCGCAGCTGGTCATCTGAGGGGTACAGGTGACGACTGAGGTCTGGCACGCACATCCCGCACGTGGTCCTCCCGGATCACGCAGGGCCTCGACCTCAATAGTTAACGGCTCATTCTGTCGGCTGGACAGCATGAGCTCATAACCCACTGCACCGGAGCACGAAAATCAAGACGTTACATCGCCGAGGCATGCACGACCGCCTCCGCTTTCCGCTCGTCCGTCCCCTCTTCCGGAGTGGCGTCGCCGCCGTCGTCACGTTCGCATTCTTGGCATCCGCTCTGCCATCGAGCGCCGCCGCCGAGAGCGCAGCCCCTACGCCTACTCCGACGAAGACCAGCAGCGCATCCCCTACGCCTGACCCGGCGAAGACCGGCAGCGCATCTCCTACGCCTACTCCGACGAAGACCAGCAGCCCGTCCCCTACGCCTGACCCGGCGAAGCCCAGTGCGGCTCTCAAGGCCAGGCCTAACGACGGTTCCGGATACTGGCCGGACTTCTCGAACACCGGTTACACCAGAACGCCGGCCAACGCCGGAGGCCTGGGCTTGGGCGCGTACCCGGGCAAGCTCACCGACTACGCGAAGAACATGAGCGCGGCCAAGCCGCTGAGGCTCGAGTTCCCCGACAACAGCGTCATCTCCTTCAAGCGCTTCCGGGGCCTGAAGATCTACATCTACGGCGACAACCTCACATTCGTCGGCTGCTTGTTCGAGGGCACCAACCCCGACGACAACCTCGTCCAGATCTACTCGGACACCAACATCAAGTTCCTCTACTCGACGTTCAAGCCGAGTTCCTACTCGAGGCCTCCCGGCAATGACGGCACCGTCTCGTCAGCTCGGTCCAAGCCCGGTACGCCCTTCAACAAGTCCTGGCAGTACGCCACGACGATGAAGGAAGCCGTGGCCGTCATGGACCACAATGACATCTGGGGCAACGCGGGCATGCAGATCGTGACGGGTTTCCCCGGACGCCCGTCGACCTGGACGAACAACTACATCCATGACATGGCCGACACGGCTCGCGACGTCTACCATCACGACGGCATCGGCCCGCAGAGCGAGGGCAATGGCGGTCCGATGACCGTCCACCACAACACCCTGGCCTCGTTGGGCAACACCAATGCCCTGGCGCTGCAGGGCAACGGCGTGTACAACAACATCAAGTTCACGAACAACTATGTCTCCGGCTGGGGCTATGCCGTGAGCATCGGCGTCACCAACAACGCCAGAAACATCACCGTGACCGACAACATCTTCTCGGCGGAACTCGAGCAGCTGTACGGCTTCCTGTACGGCAACTTCTGGGGTGGGAAGGCCCGCGGCTCCACCTGGCGCCGCAATCTCATCCAAGCTCGTCCAGGAGATGACAACCGCGCCTATTCGACCGCCGATCACGGCAAATATCTGTGGCCGACCGGATCTAAGACCTACGCCACCGACTACACGGGCTGAGTCTCTTAACATGTGACGCCCGCAGCGCTACGCGCTGCTCTTCGTGAACCATGCGGGTCTGGACGACGGCTTGCGGCCAGACCCGCTCGACGGCCTGCGGCGGCCTCTTGAGCCCGTCGTAGCCCGTCGCAGGCCGTCGCAGGCCGTCATCAGCGCATCCGCGACGGCGACGGCGACCCGCACCCGGGTAACTCCGGCTCAACCTGGGTGGACCGATTTTCGGCGCCCACACCATCAGTCGTGGAAACGCCCCTCTCGCGTGTAGACGCAGTCGCCCCCGAGACAGTTCGGGCTGGAGTTCCAGCCGTCGTTGTAATAGACCTTGCGCCCGCGCTTGATGGATCCTTTCTCGACCATCTGCTGGTGCCACGGCGGCACCGTGGAGTCGAAGTGCTTGACGTAGTTCCCCAAGATGTTCTTGTAGTAGATCCGGTGCCTGGCGTAGAGATAGCTCGGCGAGCCTTCCGGAGTGCAGTTGACGACAAAGCTATCGGAATAGCGCTTATTGCCGCCGAACTGGGAAGTTTCGTAAGCCTTGGGAGCCATTCCCGGGAACCCCGAGTCGTGCCAGTCGACCCAGTCGAAGTGGGAGAAATTACATGCGGCCGCGCCCGAGATGACCGCGCTCCGCGGCGGGGTCAGACCGCCGGTGACGACCGGCGATGTGGTGATCCTGCGAAACTGCAGCTCCGGCGGCGTGTTGGTGCCATGATCATCAACAAGGCGTTGCGGAACCGCGACGTCTCTTGGGGTGATCTCCAGGTAGGTCTCCAGAAAGGTGTCGCCCTCATCACGGGCGATGAGCAGGGTGCGGCCGATCATTCCGGTCTGAACCATTCCGATGTCGTTCGACGGACGGCTGTCGGTGAAGGTCACCGTCATGCCGTTGGAGTATTCGAGCTGAGCCAGCCGTACATCCACGTCGGCCTCTTCATCGCTGGCCATGGCCGCGGAAGGGGCGAGAATCAGGACGCCCGAAATTCCTGCCATCAGAGCTGAGGTGAATCGCATGATTTCTCCTTGCGTATTGGAGGGCGGGACCAGAGACAACGGTAAGAGCCGATCTTTCAGTTGCCTTAAAGGTGGGCTCGGCGGATACTGCGCCTGTGACGGCGACCGAGCAGCTGCTGCCACGACCCCAGCTCATGCGTTTCCTGGACCAGATCGTGCGGCACCGCCTCACGGTGGTGACGGCCGGACCGGGCGGCGGAAAGACGTCGGCCGTCCGCGCATGGGCGCGGATGCGGCCGGATGTTCCTGTGACATGGGTGGCCCGGGCCGACGACGCGACCCTGATCGAAGAGATCTGCCAGGGCTTGGCGGCACCCGCGGCATGGGCCCGATCACTTGGGCCCGCCGCGGACGACCCGGCCCGTACGGCTGCGCTCGCCGCTGAACTCGGTGCCGCACTGCCGTACTCCACGGTTCTCGTGATCGACGAGGTGGAGCGGCTCGCCCCGCACACGGTCGGAAGCCGTCTGCTGGAGGGGTTGTGCCGGCACGGAGGAGACAACCTGCACCTGGTGCTGATCTCGCGTTCGGAGGCGCCCTTTCCGATTCAGCGGCTCTGCGGCCTTGGTCATGTGTTCCGGGTCTCGGCGGAGCGCCTGGCCTTCACGCTTGAGGAGACGGGATCGCTGGCCCGGCTCGTGCTGGAGGAAGACGCCGGCGTGCTGGCGAAGGAGGTCCAGAAGCTCACCACCGGCTGGCCGGTCGCCGTGCGCCTGGCACTGAGCTGGCTCCGCGGCCTGCCCGCCGAAGACCGGTTGAGGCGCCTCGCCGCGCCCGCCGGGCCGCTCTTCGACTATCTGGTCGAAGAGGTGCTCAATGACGGTGATGCGCGAATGAACGAGTTTCTCCGCGCGGCCGCGGCACTGCCCTGGTTCACCCCAGAGCTGTGCACGGCGATCGGCCTCGACATCTCCCGCCGCGAGATCGGCATCCTGGCCGCCCAGCACATCTTGATCACACAGTGTGAGGACGGCTATGCCGCGACGACCCTCGTCCGGGAATGCGTCGGAGGTGCCGACCGGAAACGCGCGTCGCGGGCAGCCCGCTGGTATGAGGAACACGGGTTCATCAGGGAGGCCTTGGCCGTCTTGAACGACCCCGTCCACCTCGTCGCGATGATCGAACGTTGGTGGGACACGCTGCTGGCCGAGGGACGTCCCGTGGAGGTGGTGCGGGCCTGCCGCGCCGTTCCGGAGGAGCTGCGGACGTCCACTGTCGACTTGGCCGAAGGCCAGGCTCGGCAGGTTCAGGGCGATTGGGCGGGAGCGCTGGACTGTCTCCGCCATGCCACGGCCGCGGATCCCGCCGTGGCATGGCGGATCGGGATGATTCACTATCATCGCGGCGACTACCGAGCGGCACTGAAGGCGTTCGAGCGCGGTGTCCTCACCGAAGAAGCCTCCCCTCACGAGGCCATGCTTCTCGCCTGGACCGCCAGCGCCCGCTGGCTCGTCGGCGACCTCTCGGACGCGGCGCATCTGGCGGAGCGTGCCCTTTCCATCGCGACGGTCTGTGGCGATGAACGGTCGGCGGCGTGCGCGCACACCGCGCTGGCCATGACCACCCATGATGAGGGCGACCGAGCCGCGAGCGAACGGCACAGCACGCTCGCGCTCGCCGCCGCGGAGAGCTCGGGTGAACTGCTGCTGGCCGTACGCGTCCTGGCCAATCGGGCCTCGCACCGCACCGAGGAGGCACGGTACGCGGAAGCTCTGGCCGACCTGGAGCTTGCGGTACGGCGAGCGGAGCTGGCAGGCGCTCCGGTCAACGCGGCGATCTCCCTGCACAACCGCGCGGAGGCGCTCATGGGGCTCGGCAGGCTCGACGAAGCCCTGGCCGACTTCAAAGAGGCGGGTGAGATCCTCGGACGGGTCGGCAGCGACAAGCTGGGCCATCCGCTGGCCGGCCTCGGCAAGGTTTACCTGGAGCGCGGAGACCTGCTGCGCGCCAAGTTCAGCTATGAGAACGCGCTGAAGCACGCCGATCAGCTCCAGGACGTGCACCTGATCCAATCCACCCTGGCCGGGCTGGCCCGAGTCCATGTCGTCGACGACCCCGAGCGGGCCGTTCGGCTTGCCGAGCGCGCGGTGGCCACAGGCGGTGGATCCAGCCAGGTCGGGGCGCTTCTGGCCGCCGGCTGGGTCTGGGCGGAAGCCGGTGATCGGGCCAAGGCCGCCGCCTACGCGCGGTCCGCCCGTGTGGCCGCCGCAAACCGGCGAGATCGGGCGGCCACGGCCGAGGCGCTGGAACTGTCGGCCATCACAGTGGCCGGCTCGCCTGAGGATCGTGCGGAACTGCTCGCGGCCGCCGGCGAGATCTGGACGGAGATCGGCAGCCCGCTGGGGCTGGCGCGCAACGGCTTCGCCCGGGCGTCTCTCAGCTGCACCGGTCACGGTGGCCGGCGTGACGGCCTCCGCGAGGCGGAGCTTGAGCTGCGTCGCGCCGGGATCCGTGGTCCGCACGACTCCGGCGCGGGGCTGTTGCGGGCGGTCGCGCTCATGGACCCCGGCGCGGTGCGCTTCTGCGTGCTCGGTGGGGTACGGCTGAGCCGCTACGGACGTCCCGTCCCCGCCGCCGAGTGGCAGTCACGGAAGGCTCGGGATCTGTTGACCTGGCTGGTCTGCCAGAGAGGGCGTCCCGTTGCCCGAGAGGCGGCGATGGAGGCTCTCTGGCCGGGGGAAGACCCCGTCCGATGCGCCAACCGGCTCTCGGTCGCCCTGTCGACCGTCCGCTCCGTCCTTGATCCGCAGCGGAAGTTCAGCGCCGCGGAGTTCGTTCGAGGGGATAAGCACACCATCCAGCTCGTCGGCCTTCGAGTGGACGTCGAGGAGTTCCTCTCCGCTGCCACCGAAGCGCTCGCCACGCAGAATGATGATCTGCTTGCCTTCGCCGAGGCGCGATACGCGGGCGACGTCTGCGAAGACTCCCCCTACTCCGAATGGCTGGAGCCGTTGCGCGAGGAGGCGCGAGCCGTCTACCAGGCACTGCTGAGGACGCTGGCGTCCCACGCGCAGCAGGCCGCAGAACACGACAGGGTGGTCCGCTACCTCTTGCGGCTGCTCGAACGAGACGCCTTTGACGAGAGGGCGCATCTGGATCTGGTCCGGACATTGACTCTGACTCGCCGTCACGGGGAAGCCCGCAGGCGGTATCGAATATACGTCGAGGCGATGGACGAGCTGGGTGTGGAACCGGCCCCGCTTCCTGTCGTCAACGACCAGTCGAGCTTCTCGGCGTAGTCACATCTCTCAGGGACCGTGCTTGAGTCGGTGGGATGGGAAGAGAGTTTCGAGTCGGTCGCCTACACGCCCGGCGAGGAAGCCCGCTCGGCTGAGCACGCCCCGAAGAGGCTCTGCGCACTTTTACCTGGAACGCCGTGGCACGGTTCAACGATGATCTGGTAGCGGCGGGAACGTGCGGCGGAGACTCGGAATCGGAGCATCGATGGCTGAGATGCGGCGAGCAGTCCTCCTTGACAACAGGCCGCTCTTCGCGAGCACGGACCTCGACGAAATCCGCGAGCTGGTGGCCCGGGTGTTCTGCCCGCATCGGCTGGATCTGACCGGTGACCCGTCGCTGCTGTCCGGACGGTTCAACTCCGCCCAGCTCGGTGCCGTCCGGGTGAGCTACCTGGACTACGGGGCGGATGTCCACATCGAGCCGGGAGACCTGGAGTCCTTCTTCCTGGTGCAGATCCCCCTCACCGGGCACAGTCTGATCCGCTGCGGAAAGCAGGAGATCGTGTCGACTCCGTCGCTGGCCTCGCTGCCGTCGCCATCGCGGCACCTCGACATGCGATGGGCGGCGGGCTGCGCCCAGCTGATCGTCAAGTTCGACCGGACGGCCGTCGAGCGCGCGCTGGAGCAGATGCTCGGGGAGCAACTCGACCAGCCGATCGTCTTCGACCTGGGCATGAACCTGACCGCGGGATGGGCGCGGGCCTGGCGGGCGATGGTCGACCTGATCGTCAGGGAGGCCGAGCACGACGACGGGCTCACCGCACAGCCGCTGGCCGTCGCCCACCTGGAGAACGCGCTGCTCGCCTCGCTGCTCACCATGCAGCCGTCCAACTATCTGGCGAGATTGACCGCGCCCCGGCCGCCCGCGGTGCCCAAGGTGGTGCGCCGGGCGGTGGAGTTCATCGAGCAGCACGCCCACCTGCCGCTCACCACCGACGACATCGCACGCGCCGTGGCGGTCAGCAGCCGCTCGCTGCAGGAGGGCTTCCGCAGCCATCTGGGCCTGACCCCGATGGCCCAGCTCAGGGAGGTGCGGCTGGCCCGGGTCCACAAGGACCTGGCGGCCGGGGACCCTGCCAGGTGCACGGTGACCACGGTGGCCACGCGCTGGGGCTTCCTGCACCAGGGACGCTTCGCCGCGGCCTACCGGGCCAGGTACGGGCAGGCTCCGTCGGAGACACTGCGCCGGGGTTGACTGCGCCAGGTGGATGAGATCCGCGCTGAGCGGATAGTCCGTACGGTACCGCGCGCCGTACCTTCTCATCAGGCGCCGTTCGATCCTTCCCTTCTCTGAAAGTTCTCTGAAAGGAAACACCGCCATGCGCAGAATCCTGATCGTCGGCGCCGGGCAGGCCGGCCTGCACCTCGCACTCGGCCTGCTGCAGAACGGCTACGACGTCACCGTGGTCTCCAACCGAACTCCCGAAGAGATCCGTGACGGCCGGGTGATGTCGAGCCAGGCCATGTTCGGCATCGCTCTCGGCCACGAGCGAAACCTCGGGCTGGACCGGTGGGCGGACAGCTGCCCACCGATCGACGGGATCCAGTTCACGGTTCCCGGCCCCGACGGCGGCAAGGCGATCGACTGGGCCGCCAGGCTCAACACTCCGGCCCGCTCGGTCGACCAGCGTCTGAAGATGCCCGAGTGGATGGCGGAGGTGGAACGGCTCGGCGGGAAGATCGTCATCCACGACGCGACGGCCGACGATCTGGAGGCGTACGCCGCCCAGCACGACCTGGTCCTGGTCGCCGCGGGGAAGGGGCAGATCGCCTCGCTGTTCGAGCGGGACGCCTCACGCTCGCCGTACGCCACCCCGCAGCGGGCTCTGGCCCTCACCTACGTCAACGGTCTCGCACCCCGGCCCGGGTACTCCGCGGTGTGCTTCAACCTGATCCCCGGAGTGGGCGAGTACTTCGTCTTTCCCGCACTCACCGTCACGGGCCAGTGCGAGATCATGGTGTTCGAGGGGATTCCCGGCGGGCCGATGGACTGCTGGAGCGACGTCCGCACCCCAGCCGAGCACCTGGCCAGGAGCCGCTGGATTCTGGAGACCTTCCTGCCGTGGGAGGCGGAGCGCTGCGCAGATGTCGAGCTCACCGATGAGCTCGGTGTCCTGTCGGGCCGTTTCAGCCCCACTGTCCGCCGGCCGGTCGCCACCCTTCCCTCAGGCGCCACGGTGCTCGGGGTCGCCGACGTTGTCGTGCTCAACGATCCGATCACCGGGCAGGGTGCCAACAACGCCGCCAAGTGCGCCGCCTCCTACCTCGCCGCCATCCTGGAGCGGGGAGAGCTGCCGTTCGACGCGGCCTGGATGGAGCGGACCTTCGAGCACTACTGGGCGACTGCCAGGCACGTCACCGACTGGACGAACGCCCTGCTCGCGCCTCCCCCGCCGCACGTACTGGAGATCCTGGGTGCCGCCGGCGAGATGCCCGAGGTGGCTTCCCGCTTCGTCAACGGCTTCGACGACCCGTCGGACTACGCCGAGTGGTTCCTGGACCCCGTCAAGACGCACACCTACCTGGCGGAGACCAAAGCCCGGGGGACGTCATGAGGGCGCTGCGCGAGGCCCTTGGGCAGTTCGCGACCGGGGTCGCGGTGATCACCACCGCGACCCCGGGCGGGGAGCGTGCCGGCGTCACCGTCAACTCCTTCACCTCAGTCTCGCTCGACCCCCCTCTGGTGCTGTGGTGCCTGTCCGGGCAGGCTCCCAGCACCCCGGTTTTCCTCCGGGCGGGGCGGTTCGCGGTCAACGTCCTGGCCGCGGGCCAGGACCATCTGTCGCGGCGGTTCGCCACACCGTCGTCGGACAAGTTCGCCGGAGTGAAGACCTACCTCACGTCAACCGGCCTGCCGATGCTCACCGGAACCCTGGCCTCCTTCGCCTGCCGTACGGTGACCACGTACGAGGGCGGCGATCATCGCATCTTCATCGGCGAGGTCGAGCACTTCCAGCGCTCAGGAGGCGAGCCGCTGGTCTTCCATTCCGGTCGCTACCGCGAGTTCTCCGCGGCGGGCCGAGCGGACCGAAGCGCCGTCTGCGCTCCCCTGACCCCCTGAGACAAGAGCGAGTGTTCGGCATCGCTCGGCATCACGCCTGCCGAAAACCTCATCCAAGCAGTTCAAGCGGCATGCGTGTACTCGTGAAGGACTTCTGCCGCTTCAAAAGCCGAAACATCACAACTGGGAGCACTCATACCCGAGCGCGCATCACCGACATCGCCTCGGTGAGTTGCCGGAGTTCGTCGAGCATGTGATCCGCCGAGGCGGCCAGGTTGCCGTCGACGATCAGCCGGCCGTCACCGTCCATCATCTGGCGCCGGAAGACAGTCACCGCGTTCCCTGCCGGGATCATCCCCAGCTTGACGATCACTGGCTTGATCATCTCGACCGCGCGCAGCCCTCCGGACAGGCCACCGTAACTGACGAACCCGACCGGCTTGTGGCGCCATTCCCGGCAGAGGAAATCCAGGGCGTTCTTCAGCGGCGCGTTGAAGCCGTAGTTGTACTCGGGCATCACGAACACGAAAGCATCGGCCGTGTCGATGGTCGCGCTCCAGTCCTTGGTGTGCTGGTGGACGTAACGGCCGGTGGTGGCGTCTTCCGGCTCGTCCAGAAACGGCAGGCCCACTTCCGCCAGATCGACGAGCTCGACGCCGAAACCGCCGTGGCTGACCGCGTGTGCTGCCGCCCAGTCGCCGATGGTGCGGCCGATGCGGGTGGGGCGGGTGCTCGCGACAATGATCTTCAGGGTGGGCATGACCGGCTCCTCGGCATGTGGTTTACATGTAAACCACACATTGTCCCAGTTTCGTTTACATGTCAACCAACGCTAGTGTGTGGGGCATGGCCGATCCACGCTGGCTTGACGACCGCGAGTTCCGGGCGTGGCTCGGCTACCGCCGCATGCGCCTGCTGCTCGACGCTCGCATCTCTCGCGACCTGCACCGCGACTCCGGCCTGTCCGACGCCGACTATGACGTGCTGTCGGCCCTCACCTCCCGAGCCGACCGGCGCTGGCGACTCCAGGAACTGGCCGATCGGATGCTGTGGTCCAAGAGTCGCCTGTCGCGCCACATCGGCCGGATGGAGGAACGCGGCCTGGTCACCCGGGAGGAGTGCGCCACCGACGGCCGCGGCGCGGTCGTCGTGCTGAGCCAGGGCGGCCTGCGCGCCATCGAGGAGGCCGCGCCGTTTCACGTGGAATCCGTCCGCCAGAACATGATCGACCTGCTCACCGACGAGCAGCTCCAGACTCTCGGCGACATCGCCGACACCGTGCTGCACCACCTCGCGGCCGACGAACCCTGATCCGATGACCCGCACGGCGGCCCCGACCCCTGACCCGCGATCCCGTCCTCATGTCACCTCAGACAAATTTGAACTTTTGAAGCGGTGCATGGATCCCGTCCGCACTCTCAACACGGATGCGAAGCGATGAATACGGAAATAGTGGCTGACCGGATTTACCTCACTCCCTTGGCCGTATCCGATGCCGACGAGATGGTGAAGGTCCTGGACGGAGAGGATCTCTACACCTTCACCGGTGGCTCCGCGCCCACCCTTGACGAACTGCGCGCCCGTTACACCCGCCAGGTCCTCGGCCGCTCCGCGGACGGCCTCCAGGAGTGGCACAACTGGATCATCCGGGTAAGGGACGACGGGCAGGCGGTCGGCTACGTGCAGGCGACGGTCATGGACGAAGGACGGCGGGCCGAGATCGCCTGGGTGGTCGGCCTGCCGTGGCAAGGGCGGGGATACGCGTCCGAGGCCGCGCAAGCCATGGTCGACCGGCTCGGCTCGCGTGGCGTCGTCTCCGTCCAAGCGCACATCCACCCCGACCACGCCGCCTCCGCCGCCGTTGCCCGCCGCGTGGGCCTGTCACCCACCGGCCTGTTCAACGACGGCGAACAGCTCTGGCAACACGACCGCGAGAAGAGCCCGTGACGGCCCGTCCAGCCGACATGCGACACGTCTCACGAGGCCGCGCACAACGTGTCGCCCAGCTGGGAGCGTTCGTAGAATACCTCGCGACCACTACGACGGTGGGTGACCAGGCCACTCTCGCGCAGCACCTTCAGGTGCTGGCTGACCGCGCCGGGCGCCATGGACAGCCGCCGCGCGAGAATGCTCGTCGTGGCCGTGTCGGCGAGGGAGACGAGGATCCGGGCACGGGTTCGTCCGATGAGGGCGTCAAGCGCGTCGGCGGTGGGCACCACCCCGTGTGACCAGACCGTGCCGACGCCGGGCACGGGGTAGACCAGGTTCGGCTGGTACGGCTCCGCCATCACGGTCGTGTCCGGCCAGTGGAAGACGCTCGGAATCAGGATCATGCCGTCGCCGCCGAGTGGTCCCCTGCGTTGCCACGCGCGGGTTCGCACGCGCAGGCGACCTTCGTTCCAGGTGATGTTCGGGTGCAGGTCGTTGAACATCGCACCGGCGCCGTCGCGGGTCAGCTGCCGGGAACGGCGTAGCACCTCCGATTCGAACAACCCCCGGATCTGCGGCCAGAACCGTTCCACCGCCGTGTCCCAGTACAGGCGCAGCTCGGCGGCCGCGCGGGCGACACCGGCGGCCGGGTCGACGAGGAAATCCCGCACGACCGGGGTGTCGGCGCCAGGAACCCGGGCCACCTCGGAAACGGCCTCGTCCAGGTCGGCCGCGGCGACGAGCTCCAGCTCGGCTTCGATGTCCGGCAGCGGGCTGGTCGGCGGCGGCGTCAGGAAGTCGACGAAGTACGGGCCAAGCGGGACCAACGCGAACAGCAGCCGCAGGTCCAGCCCGGCGAGCCGAGGGCGTACGGCTCGGATCCACGGCAGGTGCAGCGCCTGCCGGTCAGGGTCCTGCAGCACTCGCAGGCTCGCGACCGCCTCGGATGCCGGGGAGAAGGCGAACCTCAGCCGGGCAAGGTCGGCAGAGGTGAAGTCGAACTCGGCAAATGAGGATTCAGCCACAGATTAAACATTTAGGAGTCCGGGAAGCGTCGGTCAACCATGAACGGCATGGCAGTCCTCACTTCCCAGCCGTCCGTGGCACCTGCCGACCGGCTGTCGTTGCCGCGCCCGTTCTGGATGCTCTGGCTCGGTACCGTCATCAACCGCACCGGCGCCGTCGTGCAGCCGTTCCTGTCGGTGTATCTGGTTCAGGTCCAGAACTTCACGCTCTCGCAGGCCGGTGCCGTCATGACCGTCTTCGGCGTCGGGTCGTTGCTCTCTCACGTGTTTGCCGGATGGCTGGCCGACCGGTTCGGCCGCCGACTGACCCTCACCGGCGGCATGCTCGCCGCCTCCGCCGCGATGGTCGTCCTCGGCGCCGCGAGCGGGTTCCCCGCCGTGACAGCGACCGCGTTCCTGCTGGGGCTCACGATCGAGTCCTACCGGCCGACCTCTCAGGCGATCGTCGCCGATCTCGTCTCGCCGACGCTGCGTCCGAGAGCCTACGGGCTGCTCTTCTGGGGCGTGAACCTCGGCTATTCGGTCGCGATGGTCGCCGGCGGCTGGTTCGCCGATCATGGCGCTCATGCGATGTTCGGCGTGAACGCGGCCGTCGCGGTGGCGTTCGCCGCGGTGGTGTGGCGTGCCGTGCCCGAGTCCCGCCCGGCCGGCACTTCTCTCACCGGGGCGAGGCTGGGTGCGGTGCTGCGGGACCGGCTGATGCTCGGGGTCTGCGCCGTCACGGCTGGATATGGCGCGCTGTACGCCCAGGCGTTCACCACACTGCCGCTGGCCGTCGCCGAGCAGGGTGTCAACCGGACACACTTCGGTCTGGCCATGGCGCTCAACGGTGTCCTGATCGTCGCCGTCCAGCCGCTGACCGGCAAGTGGGTGGCCCGGCAGGATCCCAACCGTGTGCTTGCCGCCGGAACCGCCGTCGTGGCAGCGGGTTTCGCACTCACCGCGTTCGTGCACGACGCGCGCGGGCTCGCGCTCACGGTGGCGGTCTGGACCTCGGGGGAGATCGTCATCGCGGGCACCGTTCCCACGATCGTGGCGGCACTGGCGCCCCAGGCGCTGCAGGGCACCTATGCCGGTGTCTCCGGCATGAGCTGGTCGGCCGGCGCGATCCTCGCACCGGTGATCGGCACGGCGCTGCTCCCCCTGGGACCGGATGTTCTGTGGACCGGCATCGGCCTCGTCGGCGCCGCCTCAGCCCTGGGCGCGCTGCTCGTTGGAGGTCCGGTTCGCCGGCGCGTCGCGGCGGCGAACGTCGCCTGATACCAAGAAGCCCCGACCTGGCGCTTCGCCGGTTCGGTATGGAAGGCGGGGTACGGAGGCGACCAGGGTTTGCGTGTAGGGGTGCCGTGGGCGGGAGAACACCTCCCCCACGTCGCCTTCCTCCACGACCCGGCCGTCCTTCATGACCAGCACGCGGTCGGCGAGGTGGTGGACGACGCCCAGGTCGTGGGAGATGAACAGCAGCGCGGTGCCGTACTCGGCCTGGATGTCGGCGAGCAGGTCGAGCACCTGGGCCTGGACGGAGACGTCGAGCGCGGAGACGGGCTCGTCGCAGACGAGCACGTCGGGGCGGGGGCCGAGGGCGCGGGCGATGGCGACGCGCTGGCGCTGGCCGCCGGACAGTTCCCTCGGGTGCCGGGCGGCCACCTCGGGCGGCAGGCCGACGCGGGTCAGCAGGTCGAGCACGCGCTCGCGGCGTTCCGCCCCGGGCAGGCGCAGCGGTTCCGCGACCAGGCGGCCGACGGTGAGGCGGGGGTCGAAGGAGTCGAGAGGGTTCTGGGAGACGAGCTGGATCCTGGGCCGCAGGGGGCGGCGTGCGCTTTCGCGCAGGCGGCTCCATTGCCGCTGATGCAGGCTGACGCGGCCGGCGTCGGGGTCGAGCAGGCCGAGGGCGAGCCGGGCGAGCGTGGTCTTGCCCGAGCCGGACTCGCCCACGATGCCGAGGGTCTCGCCCTCGTGCAGGGTGAAGGAGACGTCGTCGACCACGCGGCGCGGGCCGTACGAGCGGGTGAGACCGGTCCCGGCCAGCACCTGGGCGGAGGGGTTCGGGTCGCGGCGGGCTAGCGGGGTGCCGGTGGTGAGGCGGGTACCGCGGGAGGCCGTGGAGGGTACGGCGGCCAGCAGCGCCCTCGTGTAGTCGTGCGCGGGCGCGGCCAGCACGTCCCCCGCCGGGCCCTCCTCCACGGCGCGGCCGTCCTTCATGACCAGGATGCGGTCGGCGATCGAGGCGACGACGGCCAGATCGTGGCTGATCAGCAGCAGCGCGGTCCCGGCGGCCTTGCGTTCGGCGAGCAAACGCAGGATCTGGGCCTGCACGGTGACGTCGAGCGCGGTGGTGGGCTCGTCGGCGATGATCAGCTCGGGGTCGGCGGCGATGGCCGAGGCGATCAGCACCCGCTGCCGCAGCCCGCCGGAGAGCTGGTGCGGATACTGCCCGGCCCGGACCGCCGGATCGGGTACGCCCACCGCTTCGAGCAGCTCCAGCACCCTGTCCCGGCGGCGGGCTCGCGGCACCACGTCGTGGACGGCCAGCACCTCGGCGATCTCGGCCCCCACGGTGCGCAGCGGGTCGAGGGAGACCAGCGCGTCCTGCAGCACCAGCCCGGCGAACCCGCCGCGCAGCCGCCGCCAGTCCGCCGCCCCGAAGGCGAGCGCGTCCCGGCCGGCGACATGGAACGCCGAGGCCCGCACGGCGGAGCCGGGCCCGGCCAGCCCGAGCAGCGCCCGCGCCGTGACGCTCTTGCCGGAGCCGGACTCCCCGACGATCGCCACGCACTCGCCGGGCGCGACCGACAGGGAGACACCCCGCACGACCTCGGTCCCGCCGAAGCTCACGCGCAGGTCCTCCACGGCCACCAGCGTGGTGACCGACGGAGGGGCCGCGTAGGTGATCATGGTGTCCTCCCTTCGAAGCGGCGCTGCAGGCGCCGCCCGGCGACGGTCAGGCAGACGACGGTCAGCGTGATCGCGACGCCCGGGAACAGCGCCTCCCACCAGGCGACCCGCAGGTAGTTGCGGGCCTCGGAGAGCATCGCGCCCCACTCGGCGGCCGGCGGCTGCGGCCCCATGCCCAGGAAGCTGAGCCCCGAGCTGGCGATCACGGCCTGGCCGAGCCCGATCGTGGCCAGCACCGGGATCGGCCCGAGAACGTTCGGCAGCACGTGCCCGGCGGTGATCGCCAGGCGGGAGCGGCCGAAGGTGAGCGCCTGCTCGACGTAGCCCGATCGGCGGACCACGAAGGTCTGGGCGCGGATCACGCGGGCGTAGTTCGGGATCTGCGCGACGGCGATGGCGAAGATGACGTTGCCGGTGCCGGGTCCGGTGATCGCCACGATGAGGAGGGCGAGCAGCAGTTCGGGCAGGGTGGACAGCACGTCGAACGAGCGGGCCAGCGCCTCGTCCAGCCATTTCGGCGACAGCCCGGCGGCCAGCCCGAGCAGCACGCCCGAGGTGACGGCCAGGGTGGTGGAGGCGACGCCGATGCTGATGGAGTGGCGGGCGCCGTACACGACCCTGGCGAGCACGTCGCGGCCGAGGTGGTCGCTGCCGAACCAGTGGGCGCCGTCGGGTGGCGCGAGCGCGTTCAGCGGGTCGGCGGCCAGCGGGTCCACGCCGGTGAGCAGGCCGGGCGCGACCACGGCCAGCGCGAGCAGAACAAGGACGGAGGCCGGGGCGAGCAGGCGGAGGAGGGCCGCCGGCGCGGGCAGGCGGGCAGGGGCGGCAGGCGTGTACGCGCGCATCGTCAACCCCTGATCCGCGGGTCGATGACGCGATAGGCCAGGTCGAGCAGCGTGCTGATGCTCACGTACACGACGGCCGACAACAGGACGACGGCCATCACGAGGGGCATGTCCCTGCCCGTCACCGCCTGCATCGCCACCTGGCCGAGCCCGGGACGGCCGAACAGCACCTCGGTGATCACCGCGCCGCCCAGCAGCGTGCCGGTGAACCACCCGGCCAGCGTCACGGCGGGGATCAGCGCGTGCCGCAGGGCGTGCCGGGCGACCAGGGCGCGTTCGGTGAGCCCGCGCGCCCTGGCCGTCACCGCGAACGGCTGCTCCAGTGCCCGTTCGAGCCCGCCGCGCAGCACCTGGCCGAGCACGCCCGCGATCGGCAGGCCCAGCGCGAGCGCGGGCAGCACCAGCGCCTGTGGGCTCTGCGCCCCGGAGACGGGGAACCAGCCCAGCGTGAACGAGAACACCGACAGCAGCACGATCCCGATGAGGAACGGCGGCACCGACACCGACACCAGTTCGGCGGCCGAGGCGGTGCCGCGCAGCCACCGTCCCCTGCCCGCCGTGGCGACGGCGATGATCCCGGCGAGTGCCACCCCGGTCACCGAGGCGGCGAGCGTGAGCTGGACGGTCGGCCCGACCTGGGTGGCCAGGATCTCGCCGACGCCTCGCTGGAGTTGGTAGGAGCGGCCGAGGTCGCCGTGGAGCAGCCGCCACAGGTAGGACAGGTACTGGACGGTCTCGGGCCGGTCAAGGCCCCATTCGGCGACGATCCTGGCCCGGATCTCCGGGGTGTCGGGGCCGTCGCCGACCAGGATGTCGATGGTGTCGCCGGGGGCGAGGAGCAGCGCCAGGTAGGAGGCGGTGGCGGCGGCCCACAGAACGGCCAGCCCGGCGCCCAGCCTCTTGATCATGTGCCGATCCGCACGTCGTACGCGCTCGCGGGGGTGCCCGAGGCGGGGTCGAAGCCGAGGTCCTGCACGCTCGTGTGCGCGGCGATCTGGTCGGCCGGAACGTAGATCGGGAACACGATCGCCTTCTCCAGCACCGCCGCCCGCTGGACCCTGGCGTAGAGCTCCTTGCGCTCGGCCTGGTCGGAGGTGGCCGAGGCGGCGGCGAGCCACTTGTCCACGCGGGAGTCGGAGAAGCGGGTGCGGTTGATCGCACCCCCGGTCGGCAGGATGAGGTTGAGCGCGGCGCCCGCGTCGGAGTCGCCGCGGGAGTTGCCGAAGAGCTCGTACTGGTCGCCGTCGATCGCCTTCTGCGCCGTCCCCTGATCCACGATCCTGACCTGGAAGTCGATGCCGGCGCTCTGCTTGACCTGCGCCTGGATCGCCTGGGCGAGGATGTCGCGGCGGTCCCGCACGAAGGGCGCCGAGGCGACCTCGCGGACCGTGAGCCGCTTGCCGTCCTTGACGCGGAAGCCCTCGGAGTCACGCTCCTTCCAGCCCGCCGCGTCGAGCAGGGCGTTGGCCTTGGCCGCGTCGCCGCCGTAGGCGCTCTCCAGCGTCGCGTCGTAGAAGGGGCTCTTCTTGCCGACGATGCTCCACGCCCTGGTGGCGGTGTCCTGGTAGACGGATTTCAGCACGGCGTCGACGTCCACGGCCTCACGGAACGCCTCACGTACGCGCTGGTCGTCGAAGGGGGCGTGCGAGGTGTTGAAGTAGTAGGAGTAGGAGGTGCCCGAGTTCAGGGCGGTCCGCAGGACCAGGTTCGGGTCTTTCTTGATGAGGGTGACCTCGGTGGCGGGGACGCCCTCGATGACCTGCACCTGGCCGGAGGTGAGCGCGCCGACGCGGACCGCGGCCTCGGGCAGGAACCGGTAGGTGATCTCCGAGAGGTGGGCGGGCCCCTGGTGCCCGGCCCCGGCGGGCGGCCAGTCGTAGGCGGGGTTGCGGCGGTAGTGGATCTCCTGGCCCTGCACGTATCTGTCCAGGACGAACGGCCCGGTGCCGACCAGGTCGGGCCCGCCGAACTTGAGGTCCTTGGCGGTCCGCAGTGACTTCGGCGACACCTGCCCGGCGTACGGCGAGGCGAGGAAGTCGAGGAACAGCGCGTCCGGCTCCTTCAGCGTGATCTTCACCGTGGTCGGCGACACCACCTCGGCCCTGTCGAAGGCCTTCAGCTGGATCGAGGCCACCGCAGGGTTGTAGCCGGGCACGCGGAACTGGTCGAGGTTCGCCTTGACCGCGGCGGCGTCGAACTTCGTGCCGTCGTGGAAGGTGACGTCGTCGCGCAGGTCGAGGGTGTACGTCAGCCCGTCGTCCGACACCTTCCATGATCTGGCCAGCCAGGGCTGGAAGGAGCCGTCCTTCCCGCGCGAGATGAGCGCGTCGAACTGGTTGAACACCAGCAGCCTGACCTTGTTCTGGGCCCACAGCTGGGGGTTGAGCGTGACGGGCTGCGTCTCGATGGCCCAGGTCAGCGTGGTGTTCGGGGCGCTCTGGGCGTTCTGGACGGACTGCGTGCCGCAGGCGGCGAGCGCGAGGGCCAGCAGGGCGGGGGTCAGCAGGGCGGGGGTCAGGCGCTTCACTGGCGGTTCCAGGCTTCGGCGAGCAGCTCGTAGGAGCGCACACGGTCGACGTGGTCGTGGGTGATGGTGGTGACGAGCAGTTCGTCGGCCCCGGTCACGCGGCGCAGCACGCGCAGTCGCTCGGCCACCTGTTCCGGCGCGCCGACGAACTGGGTGTCGACGCGGTCCTTGACCAGCTCCCGGTCTGCCGCGGTCCAGACGTGGGCGCCGGCCTCGGCGGGCGTCGGATACGGCATCGCCCCGGCCCCCGTCCTGATGCTGCGCACCCACAGCCCGTACGGCCCGGCCAGCTCCCGTGCCTTCGCCTCGTCCTCGGCGACGACCGCGTCCGCCGACACGATCACGTACGGCTCGGCCAGCGCGTCCGACGGCTTGAACGCCTCCCGGTACGCCTCGACGGCCTCCAGCACGCTGGACGGGCTGACGTGATAGTTCGCCGCGAACGGCAGCCCCCGCTCACCGGCGACCTGGGCGCTCTGCCCGCCGCTGCTGCCGAGGATCCACACCTGCACGTCGGCGCCTTCGCCCGGTACGGCACGCGCCTCGTGCGTGCCGTTGAGGAAGGCGAGCACGTCGTCGATCTGGCCGGCGAAGTCCGGCGTCCGGGCGCCCGGCTGCTGCAGCAGCGAGGCCTGGTAGACGAGCTGCGGATGCTTGGCGAGGTGCGACCAGTCGAACGGCGGCGGGATGAGCAGCCCGCCCACCGTCCGCGCGCGCGGCCGTTCTACGACCTCGGGCTCGGACCCGGCCCGCCCGGCTGCTCCGGGCTCGGATCCCGCCCGCTCGGCGACCTTGGGCTCCAGCCCCGCCCGCTCGGCCGGTTCCGCCGGTTCGGACCGGCGCTGCCCCGAGCGGCCGATCCCGAGGTCGACGCGTCCCGGGTACAGGGCGTCGATGAGCCCGAACTGCTCGACCACCGACAGCGGCGTCTGGTGCCCGAGCTGCACGGCTCCCGACCCGACCCGGATCGTGGAGGTGGCCGCGGCCACCAGCGCGACCAGCACGGCCGGGGCCGAACTGGCCACGCCCGGCGCGAAGTGATGCTCGGCCAGCCAGTAGCGGTGGTAGCCGAACTCCTCGGCCCGGCGGGCGAGGTCGAGGGTGTTGCTCAGCGCGCCGTGGGCGGTGCCCCCCGACACGATCGGGGCGAGGTCCAGGATGGACAGTGTCATGAGACTCCTCCGGCGACGGGGAACGGCCTGCTGGGGATCTCCGCCCGCAGCACGGGCGCGATCTCGGCCTGGAACAGCTCCAGGGCGTCCCGGTGCTGACCGGGGGTCAGTCCGTCGGCGTCGGCGTGCAGGTGCATGACCTCGTGTCCGAGCCGCTTGTGGTAGCGCAGCACCTTGTCGACGATCTGCTGCGGGCTGCCGACCAGGATGGAGCTGCGCTCGATGGCGTCCTCCAGGGTCGGGAAGACCACCGGCACGCCGAGTTTCCGCTGGAACGCCACGCGGGCGTCGTAGATCGGCTTGTACGTCGCGATCGCCTCCTGGGAGGTCCGGGCCGCGTAGTAGCCCGCCGTACCGGCTCCCACCAGCGCGTCGGCCGGGTCGTGCCCGTAGTGCGCCCAGCGCTCCCGGTAGTGGTCGACCAGGTCGGCGTAGGGGGCGACGGGGTGGGTGACGTTGGCGGAGAACAGCGGGTCACCGTACCGGGCGGCCAGGTCCACCGACTCCTTGCTCGTCGCGCTGCCGTGCCAGACCCGGATCGGCCGCTGTAGCGGCCGCGGCCAGGTCTCGGCCTCGGTGAGCGACGGCCGGAACCGGCCCTGCCAGGTGACCTTGTCCTCTCGCCAGAGGCGGCGGAACAGCTCGTACGCCTCCCGGTTGCGCTCCCACTGGTCCTCGGCCGTGACATGGAAGAGCTGGGCCTGCGCGGCGCCGTTGCCCTTGCCGATGATCAGTTCGAGCCTGCCCTCCGACAGGTGGTCCAGCGTGGCGTAGTCCTCGTACGCCCGCACCGGGTCCAGCAGGCTCAGCGTGGTGACCGCGGTGAACAGGCGGATCCTGGACGTTCTGGCCGCGATGTGGCTGAGCACCACGGGCGGCGAGGAGGAGATGAACGGCCGCTCGTGCCGCTCCCCCACACCGAACCCGTCGAAGCCGAGTTCCTCGGCCAGCACGGCGTTCTCCACGACCTCGCGGAAGCGTTCGGTGGGTGACCTGTCGTCGTTGTGCACGATCAACGTGATAGCCAGAAATTTCATGACACCTCCGCGTAGCGGCTGGCCGGGCGCGGCAGGCCGAGCAGACCGCGCAGCGTCCCGGCCTCGTACTCACGTCTGAACGCCCCGCGCGCCCGCAGCTCGGCCGTCACCCCTCGGGTGATCTGCTCCAGGTCGTACGGCACCGCGCCGGGCCGCAGCCGGAAACCCTGGATTCCCGCCCGCCGCCACTCCAGCAGCACGTCGGCCAGCGCGGCGGCGGTGCCGGTGAAGATCGCGGCGTCGGAGGCGAGCTCGGCCCCGTCCAGGTCGTCCAGCCGGTCCTTGCGCCGGGCCGCGTCGTCCCCCAGGAAGACGACCAGGTCGGCGAAGATCTTCAGCTCGCCGGACAACCCCCTGACCTCCTCGACGATGGCGCGGGCCTGCTCGGCGGAGTGCGGGGTGACGTACACGACGTCGGCGCCGCTCGCGGCGAACTCGTACGGCAGCCGGGCGTGCGCGAGCGCGGTCACCACCGGCCGGCCCTGCGGCGACCGGGGCGTGATCGACGGCCCCCGCACCGAGAAGAACCGCCCGGAGAAGTCGACGTAGTGGAGCTTGTCCCGGTCGATGAACCTGCCGGTGGGCACGTCGCGGATCTCCGCGTCGTCCTCCCAGCTGTCCCAGAGCCGCCGCGCCACCTCCACCGCGTCGGCGGCCTCGGCGAACAGGTCGCGCGCGTGCGGGTCTTCCGACAGGTCCACACCGCCCGGCCGGTTCAGGAGCCGGTCGAGCGGCGGGAACTCCCTGCGGCCGAAGTGCCGCGCCTCGGAGGCACGCGCCGAGATCTGCGGCCGCCATCCCGCCCTGCCCCCGCTGACGTGGTCGAGCGTGGCGATGCCGACGGCCACGTGGAACGGCTCCGTATGCGTGGTGGTGGCCGTCGGCACCAGCCCGATCCTGCTGGTGAGCGGCGCCAGCCGGGCCGCGAGCAGCACGGCGTCGAACCGGCCGCGCACCTGGTCGGTCCTGTCGTCCGGGCCGTCGGGCAGCGTGGACTGCGGCCCTAGGGCGTCCTCGATGGTGACGAAGTCGAGCAGCCCGCGTTCGGCCTCGGCGACCAGCCCCGCCCAGTAGCGGGGCGAGAAGATCTCCCGAGGTGTGGCGGCCGGCTCCCGCCATGCGGCGGGATGCCAGCCCGCGCCGTCCAGCGCCACGGCCAGGTGCAACGTCATGACAACTCGCTTTCGAAAAGGTGGTCGCGCAGGGTGCCGCCGGTGTAACCGGTACGGAAGACGCCGCGCTCCTGCAGCAGCGGCACCACCCGGTCCACGAACTCGTCCAGCCCGCCCGGGGTCAGGTGCGGCACGAGGATGAAGCCGTCGGCCGCGTCCGCCTGCACGTGCTCGTCGATCCGCCGCGCCACGCTCTCCGGGGTGCCGACGAACGTCTGCCGCCCGGTGACCTCGATCACCAGCTCCCGGATCGTGAGCCGCTTCTCCTCGGCCAGCGCCCGCCACTTGGCGGCCACCGCGGCCCGGTCCTTGACCGGGACCCGGCCCTGCGAGACCTCCTGTGACAGCTCCGGCTCGACCTCGGGGAACGGTCCATCCGGGTCGTAGGCCGACATGTCACGGCCCCACACCTGCTCCAGGAACGCGATCGCGGTCTGCGGGCCGACCTGTTGCCGGCGGATCTCCGCGGCGTTCTCCTCGGCCTCCCGCTCGGTGTCGCCCAGCGCGTACGTGGCCGCGGGCATGATCTTCAGCTCGCGCGGCTCCCGCCCGTACCTGGCCAGGCGCCGCTTGACGTCGGTGTAGAAGGCCTTGCCGTCCTCCAGCCCGCTGTGCCGGCTGAAGATCACGTCGGCGGTGGCGGCGGCGAACTCCCGGCCTTCCTGCGAGTCGCCGGCCTGGATGATGACCGGATGTCCCTGAGGGCTGCGGGGCAGGGTGAACCGGCCCTCGATCGAGAAGTGGCCGCCCCGGTGCTCGACGGTGCCGATGGCGCCCTGCCGTACGAAAACGCCCGTCGCCGGGTCGGCGACGATCGCGTCCGGTCGCCAGGAGTCCCACAACTCACGGGTCAGGCGGACGAACTCGGCGGCACGCTCGTACCGGTCGGCGGGGTCGAGGAAGCCGCCGCGGCGGAAGTTCTCGCCCGTGAAGGCGTCGGAGGTGGTCACCACGTTCCAGGCGGCCCGGCCCTGGCTCAGGTGGTCGAGCGTGGACAGGCGCCTGGCCAGCTCGTACGGCTCGTTGAAGGTGGCGTTGACGGTGCCGGCGAGACCGAGCCGATCGGTCACCGCGGCCAGGGCGCTGAGCACGGTGAGCGCTTCGGGCCGCCCCGCCACGTCGAGGTCGTGGATGCGGCCCTTGAGCTCGCGCAGTCGCAGGCCCTCGGCGAGGAAGAAGAAGTCGAACCCGCCGCGCTCCGCCGTCCTGGCCAGGTGGACGAACGAGGCGAAGTCGATCTGGCTGCCGGAGCGGGGGTCGGCCCAGACGGTGGTGTTGTTCACGCCGGGGAAGTGGGCCGCCAGGTGAATCTGTTTGCGGGTCATCGGCCCCGCCCGTGCGGCGCGTCCCAGACGGCGGGCAGGCCCTCGATCGTCTCCCGGAAGGCGGGGCGCTGGTAGAGGTCGCGGGCGTAGGGCCACAGGTGTTCGAAGTCGCTCAACTCCCGCCCACTGATGAGATGGTCGCGGTTGTGCTCCGAGTCGAACCTGGCCAGCGTCACCCACAGCCGGACGTCCGGCTCGGTGATCGTGTCGCCGGTCAGGAAACGCTGCTCGGCCAGCCGCTCGTCCAGGCGTTCCAGCGCCGAGACGACCCGGTGGCGCTCCGGCTCGCGATCCGCCTCCGTGGCGGCACGGGCCACGCGGGAGACGCCGGTGTTGACGTCGCGGTAGATCCACTCGTTCAGCTCGTCGATCTCCGGACGCAGCGCGTCGGGGTAGAGGTCGACGGAGGTGTCGGCCCACCGCTCGAACTGGGTGGCCAGGTCGATCGTGATGTCGGGGAAGTTGTTGCTGACGATCCCGCCCGTCTGCCGGTCCCAGAGCACGGGCACCGAGATGTGGCCGCCGTACCCCTGCTCGGTCGCGTGGTAGGCCTGCTCCAGCAGGGTGAACCCGTTGACCGGGTCGGGGCCCCGGCGCTCCCGGAACGCCCAGCCTCGGCCGTCGCGCTCGTCGTCCACGTAGGACAGCGAGACCACGTCCTGCAGCCCCTTGAGCTTGCGGACGATCGCCGCCCGCTGGGCGTAGGGGCAGACCCAGGCGACGTAGAGGTGGTAGCGGCCGGGCTCGGCGCGGAAACCGCTGGAGCCGTCGGCGGTGACCCGGCCCCGGAACGGGTAGATCGGGCGGTTCCAGTCCGGTGACAGGTGCAGGCGGCCCGGGCCGTACTGACCGTAGGAGACGTGGTCGACGGGGGTCGCGTAGACCGGCGCCTGCGTGGATGTGGTCACAGATCCTCCAGGTTCAGGACTCGGGATGGGCCAGGAAGCGGTCGTCGAGGCCTTCCAGCTCCTTGACGAAGGCGAGCGGGCCCTCGGTGGGGCGGTTGGCGACGTCGAACTGCGGCTCGTATCCGCTGGACAGGTAGAGGCGTACGGCCTCGGGCTGGCGTGGCCCGGTGGTGAGGTAGATACGGCGGTACCCGCGGCGCAGCGCCTCCCGCTCCAGTTCGCGCACCACGAGACGGCCGAGCCCCGCGCGACGGAAGCGCGGGTGCGTCCAGAGGCGTTTGAGCTCCGCGGTCGCGGCGTCGTAGCGGCGGAAGGCGCCGCCGGCCACGGTCTCGCCGTCGGCCGCCACGATCAGGAACGCGCCGTACGGCGGCGCGAACTCGGCCTCCGGATATCTGCTGAGCTCGTCGTTGGGCCCGTACCGCGAGGTGTATTCCAGGTGCAGCCCGGCCAGCAGCGGTGCGGCGGACGGGTCGGACATGCCGACGAGGCGCACGTCGGTGGCGACCTCGCTCATGACGCCTGCCGAGGCAGGCCGGGCGGGTTGATCAGCGACTCGGGAACCGCCTCGTTCGCCAGGCCCCAGCGTTCGAGGACCTCCTTGTACCTGCCACTCTTGACGACCGTGTTGAGTGCCTCGTTGAGCGGCTTGACCAGGCCGTTGTCCTTCTTGGTCATGGCCGCGATGAGTCCCTGCAGGCCGGGCCCGGCGCCGGAGAACGTGCCGGCGATCCTGGATCCGCCGCTGACGGCGATGTTGTAGGCGATGGACGGGTTGGGGCCGAAGTACGCCTGGACGCGGCCCGACTTGAGGGCCAGCAGCACGTCGCCGTACTTCTGGTAGTACTGGATCTCGACGGGCTTGAGCCCGGCGGCCCGGTTCTGCTTGTCCCAGTCGAGCAGGATCTTCTCCTGGTTCGTGCCGGAGCCGACCGAGACGCGCAGCCCGGCGATGTCGGCGGGCTTGGTGATCGCCTTGACGGGGCTGCCTTCGGGGACCTGCCAGCCGAGCTGGTCGACCCGGTATGTGGCGAAATCGTAGGTGTCCTTGCGCTCCTCGGTGACGGTGACGTTGTTGAAGACGACCTCGTACTTGCCGGACTTGGTGGCGAGGAAGAGGTTCTCCCACGAGCTGGTCTGCGGGACGAGCTCCAGGCCGAGCACGTCGGCCACGAGCTGGGCGATGTCGGTCTCGACGCCGATCAGGGTCGTGTCGTCGGTGGCGGGGAACACCAGCGGGGGCGAGCCCTCACCGCTGAAACCGACGGTGAGCCTGCCGTCGGCGGCGATGGCCGGCGGCACCTGGGCCGCGATGGCCTCCACCTTCGAGGCGCGCACACGGCGCTGGTCCGGGTCGAGGCTGATCTTCTTGCCGGCCACCACGGGCACCGTGGTGCCACCGGCCGCCGGGGTGTCGAGGGTGGGCTCGGCGCCGCACGCGGTGACGGCGAGGAGCAGGAGCGCGGGCAGGATGACGGCCCGCGCGGATGAAGCACGCATGTGGTTGTTCCTTGAAATCAGAGGACCTTGCCGATGAAGGCGCGGGTCCGTTCGTGCATGGGGGCGTCGAGGACCTGGGCGGGCGGGCCGAGCTCGACGATGCGGCCGCCGTCCATGAACGCCGCGGTGTCGGCCACCTCACGGGCGAATCCGACCTCGTGGGTGACCACGATCATCGTGGTGCCGCCTCGGGCGAGATCTTTGATGACGTCCAGCACCTCTCCCACCAGTTCGGGGTCCAGCGCGGAGGTCGGCTCGTCGAACAACAGCAGCTTGGGCTCCAGCGCGAGCGCCCTGGCGATGGCGACGCGCTGCTGCTGCCCGCCGGAGAGCGTGCGGGGGTAGGCGTCGGCCTTGTCCGCGAGGCCCACCCGCTCCAGCAGCCGCTCGGCCAGCGGCTCGACCTCGGCGCGCGACCGGCGCTGGGCGGACAGCGGTGCCTCCATGAGGTTCTGTCTGACGGTGAGGTGCGGGAACAGGTTGAACGACTGGAAGACGAACCCGATCCTGGTGCGCTGCCGCAGCACCTCGCGCTCTGGCAGCTCGTGCAGTCGCTCGCCCACCTGGCGGTAGCCGAGCAACTGCCCGTCGACCCGTACCGAGCCGCGGTCCACCTTCTCCAGGTGGTTGATCGTGCGCAGCAGCGTGGACTTCCCCGATCCCGACGGACCCAGGATCACCAGGACCTCCCCCTGACGCACGTTCAGGTCCACGCCGCGCAGCACATGCAGGGCGCCGAAGCTCTTGTGCACGCCACGCAGCTCCACCATGTGGCTCACGCGCGCCCCCTGCCGTAGTGGCGCTCCACGTAGTACTGGACGGCCGACAGGGCGGTGGTCAGGATGAGATACCAGATGGCCGCGACCAGCAGCAGCGCCATGACCCTGCCGTTGCGGTTGTAGATCACCTGCACCTGGTAGAACAGCTCGGGCAGCGCCATGATGTACACCACCGAGGTGCCCTTGACCAGGCCGATGATCTCGTTGCCGGCATTGGGCACGATGGTCCGCATGGCCTGCGGCAGGATGATCCGGAACAGTCGCCGCGCCGGGGGCAGTCCCAGAGCGGCGGCGGCCTCCCGCTGCCCGTGGTCCACCGACAGCAGGCCGCCCCGGACGATCTCGGCGGCGTACGCGGCCTGGTGCAGCGCCAGCCCGAGCACCGCCGCGGTCAACGGCCCGATCAGGTCCATGGTGCCGAAATCGAAGAACGCGGGCCCGAACGGAACGCCCACCGACAGCCGGGGGTAGAGCAGCGCCAGGTTGTACCAGAACAGCAGCTGGAGGATGAGCGGCACCGACCGGAACAGCCAGACGTATCCCCAGGCCACCGACGACAGCAGCCGATTGGCCGACAGCCGCATCAGCGCCAGCACCGTGCCGAGCGCGAAGCCGAGCACGATGCCCATCGCGGTCAGCTCCAGCGTGAGCAGCACCGAACGCGCCACCGACGGGGCGAACAGATATTCCCCCACCACCGCCCACTCCCAGGCGGGATTGGTGACCAGGGCGTTGGCCGCCATCGCCAGCAGGACGAGCACGGCGGCACCGGCCAGCCACCGCAGTGGATGACGGGCCGTCACCACGTCCGATGGCCGCTCCTCCTCCTGGAGCGACGGCTCATCCGGGAGGGATGGCGCCTGCACCTCGGGCAGCGTCACGAGCCGCCCCCGATCGCGTACGGCGCGGCGGACAGGACATGAATGATCTTGATCACGAATCACTCCTCCACGGGAGGCATAGGGATAGGCGGCGAGTTCTCGTGATCAGTGACATTGCGCGCTGGCGACGTGGCCGTAGTCCACGTGCGGGCGCCGGGTCAGGTAGGGGCCCTGGCTCATGACCATGAAGCTACGAGCCCGCACAGATAAAGTCAACATTTCCTACTGGATATACATGTTATTGTCGCTGACATGCACGTCTCCCCGTCCAGAACGAGGGCCGGAGGCCACGGGCAGGCCGAGATGAAGGCCGGCTCGCCACTCCAGGGCGGCGGGATCGACGCGATCTCGCCACTCAGGGGCGACGGGGGTGGCGCGATGGCCACACTCGGCGGACGGATCCCGTCAAGGCTTACGACCTGGGCCACGGGCGCCGATTTCATGCTTTCCCTATTGATTTCATGGGGAATTTTGCGGAGGATCCCGACTGAGATCGGGCGTCACAGAAGGGCATCTCATGAGCACGCAAGAACCCCCCGAGAGCCGCACCGCGTTCAATGAGGACTGGGCCGCCACAGTCCTCGGCCTGGTCCTGCTCGTGCTGGTCCTCGCCGGTGTCATCCCCCCAGGGCTGGTGCCGTGATGACCGTCCAGACCTCCACCACCCCACGCACCTGGCAGTGGAGCGCGCTCGGCGTGCTTGCCGTCCTGCTCCTCGGCGCCGCCACGAGATTCCTGGAGAAGGGGGTTCCGTCCTGGTTCGAGGGCTCCGCGCTGGCCAAGGCCGTCGAGTTCCCGATTTACGCGATCGCCCTGGGCCTGCTCGGCAACGCCGTACTCACCGGCTCCGGGCTGCGGGACCGGCTGGCGGGCGGCTTCCGTACCGAGTTCTTCATCAAGACAGGGCTCGTCCTGCTGGGCGCGTCGATCAACCTCAAGGTGATCGTGACAGCGGCCGGGCCCGCCGTCATCCAGGGCATCGTGCTGATCAGCACGGTGTTTTCGTTCACCTGGTGGCTGGGCGGCCGGCTCGGGCTGGACGACAAGCTGCGCGCCCTGCTGTCGGCCGCCGTGTCGATCTGCGGGGTCAGCGCGGCCATCGCCGCGGCCGGGGCCGTACAGGCCAGGCGCGAGCAACTCGCCTACAGCGCCAGCCTGGTGATCGTCTTCGCGCTGCCGTCCATCTTCATCCTGCCCGCGCTCGCCTCCCTCCTCGGGCTGAGCCCGGAGGTGGCCGGCGCCTGGATCGGCGGCAACATCGACACGACCGCCGCGGTGACCGCCGCGGGCACGATCGTGGGCGAGAACGCCCTGGCCATCGCCACGATCGTCAAGGTCACCCAGAACGCGCTCATCGGCGTCGTCGTGGTCGCGCTGACCGCCTGGTTCGCCTTCCGGATCGAGCGGCGCCCCGACGCGTCCCAGCCCGGCCCGGCCGAGCTGTGGCGGCGCTTTCCGAAGTTCGTGCTCGGCTTCGTGGCCGCCTCGGTGATCGCGACCTGGTACCTGACCACGGTCACCGCGGCTCACGGCAAGGAGGTCATCGGCGTCGCCAACGACCTGCGCGTCTGGTTCCTCATCCTGGCCTTCGTCAGCATCGGCCTGGAGTTCCGCGTCTCCTCGCTGCGCGAGGCGGGCTGGCGGCCCGTCGTCGTGTTCGCCGGTGCCACGGTCGTCAACGTGCTCGTCGCGCTCGCCCTGGCCGTCCTGCTGTTCTCAGGGCTGACCGCCGCCTGACGAGCTCCGCCGCTCTCCGGCTCCTACGGCACTCAGGAGTACGGCTCACACACCGTGAACGAGACGCTCTCGGTGTCCTTGGCAGGGGTCAGGAGGTGGAAGACGATCGTGTGCCTGCCCGGTGAGAACGCGCCGAACGGGTTGCGCTGGTTCTTGTCGGTGCCGTTGGTGGCCACCCAGCTCGTCTTCCACCCCTCGTCCTCGCCGTCCACGATCCATCTGTAGCCGTATTCCGTCTGCTTCCCCGTCGGCCCCTTGAGCAGGGCGACCGGGAAGAGGCTGGACGACCAGCAGCCCTTGTCGGTCTTCAGTCCGTCCAGCGTCAACGACGCCAGACGGACGGTTCCGCCCGCGGCCGCGGTCGTGGTCTTCGATGGGGAGGCCGTGGGCTTGGAGGTCGCCGGTTTGGAGGTCTCTGGTCCGGAGGTCGTGGGTTCGGCCGTCGGCTGCCGCCGGGAGACCGTGGGCTTCGGGCGGGCAGTTGTGGGCTTCGGGCGGGCGGTCGTGGCAGAACCCGGCTTCTTGGCCGCCGGATCCGGCTTCTTTGCCGCGACACCAGGGGAGGCCGTGGTGGCTGAGGCAGGGGCGGCGGTCGTCGCCGGAGCGGGCATCCATATGATCACCCCCGCGACCAGGGTGGCGGACACCCCCAGGGCCGCGGCGCCCGCGAGCATCGCCTTCCCAAGCCGGCGGTTCACGGGACGGCCCGCCGTATCGCCCCGGTGGTCCGCGTGACGACCCGCCGTACCTCCGCGACGGCTCGTGGTGTGGTCTGTCACAGTGTTGGGCTGGGCGCCGATGAGCCGGAGCAGGACATCCTGCATCGTGGGCCGTGCGGCGGGGTCTTTGGCCAGGCAGGCCAGCACGATCGGGCGCAGCGGCCCCGGCAGGTCGCCCAAGTACGGCTCGTCGTGGAGGATGCGGCGGATCACGGCGGGCAGCGAGTCGTTGCCGAACGGAGGCGTCCCGGTCGCGGCGAACACGATCACCGACGCCCAGCCGAAGACATCCACCGCCGGGCCGATCGGCTCGCCCGCGAGTTGCTCGGGCGCCATGTAGGCGGGTGTGCCGACGATGCTGCTCGTCACGGTCAGCGAATGGCCGGCGGCGCGGGCGATGCCGAAGTCGATGACGCGCGGCCCGTCGCGGCCGAGCAGCACATTGGCGGGCTTGAAGTCGCGATGGACCACCCCCGCGCGGTGGATCGCAGCCAGCGCGGTCGCGGTCGCGACCGCCAGCCGTTGCAGGTCGGCGCCGCCATGGCGGCCCGCCTGCTGGAGCGAGGGGCCCTCAACGTACTCGGTCACGATGTACGGCCGGCCGCCCAGCGAGGCGTCGAGCACCTGGGCGACGCAGAACGGCTCCACCCGTCGCGCCGCGTCGATCTCCTTGGCGAAGTGGTGGTCACCCGCCAGCCCGTCCTGCAGGACCTTGACGGCGACCCGCCGCCCGTCGGGCGCCTGTCCCAGATAGACCACGCCCTGGCCGCCCTCGCCCAGCCGCCCGAGCAGCCGGTAAGGGCCGACGGCCGGGGGATCCTCGGGCAGAAGCGGGGCCGTCACTCGGTGCCGACCGGGCAGATGGTGAACGAGAGGGTCTTCGACGCCGTTGCGGGCGAGGTCAGGCGGAGCGTGATGCGGTGCGGGCCGTTCGGTGTGACGAGCGGGCCGATGACCTGCTGAGTGTGGGACTCGGCGATGACGGACTCCGAACGCTCCACCACCCGGCCGTCCAGGATCCACTGGTAGTGGAACCTGGTGCTCAGCTTGGTCCCCTCGACCAGGCCGAAGGTGTTGGACTGGCCGATCTCGCAATCCTGGGTATTGGCCTTCCTGGCGCCCATGGCGTGCACCCACACGATCCGGAACGACCCCCCGCCACCCGGCGAAGCGGACCTGGTGGGTTTCGCCGATTGGGTCGTCGGAGCGGTGGTGGGTTCCCTCGGGCCGGTGGTGGGTTCCCTTGTCGGGTTGGCCGTCGGGTTGGCCGTCGGCTTCTTGGTCGGTTTGGCCGTGGCCGGCTTCCTGGTCCGCTTCGGACGCCGGGACGCCGTCGGGCTGGGCTTTCCAGTCGCGGTGATCGCCAGTGCTTCCGTGCTCGGACCCGGTGTCTTGGCGCCCCAGCTGTTCGTGACGCCCCAGACGACGGTCCCCGCGGCCACCAGCGCCACCGCACCGGAGACTCCTGCGACGATCCGGCCGCCGCCCCCTCGGCGCGTCTTCTCCGGCCTGTTCCCCCGCCGCGACCTTCCGGGAACCGTGGACGGGCCGCTGTGGCCGGGATCTCCCGGACGGCCGGCGTCTTGGCCGCCCAGCAGTCGCAGCAGCACGTCCTGCATGGACGGGCGGCGCGCCGGATCCTTGGCCAGGCACCCGAGCACGACCGTGCGCAAAGGCTGTGGCAGGTCGCCGAGCTGTGGCTCGTTGTGCAGGATCCGGTTGATCACAGCGGGAAGCGAGTCCTCGCCGAAAGGCGGGCTCCCGGTCGCGGCGAACACGATCACCGATGCCCATGCGAACACATCGGTGGCGGGTCCTACCATCGCCCCGGCGAGCTGCTCGGGCGCCATGTAAGCGGGCGTCCCCATGATGCCGCTGCTCGCCGTCAGCCCCGATTCGACGGATCGGGCGATCCCGAAGTCGATCACCCGAGGCCCGCCCTGCCCGAGCAGTACGTTGGCGGGCTTGAAGTCGCGGTGCACGATGCCCGCCTGGTGAATGGCCGTCAGCGCGGTCGCGGTCGCGACGGCGAGCCGTTGCAGGTCGGCGCCGCTGTGACGCCCCGCCTGCTGGAGCGAGGGCCCTTCGACGTATTCCGTCACGATGTACGGCCGGCCGCTCTGCGAGGCGTCGAGCACCTGAGCGATACAGAACGGCTCCACCCGCCGCGCCGCGTCGATCTCCCTGGCGAAGCGCTCGTCGGCCAGCCCGTCCCGCAGCACTTTGACGGCGACCGGCCTGGCGTCGCGCCCCTGGGCCAGGTAGACGACCCCCTGCCCGCCCGCGCCCAGGCGCCCCAGAAGCCGGTAGGGCCCCACGGCCGTGGGGTCGCCTTCCCGGAGGGGCTCGACGTGCGGCATGGGACTCCCGTGACGGCTGTTAGGCGATCTTCAGCACCATAGCGAGAAATGTCAGGATTTGCGGGCCGGTTGTGTAAACCAGGTCATCCACTTGGGCATACTCGGCTGGCTGGCTTGCTGCTGGGGCAGCGAACGCACGCCCGGGGGAAGACCATCCGGTTCGAATTCCTTCAGGGCGGCCGCTGCCGTACTGAACTCCCGATCTCCGGGTCCGTCCCCGCCGGCCTGGGTCATCCCTCAAGCGCATAGGCGGCCGCGCGCTCCGGACCCAGCCTCGCCCCGTCACGGAAGGCCGCCGCGAACGCCCGGTTCCCCAGCGTGCGGCGGGCCTGCTCCGCGCAGCGCTCGTGCCATCTCGCGTGGTACCACAGCCGGGCCGGTGAGGCATCCGCCGCCTGCCACAACGCGTGCGCCGCACCCAGCATCCGGGCGGCGCGTTCGTGGTCCTCTCTCGCACCGGCGGCCCACGCCAGCACCTCCAGGCACTGAGTGAGGCACCATCGGTCGTTGATCTCTCCGGTGAACTCGGCGGCCCTCCGCACCAGTGCCTCGGCCCGGCGGCAGTCACCCAGGTTCCACACGGCGAGACCGAGCGCCAACTGGGCATACCCGCGAGACACCAGCGCGTGATGAGCCTCGCACAGCTCCAACATCTCCTCGCCGAACACAGCGGCTCGGTCGGGATTCTCGATCGAACCGTATGTGGCCGCGTAGTAGAGGTTGAAGACGACGCCGTCAAGGTCGCCGGCGGCCCGGTGGAGGGCGAGCGACTCCTCCAAGAGCGCGAGACCACGCTGGGCGTCACCGGTGGAGAACGCGGCGACGCCGGAGGTCCGGATGGCGAACGGCAGGACGTCCTCATCCCCCATCTGCCGCACGATGGTGTGACATTCCTCCAGCCTCGGCGTCGCCGCCGCCAGATCGCCCTGGCGGAGGGCGAGCATGCTGTCCACCCAGAGTGCCGTCGCCCGAGCGCTGCCCGCTTCCCGCACCAGCTCCAGGCCGCGCTCCAGCCAGTACCGGCCCTCGGTGAGGGAACCGGCGAGGAGCCAGAAACACCACATCGCCGACGCCGTCTCAAGCCCCACGGGAGCCATGCCCGGTTCACCCAGACACACCTCAAGCGCGACGCGCATGTTGGGAAGTTCCCGTTGCAGGAGCCGGTATCGCTCAAGCTGGTCCGGAACATTCCGGTCGATCCGATTCCTCTCAGCCAGATCCCGGTAGTGGTCGATGTAACGCCGGCGCAGTACTCGCTCGTCGGAAGGCGCCAGCTGCTCGGAACCGTACGCGCGGATGCTCTCCAGCATGCGGTACCTGATCCCGGCCTCCCGCCGCTCGCCGACCAGGACCGACTTGTCCACCAGCCCGGCCACCAGATCAAATATCTCGGCAGGGTCGATTCCTTCGCCGCAACAGACCGCCTCGGCGGTTTCCAGATCGACCCCACCAGGGAACATCGACAGCCGGGCCCACAGCCGCCGCTCCACCGGTGAGCACAGGCGGAAACTCCAGTCCATGGTCGCGCGCAGCGTCTGATGGCGTGGCAACGCGGCAGGGGCCGCGGCTTCCAGCACCTCGAAGCACCCGTCCAGCTCTCGCATCAGCTGTTCCAACGGCAAGGTGCGCAGCCGCGCCGCGGCCAGCTCGATCGCCAGCGGGATCCCCTCCAGACGCTGGGCCAACCGCGCCACGCACGCCGCGTTGCCGGTGTCCAAGAAGAAGCCAGGGCACACGCTCGCCGCCCGCTCCACGAAAAGGCGCACCGAATCGTGCCGGACGATGTACCGGGTAGGACCGCCGGGGTCCGGCACGGACAGCGACGGAACCGCCAGCACCTGCTCGCCGTACACCCCCAACGTCTGCCTGCTGGTCGTCAGGACCCGCAGCCGGGGAGCGCCACGCAGCAGCCGGTCCACGAAGCGGGCGCAGTCTTCGAGCAGATGCTCGCAGTTGTCCAGGATCAGCAGCATCCGCTTGTCCGACAGGTAGTCCACCAACGTGACCATGAGGTCAGGTCCTGCCTCACGCAGGCTCAGTGCCGCGGCAACGGTCGGTTCCAGCAGGTCGCCCGCCTCCAGCGTGGCCAGCTCGACCACCTCCACGCCGTCCCTGTACCTGCCCCGAAGAGTCTCCGCGGCCTTGAGCGCCAGCCGGGTCTTGCCGACACCGCCCGTGCCGGTCAAGGTCAGCAACCGCGCCTGGGACAGCACCCTCCTGACCGCGGACAGCTCATGCCTGCGTCCGACAAAGCTGGACGCCTCCGTCGAAGGATCAGCCCTGGTCATACGACCGTGCTCCGTCTGAGTCGCGGAGAACTTCCGGGAGTGACCAGCCCAGCCTGGAACCGGTCAGAAGCCGTTCGACCTCGGCCGTTTCATGCCGACGGCCTGCGAGACCGGTCAGCCCCGCCGACGGCCCGCACACGTTCGAAACGTTCGATGCCACCGCAGTCATGGATGCTCCACCGGCTCAGACCCTCAGGATCCCCACGCCCCAGGACCGAGCCAACAGAACCAGACTAGGCTCGGATCGTTGTCGCCGCACCTATGTCACCGTTTGACCCGCCGCGCCGGAACCGGCATACATGCCCTGCCGGACCGGCCTGCTTCGCTTATCCCTCCACGACCTGGGTGTTCTGCGCGGCGGCGATCTTCCACTCGCCGTCGTCCTTCGCCAGGACGTAGAAGGGCCTGCCCTCGGGGTAGTCGTCGCGGGGGCTGCCGTCGAGCCGGACCGGCCGCTGGCGGACGTTGACGACCGCCACGTCCGGGCGGACGAACAGGATGCGGACGACCTCGTAGCTGGCGGTCGAGTGCTTCATCGCGCCGGGCAGGACCTTGTGCGTGAAGGCGTTGATCTCCTCCCAGCCCGACAGGCGCTTGCCGTGGGCGGTGGTCCAGACGGGGTCCTGGGTGCGGAACAGGCTCATGAACGCCTCGGGCAGCTCGTTCTGCTGGGCGTGCTCGACGCCGGCGACGAGCCGGACGATCGCATCGACCTCGTCCTGCCGGGCCTCGGTGGTGCCGAAAACCTCGATGCTCATTGTCTTCTCCTTATGGTCGGTCGTTGTTGTGCTGTCAATGCGGTTGATATGTCCGATAGGGGGACGTCGCCGTCTTACCGGTAGGAGCCTTCGAGGAGATCGGCGACTGCGCCCTCGCGGCGGGGGCTCCATCCGAGCTTGTCGCGCGCCGCGTCGCCGCTGACGCTCTGGTCGAGGGTGAGGGCGTCGGCGAACGCGGCGCCGAGCGTCTCGCTCGCCTGGTCGAGCGGCCATCCGCGCGGTTCCGCGGAGACACCGGCGGCGCGTCCGGCCGCGGAGGCGAGGTCGTGGACGGCGACCGCGGGCTCGGTCACACCATGCCAGAGCGTTCCGGCGGGCGCCCGCTCCACCGCCACCACGAACAGGTCGGCGAGGTCGTCGACGTGCACCATGGGCCAGCGCACCGCCTCCTCCCCGACGAACCTCGGCGCCGCGTGCTCGCGGGCCAGGTTCACCAGCAGGGCGGGGATGCCGCCGCCCCGGCCGTGCACGATGCCCGGGCGGATCACCAGGGCGCGCACGCCGTCCTCGGCGGTGGCGAGCACCTGGCGCTCGATCGTCGGCCGGTATCCCACGATCGGGACGGGGTTGGTGGGGGCGTTCTCGTCGGCCGGGTCGGGCCCGGTGGCCCCCAGCACCCAGACGCCGCTGGTGTAGAGGAAGACCTTCCCGGTGCCGCGCAGCGGTTCCGTCAGCGCGGCGACCGCGGCGGCGTCGGTCTCGGCGTCACCGGAGGGCGTCGCCATGTTGATCACGGCGTCGATGTCGGACGTCACCGCCTGGGTGAGCGAACGCGGATCGGTCAGGTCGCCGACGCGCCGCTCACGCCCCTGACCCGGCCGATCATCACCGGGGCGGGCCAGTTCGACGACCTGGTGGCCGGCCTCGGTCAGGCTGTCTGCGACCGCCGAGCCAAGGTAGCCGGTGGCGCCGATGAGCAATACCTTCATCATGGTCTCCTTCGAAAATTTCGATGTCGAAAATTTAGACCACGATGGCCGAAAGAGTCAAACACTTCGATGTCGAAGTGTTAGCCTCTGTACAAAGCCCCAGCCCAGGACAGGAACCGCCATGACGACCGCCGAACCTCGCGACGGAGTAGACATGATCATTTGCCAGTGGCAGGCGGCACGCCCCGATCTGGACTGCTCGCCGATGGAGGTCGTCGGCCGCCTGTCCCGGGCCTCCCGCCTCCTCGAACGCGCCATCAAGGAGCACTTCTCAGTCCACGGCGTCGAATCCTGGGAGTTCGACGTGCTGGCCACCCTGCTGCGCTCCGGCCCGCCCCACGTCCTCACCGCGGGCGAGCTGAGCACGGCGGCAATGGTCAGCTCGGCCGCCCTGACCAACCGCATCGACCGGCTCGTGGACAAGGGCCTGGTCGACCGCACCGTCGACCCGGCCCACCGGCGCCGCGTCCTGATCTCCCTGACCGACCGAGGACTGAGCCTGGTCAACACGCTCGTCGAGCAGCACGTCGCCAACGAGCGGCGGCTTCTGGACGATCTGAACACCGCCGACCGCGACCAGCTCATCGTGCTCCTGCGCCGCCTGCTCGTCTCCCTCGGCGACACGGGACCGGACGCGGCCCCCGCCGACGAAGGCTGAGGCCCGGGTCATCCGATGCCGGCACGCACCTGGGCCACCGCCCATAAGTTGATCTCGCGTGGTCGCTCGCGGCCGCTTCGCGATCTCAGGTATCGGTCTTCCAGGGCTGTGACGCGGTCGTGGTCCCGTGGACCGCCCTGACCACCCGGCAAAGCAGTCCTAGGCGTACCAGTCCCCGGCGATCTCCTGAATCGCCTTGTCACCTCGTGGCACGAATCCGCCGATGGTGAGGACCTGCCAGATCGACCGTGGGTGGTTGAGCAGGCTGAAGAGGTAGAACGAGCCGCCGTCCCCGGTGCGGAAGCCGTAGGAGGCGGTGAACGACCGGAAACCCGCGTACGCGCCCTTGGAGACCTTGGCGTAGGCGCGGCGGCTGTAGTTGTCCCTGGCCAGCCTGTAGCCGTTCTTTCCCGCCCCCTTGTTCGTGGAATAGTTCCAGAAGGTCATGTACTCCAGGGCGATGGCCGTACCGTCCACGCGTGACGCGGCGGTGACGTACCCCTCGGCGTCCAGGCGCGGCCTGGGCATCCGCCGGCCGTAGTGCAGCGGGGTCTTCGCGGCCAGTTTGAAGGATTCGCCCTCTGGCCGCCAGAAGGCCAGGACATGTGGCCGGTCCTGTCCCCTGTAGGTCGCCTGGAGGATGAACCACTCTCCGCCGGGCGGCTGCCGGCGGGGCACGTAGTACGTCTGCCTGCCGGTCAGCCGGATCGGCTTGCGGATCTTGCTCTTGTCGCCGTCCTCCACATGGCCCTGATCGATGACCACCTCGTGCCGGGTGCCGTCCCAGAACAGTTCGTCCCGCTTGGACGAGTCATCCCACCAGTCGCGATCCTTGATCGTTCTGTTGTGCTCGGCCACCCAGGACGCCGCGGCCTTCTTGGCGTCGGGAATGGTGAGCCGGATGCTCTCGGACGTGGGAGAGGGCGAGGGTGTCGGCACGGGAGCCGCGGTGGACGGGGAGGGGGAAATCGTCCCGGGCGAGGCGGTCGGCTGGGCGAAGGGGCTGGACACGAGGCCGCAACCGGTGAGGCTCCCTACCAGGACGGCGATGAGAGACGCCTTTCGCACGGTGTCGAGCTCCTTCACCTTGTTGCGTCAAATTTCAACGGGAAAGACCGTACCGGACACCCTGACGGAACTGCTCGCGAGCACGACATGGTCGCCATCGGCCATCCACGTTCGGCACCGGAGTCAGCGGAACACGCGACAACGCGGTCCGGTCCGCTCCCGGGAAAGGGAGCGGACCGGATGTGTCATGGCTGATCGCAAGCTACCCCGACGAGCAGGCCGCAGGGAAGCGGCTTGACTCGGACGTGCGCCGAGTCAGGCCCGTCGCCGCCCTGGTTGCTCTCCACGATCCAGAATTCGTATTCGCGTGGATGCTCGGGATCTCCCTCCAGGGAGGTGTACCAGGTGAAGGATTTGTTGGGCGTCGGATCTGTTTTCAGAACAGTCGTCCCGTCGCTGCGGATGATTCTGAACCAGACGTTGGGATTGTTGTCGGTCCAGGTGACTTTCACGCTTCCACGGCCGGGCGTCGCCGTCACGTTGGCGGGCGTGCCGGTCGGAGGTGGAATGACGGGTGTGGCCTGGACGGCGCTGGACCAGGTCGTGCCGCCCGATCGCCAGGGACCGGCGGCAACCCTGAACCGGTACTTGTGGTAGGCCGTCAGGTTCTCCATGGTGAAGGCCCGCAAGCCGTTGATGGGATAGACCATTTGACACCAGCCGCCTTGGGAAGCGGCCTGTTTGCAGTTGGGGTCGCCGGCCGGGGGGTTGTTCCAGTTCGGATCGGCGGTGTCGTCGTGGTACTGGACGAGGTAGATCCACATGGCCGCCGGACTGATCGTCCACTTGAGGGCGACACCCGTGTTGGCCGTGGGGGTGGCGGTCAGCGCGGGAGCCGGCGCGGCCGCCGGACTGCTCGGGTTGCAATGGCTCGCGCTGTAGGCGGAATCGACCATGTGCCATGTCTGCTCGGCAGGGGGGACGGGCGGGGTGTTCGGATAGGGGGTTGGAGCGGGGGCGCCAGTGGTGGGCAGGGCTCCCGAAGAGCCGGGAAGTCCGGGCAGTTGCACATCGAGGAACCGCGGGCGGTAGATCCGGGCGTCGTAGTCGTTCTCTCCCATGCACGCGTTGTCGAGCCTGAGAGTATTGGTGGAGTATCCGACGAGCACACGACTGCCGTTGGAGAACTGCGGGTGGATCCGATATTCGTACTGGATCTGGCCGGGCTTGGCCGGGGGAGTGTAAATCGTGTTCTTGGGCAGGGTGGAGGTGAACTCCCAGGGCTGGTCGGCATAATATGCCACCGCCGACCAGGGCTGGTTGCCATTGGAGTCATTGGTCAGCAGCACGTACTTACCGTTGATCTTGGTTACCGAGAATCCGTTGGAAACACCCGGCATCATTCTGATAGACGCCGAGGCTGACGACGACCACGAAGATCCGGTCCAATACTCCCATTTACCCCAGTCGGTAATGCTTCCCTGGGGGACCCGAGCCAGGTGCAGATATTTCGCGACCGGTGGGCCGGCCACGTCCTCGTCGCCATAGATGTAGGTGTGGCCGCCCTCGTTGAGCGCGGCGATCCCCCACTGGACGCCTGTCCACGGCACTCCCAGCGTCTGGGCCGGGGAGGCCGTCAGCTTGGAACCGTCCCAGGTGAACGTGGCCAGTGCGTTCCCGACCGGCAAGTCAGGGAAGGCGACGTTGCCACCCTGGCCGTCCATGATGACGTAGAACTTGTGCAGGGTGTCGCCCACCATGATGCCGTCGCCGCCGAATATGTGATAGCGCGACTGGTTGTTGTAGGGGGCGGGGCTGGCCACCAGGGTGCCGGGCAGGTTCAGCGGGTTCAGGAACGGATCCGCCGGTCCGCCGAAACTCTTCAGGGTGCTGCCGGTGCCCTTCTGGACGACCACCATGTTCCGGGGTTTGGTGTTCAGGAACAGAGGCCGCGTTCCGTCGGGGGAAACATTCCCCCAGAATGAATCGTTGTAGAACCACGCGGTGCTGCCATCGGGCAGTTTCGTGGACTGAACGCCGTCGCCGCCGTTCCAGTCACCGCCCTTGTCGCCGTAGTTCTGCCAAAGATTGTCCCAGCTCGTGGCGGACCTGACGCTCAATCCGACGACCGAGAGGGCAGATGGCGGGCTGAGGTAGGGGCCGCTCCCCGGGGAGTCCGTCTGACGGCCCGCGACCTGCACCTCCAGACTGGAACGACCGTTGATGATCTGGTTCCAGACGTCCGGGGTCGGGGTGTAGGTCTGGGCGCTGCCCGCCGCCACGGTTTTGACGACGGTGCCTGTGGCCGGGTCGACGTACTGCACGTCGAAGCTGTTGTTGTTGTGCGTGGGTGGCCCACCGGGTTTGCCGTTCCCGCCGTTTCCCCAGTTGATCGTGGGCGGGTAATTGTTACTGATCTTGATGGTCGGGCCGATGCCGTGTGCGGCGAGGACCTTCTGCCCGGCCTTGCGATCCGGCCAGCTGCGGCCGGAGCTGAGCGCCTGGTAGGCCGCCGAGAGCGAGGAGGGACTGCTGGAGACGAGCGTGCCGAGGATGCCTGCCAGCGCGCCCCAGGCGGCGGTCTCCCCGGAATCGGCGTCGGCGTGCGTGTCGTAGAGGTCCCAGAGCGTCCGCTGAACCGCCAGCTCGCTGTCCTCACCTTCCGGCGTGCACGTCTCGGAGCCGGGGCCGGTGGCCGCACTCGCGGTCTCGATGTCGTAGAAGAACGGGTTTCCCGCCGGATTCGGAGGGGTGAGAGGGCCGTCGAAGTATCTCGTCGGGGAATAGTTCGGGATGCCCGACGGCACTCCTTGTTCTTGGAGGGCCACCTGCCCGTAGAACGTGGCCCAGCCTTCGCTGAAGGCGAGGGCGTTGGCGTCCTGCTTCGACGTCCCGCCCTGCCAGGCGTTGGCGCAGATATTGTGCGACCCGCCGGGGCTGGAAGCGAAACCTCCCTCATTGGCGACCACATGCCCCGACTCGTGCGCGAGGACGGTCCAGTCGAAGGCGTCCTCGTTGCAGTTCGTGCCGGTGTCGGGGCAGATCACGGAACTACCGGAGATCGAGATGCGCCCGTCGGACGACCGGGATCCGGTGGCCGGGTAATCCACCCTGAGCTGCGGCTTCCAGCTGGCCTGGCGGATCCTCTGGTAGTAGGCGCTGGCCGTGCGGAGGGCGTCCAGGAGCGCGAACGCTCTTCCGACGTCGTTGTTGTTGACGATGTCGACGTCCACCCCGGAATACGCGTTACCCGGCGACCAGCGGTAGGACCCGGATGTCACGTAATACGGCCGAAGAGACGCCCACTCGATGAGTCCCGCACCGTTGTCCGCGGTGATCTTCAGCTTGTAGTCGCCGGCGCTGAAGTCGGCGATGGTCGCGTTGAAGTCCCCGGCGTCCGTCGTTCTCCCAAGAGAGAGCACCAGTGGGCCGTTGGCTTGGACGAGCTCCAGCAGGGCGTTTCGCACCCCGCGCTGCGTGTTCGAGAAATCGTGATAGGTGATCTTCCCGCTGATCGTCACGCCCGCCGCGGCGGCAGAGGGCTCCTTCCCACCGTCGCGAGGCGTGACCTTGATGGTCGAGGGGCCGGAGCTCGGGACCTCGTGGAGTTTGAGAACCCGCGTGCGGAACTCACCCTCGGACAAGCGGCCCAGTTCCCGCTCCCGCTGCAGTTCGGCCTCCGCCAGGGCGTCGAAGCTGCCTGCCGTGACGATGCCGTGGGTTCCGCTGCGCACCGCCATGAAACGGGAATCCGCCGCCTCGGAACCCCTGAACACCTGCGCCACGATCCCGCTGTCTCCGGCGGGCGGCGACGGCAGTGCCAAGGACCGCTGAACGGACTGCTTGTCGGCGAGCTGCCCGAGAGACAGGGTTCCCAGGGAACTGGCCTGGCCGCCGTGGTAGAAGGTCACCCGGATCGACGCGTTGGGGACCGGAGCCGTGGCGGTGACGCTCACGGTCACAGTACGCCCGTCCTGGCTCAGTGCGATCGCGATGTCGGCGACCTGTAACCCCTCGAAAGTCGCCGCTTTCGCCGCCGAGGTGTTCGCACTCGTTCTGATCGATGGTTGCGACAGGAGTTGGTTCCGCGTGGCGACCGCCTCCGCGTGTGCGATGGAGACGGTCGCGGGTAATGCCATCACAAAAGTAGCGAAGGCCGTTAAAACGGCATGGATTTTTCGCACCGCTGGTCCTCTCCAGGGCTCGATCGTGGACATAGCGAGCCATGGAGTTCAGGAAGCCGCCGGTACGGCCCCCGCCACGATTCGCATACCAGATTTCGGGTCGTCTTCACATGGCGCCCATAAAAGATCCGGGACTCGTTCGAAGAATTGTGCGCACCGGATTCACGCACAGATCCGTGACCGTCGTCGCCGAAGGCGGTCGCGGCGGTTCAGTGATGTTCGCCAGGAGGCTTGTCAGCGTCCGGCGAGAAAGGCGAGATCGTCCAGGCGGGTGACAACGACCGCTCCGATCACCGCCACCGCCAGAGTGACAAGGGTTGATTCGACGGCAATGGATGCGCCCTCGGAAACATATGCGGTGACGCCCAGTCCCGCGGTCACCGTGAGAATCACGTTCCGCACCAGATGCACGGCACTTATGTCAGCACCTGAGCGGCCGAAGCAGTTACACCTGATCCTGCGGTTCCCGCGGAGCGCCGATCCCAGGGCGGTCGTGAACACCAGCAGAACGGCCAGCGCGAGCATGAAACCCACACGTGCGGTGACATCGAAGGCGAGGAGCACGACGACGGCGACCTCCACCAATCCCACGGCGAGCGCCACGAACCTGTGACCGTGAACCGGTAGGAAGGCCCATCCCCAGGCGGAGAGCGAATCCGTGAACTCGGCGAGCGCGGACCTGCTGCGGAGTTTTCCGAACGCGGCGATGACGAATGTGATGCCCAGAAAGACACGGCAGCCAAGCGCTACATATTGCACACGCACTCCAGCGGGCGGTTCGAGCCCTTTCGGGCCTGGTTCGAAGAGGGGCAGGGGCCATCCAGCTCGCCCGGCTTGATCAGGCCGCCCCGCAACGCCAGGACGGCCAGCTGGAATCGGGTCTTCGCCCCCAGGAGAGCGTGGAGCTTGGCAACCCTGCGTTCCACCGTTCGCAGGCTCACGCAGAGGTGGCGGGCAATCATATGGTCGGAAAAGCCATTCGCCAGCAGGAGGAGAAGCCCCTGCTCCTCCTCCATATCCGAGTAGACCAGCTCGATCATCCGACGTAACCTCCTGCCCAGACCGGCAGGACGTGGACTCGCCTGTCGATCCGCCGCTCATCACGAGCTCACACCTCCTGGCCGGAGGCGCGAGCCTTTTTCCATCCCCAAGGGCTTTCACCGCGTCCCCATCTAAGGGGCTGAGACATGACCTCTAAAGGGTCCGAACTGTGCCGAACAGTGCCGAACAGTGCCGAACGGCGGGCCCACTTCCTGACATCGCAGCTCACCGGCCGATGCCAGGTCACTGGACATGACCTGCAGACAGGAAAGCTCCCGGAAGGGCGTCAACCAAGATCAACCATTGCATTCGGTGACTTCGGTGTCACTCCGTCGCGCCGCACCCGCCGCCCTCCTCGGCCACATCGGCCCGTCAGCGCGATCCTTGCTCTTCAGCCCCACGAAGCGGGATGAAAAAGGCTCCGCCGGTCGGAGTTAATCCGAGGAATTAAATACGACATAACCACATTATTGGCGGCGGATGTTGAAATACTATAGAAGTGCCGTAGAGACGCTGTAGACCCGTGCGTGCGCTACCGACGGTGACATGGACAACCCCATATGCACCCACTCCCTGGGGCCGCTCGAAATCCTGAGGGACGGGTGCCGGGTTTCCCCGGCGGATTCAAAGCTCGCGGCCGTTGCCGCGGCCCGGCCACGCCACCAGCTCGGCGATCAGGAAAAAGAGACGATGTCCCCGAGCCCGTGTTTTCAGCGGTCGGGCTCGGGCATGTTCCAGTCGAAGTCCTCGCTCCCCGGCGGGAGCTGCCGTGGCTCGCCCGGCTCGCGCTCCGGAGGCGGCTGAAAGGGGGGAAGCCCCGTTGTGTTGATCTTCGCGGACGGGAAGTTGATCGCTCCTGGCCCGGTGGGGAGAACGGTCTTGATGTTCAGCAGGGAACTGCGGAGACTGGCCAGGTTCATCGCGGCGTTCGCGACGAAGGCGCCGAGCTGACCGAGGAGTGCGATCACCGTGATGTTCGCGGTCCTGACCGCGACGGCCTCCCCGAACACCGCCGCCGCCGCGGTGGCGGGAAACCGCCGTGCGACCATCAGCCCGACCAATGCGGTGATGAGCGAAACCCCCGTGATCCTCAGGGACATGTCGAACTCCGCGTAGGCGTCCGCGAGGTGACCCAGCCCCTCACCCATGTACTCCATCGACGTCTTCAGAGCGCCCATCTGGCTGTTGAAGATGTTGAGCGCGGCCTCGAAGGCGTCCTGATCATCGGCGTCCCATCCGGTCATCGCCCTGCGCACGGTCTCCACGCCGGGCATCATCTGCCCCTCCACGCCGAGTGTGCCGCCAAGGGCGTTGATCCAGCTGGTCTTGGCTCGACGGATCGCCTCCTCGTTGCCCTGCGCCCCTTCCACCAGGAGACAGGTGGCGACGGCCAGGACGCTCATGCCGGACGCGATCCGCCAGGTGCGCACGGCTGGGGACGGACTCTTGGGGATGGACGACGGGGATGGCGGGGCTACGGAATAGCCGGGGTGCGGCGGGCCGAACTGCCCCACCGGCGGGCGCACCTGCGCCGGAGGGAAAGGAGACCCCGGACTCCCAGGGGGAACCGGCGGCCCGAACTGTCCGGTCGGCGGGCGCACCTGCGGCGGCGGAAAAGGGGATCCGGGACTTCCCGGGGGAACCGGCGGCCCGAAGCCGGGCGGCGTCGTCATACGAACATCCTCATGGCCAAGATGTCCATGGTGCTCAGGTCCTCGGCGGTTCGCCAGTTCCTTCTCGCGTACTCCAGCGTCCGCGCCCAGGCCTCGGTGACCTCGACGGCGTCCCCGATCAGCTTCTCCGTGGCCTCCTGTATCCCCCGGTAGGCGTCACCGAGAATCATGTCGCCGATCGTGCCGAACGCGTCGGCCGGCAGGTCGGTCTGCGGCTTGATATTGGTCTTGTAGCCCTTGAGCGGCATCGTGAGATGCAGGCCGACCGCCTCCTCGGTCCTCCCGATCGCGGTGGAGCTGATGTGCTTGTCGCCGGCCGCCATGAGACCCCCTCCTCAAATGATCATCGACCGATCAATCTTCCTGCAGCCACGAGTTTGAATCTCACCGCAATCCATATATTTCGCATTAAAAATGAATGGTAAAGCGTAGTCAGCGCGTCAATAATGGATTCCCCTCGCCCACCAACCGCTAAATCTGATCGCATGTCGGCTTTCGATCCTTCCGCTCTGCGCCCCAGCGACCTCGACCGGATGCTCAGCGAGAGCGAGCAGTCGCTCCGTCGGCTCCACGAGGCCACATCGGAACTGGAGGCCATCACCGGCGAGGGACAGGCCGCCGACGGTCTGATCCGGGCGACCGTCGATCACGGCGGGCGGCTGCGGGACATCGCCTTGGACCCGAGGGCGTTGCGTCAGGACAGCCGGACGCTCGCAGAATCGATCACCGAAGCCGTACAGGCGGCCCAGGACGACGCGTTCCGCAAAGGACAGGAGCTCCTGGCATCGGTGCTGGGCGACGATGCCCGAAACCCCTTCGACCTGGACGCCCTGCGCGATCAGCTCCAGGCGGCGGAGGAAACCTTCGCCCGGTCGCTCGACGGGCACACCGACGCCTTCCGCCGTTTCGGGCGACCCGGCGGAACCGTTTGAGCCGTGCGACCGGGCCTGGTCGTCCCCCGGGTCGAGCACAGGATGAGAAGAGCCGCCGGATCACTTCCGGCACAAGGTGGCGCACGGTATCCGTCTCGTCTCTGGCGAAAGTGGAAATTGCGTAAGGAACACGTATGAATCAGCGGGCGATCCGTACGAGTCCTGTATCGATCGCTCCGTTCGGAGACGGAGTGGGCGACATTGAGTGAGTGGTGTCAAGAGATATCGGGATCAGGAGGAACCACGGTCGTGAGCGCTTTTCAGGAGCTGGGCGAACCTTCGAGCACCGGTGAGCGGCTGGGGCGCGGGATGGAGCAGTTCCATCATCCCCGCCCTGTATGCACGGGACGCGAAGGCGACTCTCGTTCGACGCCGCAGCGCGAGCTGCTGCTCGCCGGTCTGACCGGGCGTGTCCTGGAGATCGGAGCGGGCGACGGGGTCAAGCTCACCTGCTACCCGGCCGCCGTGGAGGAGGTCGTCCTCGTCGAGCCCGACGCGTTCCTCCGTGCCGCGGCGCGGTCCGCCGCCGAGCGGACCTCGATCCCCGCGCAAATCATGGACGGCGACGCGACGCGGCTGCCTGTTCCCGACAGGTCGTGCGACGCCGTCGTCTGCTCGCTGATCCTGTGCAGCGCACCCCGGCTGGAGACGACTTTCTCAGAGGTGAAGCGGGTTCTCCGGCCCGGTGGCGAGCTACGGTTCTACGAGCACCAGCGCTCCGGCAACCCGTTGGCCGCCCTGGCCGAGACCCTCGTGACACCGATCTGGTCCAGAGTCTCCGGCGGCTGCCGTCCTTCGCGCGACGTACTCTCTGCCATCCGGCGAGCGGGATTCCGCATCGAGCGCCTGGAGCGCTTCCCCTTCCACCACGTCGACCACGTCCTCGGCGCCGCCCGGCCCGAGTAGTCACACCCTCTGCCGCTGGTGCAGGCGCCCCAGCAGCACCGGGGGACGGCGCGGATGGCTGCGTGCCCTCATCAACCGGCGCTTACGACGCAGACGTGTCCGCAACGATCCACTCACATGACCCAGGAGCGCCGCGGCGGCGAACACCCCGAGCCTGAGCGCGTCAGGCCGGTTCAAGGTCAGCTCCCCGGCGGTGTTCACCAGGAAACCCGTCGTGAAGAGCCACACCATCAGTGCCGTGACCGACGAGGCGAGCAGGTTCCGCGACCAGACCGCGAACGCTCCCGCCACGACAGTCATCGCGACGATGCTCGGCGCGCCTTCTGGAACGAGAACGGCGACGCTCACGCAGGCCATGACGGTCACCACGAACCCACCGGAGAGCAGGAACTCCAGTGGCGGCCTCTGACGGGAGAATTCCACAATTCATCAAATCGCACTCCGGGAAGCGGGGGGCGAATGAATATGACATCCCTACAGCTCTCTGACGAGTCCTGACGCGATATTTATGCCATTCGGCCGACCTGCTCATCAAGGGTCCGTCAAGGCTACTTGCCATCACGTTTTCCGGCATGGATAGTGATGTCAGCCGAGCAGAGAGAGGAGGGGAAGAAATGATCCGGCAGGATGACCGCACAGCCGCTTTCGCTTCCCCGGCCCGCACTGCTCGATGTCGGATCCCCTGATTCGGGGACGATCATTCATGCCGTGATCGCGACTACGTGATCACGCGCTCAAGGGGCCTCCCGGTGCGCGCCGCGCCCGGCGGAGGAGAGCAGGCTCGGGCATGCCGTGCTCCCTCCGCCATGTTCGCGGCCTTTCAGAGACATGCCTCTCCATCTCGGGAGGTCCCTTTCTCGATCAACGGAGAAAGGTCCATGACCACACCGCAGTTCCTCGCGCCCGCAGCCGTGGAGACCGCCAGGAAGGAACTCTTCCTGCTGGCCGCGCGCGCTCTGGCCGACAAGGGGGCCCAGGAGCCGGGCGACCGACTCGCCTCCCTGGTCGGCGGCCTCGTCACCGATGACGCGTGGCTGCGCGGCTTCCTCGGCTGGACGCGTGAACGGCCCGCCCTGCGCGGGTTCACGCTCGCCGCCACCGTGGAACTCGTCCATGCCAGGCTGACGGCGAAGCTGGGCACCGCCGCCGAAGCGCGCCAGCTGATCAACGAGGTCCTGGTGCGCGCGGACGAGCCCGGCGAACTGCTCGCCTATGCGATCCACCGGCTCGGCCGCTCCTTCCCCAAGCCGATCAGGGACGGCGTGGCCAAGGCCGTTGAGCGCCTCTACGACGAGCATGCCATCGCGGTTCACGACGCCGAGGACGCGCCCATGCGCTTCTCCGAGGTGATCGGGCTCACCCATCCCAAGCCGGTCGGCAAGCAGAGCGACGTGTTCCAGTACGCGGCGCTGCGGCTGAAGCGCCCCACCCCTGTCCCCGGCTCGCTGACCGCCCTCAAGGCCCGCGCGGAGCTGCATGCCGTACCCACCGAGAAGCGGCCGCGCCAGCTGGACCGCCCCGACATCGCCGAACTCTTCGCTACGGCCGCGATGACCTGGCGTGATGTGGCCGTCTGGCTGGGTGGCGAGATGACCGAGAAGGCGTGGGCCGCCGTCCTGCGATCGATGAGCGTCAGAGAGCGTCTGGCGCAGCTGCCCGCTTTCGAGTCGGCCGGCCTCGCCTCCGAGATCGCCGACTGGGTCATCGCCGACCTGGCTGAGGAGAGCTCGGTGACCCGTGGCCGGGCGATGCCGATGGAGATCTGGGCGGCCTACCGCTCCGTGCCCTCCTCGCGCTGGTCCTGGGCACTGGAGAAGGCGCTCCAGCACTCCCTGACGCAGGTGCCCGTGCTGTCCGGACGCACGCTGGTCCTGGTGGACCGCAGCGCGGCCATGGCCAGGCAGGCCGACGCCGCCGCCGTCTTCGCCGCCGCGCTGGCGCTGCGCTCGCCCTCCGTGGAGCTGGTGCAGTTCGGTCCCGCGATCGAGCCGGTGACCATGGAAACCACGCTGCTGGGCACCCTCGGCCGGTTCCGGCGACCGGGCGGCGGCCAGACCGTGGCGCAAGCCGTACGGGAGCACGCCCAGAAACACGACCGGGTCATCGTCCTGACCCACCCGGCGGCGGCCGTGGAGGCCGCCGAGGCCGTCACCGCCCCCGGCCACGAGCACGTCATCACCGAGGTCAATGACGGCTGGTTCGCCGCCATCCCGGCGATCGAGCTGGCGCGCACCGGCGCCTGGCCGTTCTGAACAGGAGAGACATGTCCAAGCGCGCCCGTAAGAAGCGGACCCGCCGCAAGAAGGCCGCCAACCGCGGCCGCAGGCCAGGTCAGCGCTGAGCCCCAAGGCTCCGGCACCCCATGTGCCGGAGCCTGCGCCTTTCTCCAGGAGGTTTCCGGTGTTCCCCGCGTCCTTCCACCCCCGCCCGTCCAGGGGGTACCTGTCGCTCTACGCCGCGACCGCGATCCTCGGCTTCGCGGCCGCCGTCCATCTGGCCGACGGGGGCACGGCCCGGTTCGTCATCGGGATCGCGCTCACCATGGTCACCGCCTACCTGCTCGCTCTGGCGCTGTGCTTCCCCCTGATGCGCTACACCGTCTCCAGGACCACGCTGAGCGCCGAGTACGGCCCCATGCTCCGCTTCCGCGTCCCGCTTGACGACATCGCCAAGGTGTCCCGCGTCGAGCTGGCGCCCAGCTTCCTATCCGCGCTGGTCATGCCTGGCATCGCCCTGTACGGCGTGCGGTACCTCGGCCTGGGCCGGGTCCGTATGTGTGCCACTCGCGTCATGCATGACGTGTTCCTGGTGGAGACGAAAAGCGGTGCTCGCTACGGCATCACGCCCGCCGACGAACACGCCTTCGTTCACACGCTCCGGCGGCATGGGGTCCGCGTGGAAAAGGCGTAGCCACGTTCACCGTCACGCTCGACGACCACCGCCGGCCCACCGAGGGCGTAGCCTGTCGTGATCGTGGCGCACCAGGTCGTCGTACCAGAGGAAGGCGGCGAAGCCCACCCAGAACACGACGAGGTTGGCCAGGCCGGGGACGAACAGCGAGACGAGCAGGAAAATCACTGCCCAGGCTCCGAAGAGGATCAGGTCGAGAACTTTGCCGTCCATAGTCCGAATATCCCTCTGAAGGGAAGCCGCGCATAGACATCCTGACACATCTTTACGCGAATTCTCTATTAACGTCTTTTCTACGGTCCACACGCCGATTGTGGGCAAAGGATACTTGCGGCGGAAATCCGTGAAACGCATAGTGGAATAACTCGACACGGCCAGCGGAGAGGAGACCGATGCGGCGGCTTCGTCGCTCCGCCGTCCGGCATCGGCGCCCGCCCGCGGGCAGTCGATGTCGCCGTCCATAGTCCAGGAACTCCTGGATATATAGACGGCGGGCCGCCTCGGCGAATCAGCGGATTCCAGGCGGCCTGCGGCGTGCCATCCGCGGCACGCGGGGCCCCCGGTGCACCACCGGCTTGCTGCGACCCCCGGACACAGCCGGTTCCCTTCTCGGGCGGCCCCTTCAACGATCACCCTCAAGGAGTTGAGCTGCCATGGCAACCCGCGCGCCAGCCGTCGTGGAGACCAGCAGGAAGGAGATGTTCCTGCTCGTCGCCCGCGCGCTCGCCGACGGCCATGCCCGGATTCCCACAGAACGCTTCGCCGATCTCGCCACCCGGCTCGCCACGGTCGACGACGCCTGGCTGACCAGGCTGATCGGCTGGATGAGCCGCCATGACGCGCTTCGCCATCTGCGGCTGGCCGCCGTCTCTGAACTCGCGCACGCCTGTCTGCTGGCCGGTACGGCGAGCAGGTCGCTCGTCGGGGGAGCGCTCCAGCGCGCCGATGAGCCCGGCGAACTGCTCGCCTATTGGCTGCGCAGGTACGGCCGAGCCATACCCAAACCGGTGAAGCGCGGCGTCGCCGACGCGGTGATCCGCCTCTACGACGAACCCGCCCTGGCCACCTACGACAACTCGGCGGCTCAGCTGCGGTTCGCCGACGTGCTCGCGCTCACCCACCCGAGCCCGCGCGACATCACGCAGGCCGCCGTGTTCGGTCACGCGGTGGCTCGAAGGCGCGGAGACACGAGCCGCATCCCCGAGGCACTTCCGCTGTTGCGCGCCCGCCGCTCGCTGTACTGGATCGCCGCCGACAAGCGGGCCACCCTCCTGGAGCGGCACGATGCCGCCGAAACCCTGAGCAGAGCGGCCATGACCTGGCAGACGGTCCAGCGCTGGCTGCTGGGCGGCATGACGGGTGCCGCCTGGACGGCTGTGCTGCCCACCATGTCCTACCAGGACAGGCTCACTCACCTGCCCGACTTCGACCGGACCGGGGTGTCCGACGAGGTCGCCGCCCGCGTGGCGGCCCTGCTGGCCGAGCCGGCCGCGGTGATCCGCTCGGGAGTGACCCCATTGGAGATCATGGCGGCCATGCGCTCGGTGCCCGGCTCCCGCTGGTCATGGGCGCTTCGCGAGGCGTTGCAGCTTTCGCTGGCCAACGTCCCCGCATTGCCCGGCCGCACGTTGGTACTCGTCGACCGGACCGACCTCATGTCATCCAGGGCCGATGACACGGCGACCTTCGGGGCCGCGCCGCGCTCGCGCTGCGGGCCCCGTCGGTGGATCTGGTGGAGTTCGGTACGGCCACCGCCAGGATTCCGATCAGGAAGGGAGATGCGCTCACCGAGGTGGTCGAGCGCTTCCACCCGGTCGGCGGCTCGGCGAGCCCGGCGACAGCCGTGCGCCATCACCTGGACGGCTACGACCGGATCGTGATCCTCACCCACCCCGGCAGCGCGGCCGAGGCCGCCGAAGCCATCACGATGCCCGGCCACGAGCACGTCATCACGGATGTGTCGGCGGGCTGGTTCACAGCCATCCCGCACATCGAGATGGCCCGCACCGCCGCCTGGCCGTTCTGACCGGCCCTACCCATGCGGTCCGGTGACCGGCCCCGGTTCGAGGGCGACTTCTCCGGCCCTCGAGACGCCGTGGAACGACCCGGCACCTGACATCCCGGATGAGGCCCGGAATCCATGAGGATTCCGGGCCTCATCATCGTTGGGAATCTCCCTCCACGTCCGCGTATCTCCGCCATTCCTGATCCCAGCGCGCCATGGCCCGGCGCGCGATCCATACTCCCCGAGCCGCCTGGAGCAGCAGGATGATCACCGAGCTGACGCCACCCGCCATGAGCCCGATGATCGAAGAACCGGCGAGGATCTCCGGCGTCCCCAGCGGGGGCGGGGCCGGTTTGTCGTCGGGGCCGACCCAGATCCGCGTGCGCTCCCCGGGGGCTTGGGCCGACGGCAGGCGTGCCGTCCCGCTGTGCCGCATGCCTCTCTCGTCGAACCAGGCGACCTTCACGATGAATCCTTTGGGCACGCCACGGTGGTCGTCGAGAACCTCGGCGGTGACCTGCCGGTGGCTTGCCAGGTAGGTGTCCACGTCGCGGGAGAGAGCGCGATAGGCGGTGAACCCCACCGCGCAGCTCACGACAAAGGAGAAGGCGGCTATTGCCACGAACGTCTTGTCCCACCACCCTGACGGCAAGCCTTTCCCTCCTTCCGGGTGCTCAAGGGGAACGAACCACTGGCCTGCGCTTCGCACCGTCAGGCCGCGCTCGCCGTACGCGCTCCGACGCGGAAGCGCATCCGGCACACCACCGTGTCGGTACGGCGGCGCAGCGCCCGGGCCAGCACGGCACCGCGCTGGTTCTGCAGCACCCGCTGCCAGGCATGCTCGGGCTCGACCTCGGCGACAAGCACGAACACGTGCGCCTCGGGCACGCTCCTGATGTATTCGATCAGGGGGGCGTCCAGCCGCCGGTGCGCGTCGAAGACCTGCACCAGCTCGACATCGGGGTGCCAGCGCTCCCAGTCCTCGACGAACCTCTGAGCCTCCCGCTCGTCCCCCGGGTAGGTGACGTTGACCGCGACCACCCGGTCGCCCAGCGAGAGCGCGGCGGCGAGCGCCTCGCAGGTGAGGCGGTTGACCGCGTGCACCGGGACCACCACCAGAGAGCGACGCGGCCGCGGCGGGACGGGAGTCCTGCCCAGTTCCAGGCGCTCGCCGATGCGGGCGTAGGAGCGGTTGACCCACTCCATGGCCAGCACCATCAGCGGCATCGTGACCACGATCAGCCAGCCGCCCTCGGTGAACTTGGAGATCGTGACCACGATGGCGGCGACGAAGGTCAGCAGTGCGCCGAAACCGTTGAGCGCGGCGCGCCACTTCCACCCTGCGGGCCTGTCGGTGATCCAATGCCTGACCATGCCCGCCTGGGAGAGCGTGAAGCCGACGAACACGCCGATCGCGAACAGCGGCACCAGCAGGTTCATGTCACCCTGGGCGACGATCAGCAGCACGGCGCTCGTGACCGTCAGGAAGGCGATGCCGTAGCGGTGCACGTGCCGGTCCGCGCGCAGCGCGAAGAAGTGCGGCAGGTTGTTGTCGGTGGCCAGCAGCTGGGCCAGCACCGGCAGGCCGCCGAAGGATGTGTTGGCCGCCAGGGCGAGCAGGATCACGGTGGAGAACTGCACCAGGTAGAACAGCGGGCCGTCGCCGAGCGAGGCCTGGGTGACCTGAGCCAGCACGGTCACGCCGTCGACCGGGGCGATGGCGAACTTCTCGATCAGCGCGGCGATGCCGATCAGCATGACCGCGAGCAGCGCGCCGAGGGCGACCTCGGCGTGCTGTGCCCGCCTGACGCGCGGCTTCCTGAACGAGGGGACGGCGTTGGCGATGGCCTCGACGCCGGTGAGGGACGCGCAGCCGTTGGCGAAGGCCTTGAGCAGCAGGAGGACGCCGACGGTCTGCAGGTTCTGCGCCTGCGCGGCGTGTTCGACGGCCGTCACGGGCTCGGTGCGGACCAGACCCGCCACGATGACCAGGAGGATGGCGCCGATGTAGATCACGGTGGGCACGATGAAGGCGCGGGCGCTGTGCGCGATGCCCTTGAGGTTGATCGCGGTGACCAGGGCCAGGACCGCCAGGCAGATCCAGACGGTGTACGGCAGCAGCGCGGGGAAGGCCGAGGTCAGCGCCGCGACTCCGGCCGCCACCGAGACCGCCACGTTGAGGACGTAGTCCACGATGAGCGAGGCGCCCGCGACCAGGCCGGCGCGGCGGCCCAGGTATGCCTTGGCCACGCCGTACGCGCCCCCTCCATCGGGAAAGGCGGCGATGACCTGCCGGTAGGAGAAGGTCAGCACACCCAGCAGCGCCGCGATGGTCAGCGTGACCGGAATGGTGAAGCCGAGCCCCGCGCCACCCGCGAGGGCCAGAACCAGGACGATGGCCTCGGGACCGTAGGCCACCGAGGCCATCGCGTCCAGTGAGAGGGCCGCCAGGCCGCCGACGACCGTCAGCCGGTGCCTGTCACCGGTATCAGGAGGCTCCTGGGCGCGAGCGGGGGTCAGTAGCGAGGACATCGGGTCACTCCTGCGTCGGGGATTACGCTTCATCGTCACCCCCGACACGGGTGACATTTGTCCATCTATATGGACTTTTGATGCCTTGGCTCTAAATAACTATGCATATCCCACGGCGGGTACGGCGGGAACGGCAGCCGGGCGACCCTGAGCGGCCGGGCGACCCTGGGCGGCCGACAGGCTCAGGGCTTGAACCGGTAGCCCATTCCGGGCTCGGTGATCAGGTGGGCCGGATGTGCGGGGTCCTTCTCCAGCTTGCGGCGCAGCTGGGCCATGTACTGGCGCAGGTAGTGGGTCTCCTTGAGGTATTTCTCTCCCCAGACCTCGGCCAGCAGCTGCCGCTGGCTGACCAGCTTGCCGGGGTTGCGCAGCAGGAGCTCCAGGATGTGCCACTCGGTCGGCGTCAGCCGTATCCCGTCGGAGACCGTCTTGCTGGTCAGGTCTATCAAGCGGTCCCCGACCTGGATGCGGGCGAGCTCGGCCTCGTGCAGGCCGGTTCTGCGGGTGACGGCACGGATGCGGGCCAGCAGTTCCTCGATGTTGAAGGGCTTGGTGACGTAGTCGTCGGCACCCGCGTCCAGCGCCTCGATCTTGTCCTGGTTACCGGTCCGGCCGGAAAGCACGAGGATGGGTATCGACGTCCATCCGCGCAGGCCGTGGATGACGTCGACGCCGTCCAGGTCGGGCAGCCCGAGGTCGAGGATGACCAGATCGGGGTGCCAGTCGGCGGCCTCCCTGAGCGCCGAGCCGCCGTCGGTCGCCACCGCGACCTCGTAGTGGCGCGCGACCAGGTTGATGCGGAGCGCCCGCAGGATCTGCGGTTCGTCGTCGACAACGAGGATGCGCGTCACGCGAGCTCCTCCGCCTGTACAGCATGCGCCCGCGAGGAGATGGCAAACGTCAGGATCATGGTGAGACCTCCCCCTGGTGTCTCATCGGGTACGAGAGTGCCGCCCATCGCCTCGGCCAGTCCGCGCGAGAGGGCGAGGCCAAGGCCGACACCGGTGTGGTTGTCGCGGTCACCCAGTCGCTGGAAGGGCAGGAAGACACGGTCGTGGGCGTCGGGCGGGATGCCCGGTCCCCGGTCGATCACACGGATCTCCACATGATCGCCGTGCCAGCTCGCAGTGATGAGAACCTTCTCCTCCGGGGGGCTGTAGCGCACCGCGTTGGACATCAGGTTGACCAGCACCCGCTCCAGCAGCGCCGGGTCGGCGATGATCTCGGGCAGCTCGATGGAGATGTCGCCCTCGACACGGTCGCGGAGCGGGCCGAGGTCGTCGACCGCCCGGGGCACGACCTCCTCCAGCGCCACCGGCTGCAAAACCACGCCCAGGACACCCGCCTGCAGGCGGCTCATGTCGAGCAGGTTGGCGACCAGACGGTCCAGCTTGTTCAGCGACTCCTCGGCCGTGGCCGTCAGCTCGCGGCGGTCCTCCTCGCTCCAGTCGATCTCGGTGTTGCCCAGGCTCTCCACGGCCGCCTTGGCGGAGGCGAGCGGGGTGCGCAGGTCGTGGCTGACGGCGGCGAGCAGCGCGGTGCGCATCCTGTCCGCCTCGGCCAACGGCCTGGCCTGCTCGGCCTCCTCCTCCAAGCGCTGCTGGCGCAACGCGACGGCGGCCTCCGCGGCGAACGCCTCCAGCACCCGGCGATCGGACGCGTCCAGCAACCGGCCCCGCGCGGTGAGGACCAGATTCTCGTCGACGACCACGTCGGTGTCCGCGACGGACGGGGACGTGCACGGCGCGCCACCCGTGGTGGCGATGATCCGCCAGGCGTCCGGATCCGTCTGGTCGTCCGGCATGCTGCCGGTGCCGGGCCGCCTCTCCAGCAGCGTGACCGAGACCAGCCCGAACGTCTCGCGCATACGGGCGAGCAGCGAGGGCACCGCGGCCTCGCCGCGCAGCACGTGCCCGGCCAGCGTGGCGAGGAGCTCGGCGTCCGCACCTGCCCTGGCGGCCTCCCTGGTACGGCGGGCCGCCAGATCGACGACCGCGCTCACCATGACCGCGACCAGCACGAACACGATGAGGGCGAACAGGTTCTCCGGATCGGCGATGGTGAACCCGCCGACCGGCGGGGTGAAGAAGTAGTTGAGCAGCAGCGAGCCGCCGACGGCGGCGGTGATGGCCGGCCACATGCCGCCGATCAGAGCGACGCCGACCACCATGACCAGGAAGAAGAGGATCTCGCTCGGCAGCGACAGGTCGTTCTTGAACGGGATCAGCGCCGCGGTGAGCGCGGGCATCCCCGCGACGGCGAGGGCCCATCCGGCCAGCCGCCGCGTTCTGGTCAGAGCCGCGCGGGTCTGCCTGGGACGGCGGCCCTTCTTCGCCTCGTCGTGCGTGATCATGTGCACGTCGATGGGGCCGGACAGCGCGGTGGTCTCCACGCCGACGCCGCGGGAGAAGATCTGGGCGAACCGGCCTCGCCGGGAGGCGCCGAGCACCAACTGGGTCGCGTTGACGCCGCGGGCGAAATCGAGCAGCGCCCGCGGGATGTCGTCGCCGACCACCTGGTGGTAGGTGCCGCCCAGGCTCTCCACCAGCGCGCGCTGCCTGGCCAGGTTGGCCGGATCGCCTCCGGCCAGGCCGTCGGCGCTGGTGACGTGGACGGCCAGCAGATCGGCGCCCTTGGTCCTGGCCGCGACGCGGGCGGCCCGCCGTACCAGCGTGTCGCCCTCGGGGCCGCCGGTCAGCGCCACCACCACCCGCTCCCGTGCCTCCCAGGTCGCGGCGATGCCGTGGTCGGCGCGGTAGCGGTCGAGTTGCTCGTCGACCTTTCCCGCCGCCCAGAGCAGGGCCAGCTCGCGCAGGGCGGTCAGGTTGCCGACTCTGAAGTAGTTGGACAGGGCGGCGTCCACCTTCTCCGGAGCGTAGACGTTGCCGTGCGCCATCCGCCGCCTGAGCGCCTCCGGCGACATGTCGACCAGTTCGATCTGGTCGGCGCGGCGCACCACCTCGTCGGGGACGGTCTCGCGCTGCGGGATGCCGGTGATCTGCTGGACGACGTCGTTGAGCGAGTCGAGATGCTGGATGTTGACCGTCGAGATGACGTCGATGCCGGCGTCGAGGATCTCCTCGATGTCCTGCCAGCGCTTGGCGTTCCTCGACCCCGGCACATTCGTGTGGGCCAGCTCGTCGATCAGCGCGATCCTCGGCGCGCGCTCGATGACGGCGTCCACGTCAAGCTCGGTGAAGCTGGTCCCCCGATAGACGAGCGTCTTACGGGGGATGATCTCCATGCCTTCGAGGAGTTCGGCGGTGCGGGAGCGGCCGTGGGTCTCGACGAAACCCACGACCACGTCCCTGCCACGCTCCTGTCCACGGCGGCCCTCGCCGAGCATCGCGAAGGTCTTGCCCACCCCGGGCGCCGCACCCAGGTAGACCCTCAGCCGCCCGCGTGGCATCTTGCTACTCCTTGTCCAGGGCCAGATTGAGCTTGAGCACGTTGACCGCCGGCTCGCCCATGAAGCCGAGCGCCCGGCCAGTCGTATTCTCCTGGATCAGGGCTTTTATCTTCGCCACGTCGACGCCGCGCTCCTTGGCTACGCGAGGGGCCTGGAGCTCGGCGTAGGCGACCGAGATGTGCGGGTCGAGGCCGGAGCCGCTGGCGGTGACCGCGTCGGCGGGCACCACGGCCTTGGCGTCACCGCGGACGGGGACGGTACGGCCGGCCGCGTAATCCTCCCCGGGCTTGCCGCACTCGACCTTGACGCCCTCGAAGGTCGCGACGAAGGGCTGGGCGGGGCAGGCCTGGTTGACGCTGACCGCCTTGGTCGGCGTGCCGACGGCCGGGAAGACCTTCAGCACCGCGCCCACACCGTCCGAGGTGCAGTACGGCCGGGCGCCGGAGACGCCCTCCAGCTCCCCGATCGCCTTGGAGCGGGCGCAGACCTGGGTGAGCAGCGACTGCTTGCCCTCGTCGGGGTTGCCCTCCTCGTCCTTGGCGCCGGGCACCGGCAGGACGTCCAGGACGTCCTCGGGGCCGAGGTTGCTCGCGGCGGTGGACAGCATGTCATAGCCGTCACCGGCCGCCGAGGGACGGCTCTGGAAGTACTTCTTGACCGGGTTCCCGTCCTTGTCGGTGAAGTTCTGGCCGATGATGGCACTGCCCACGGTCTTGCCTCCGCTCTCGACCAGAGAGCCGTCGGCCTTGTCGTTGAACAAGGCCTGGGCGACACCGGTCACCGCGAGCGGGTAGATCGCACCGGTAATCAGGGTCAGCACGATGACCGCGCGGACGGCGGCGAGATGCTGGCGGATCCAGCTTGGCAGACGGTCCATTTACGACATCCCCGGAAGGAACTGAATCAGTAGGTCGATGATCTTGATGCCGACGAAGGGGGCGACGATGCCGCCCAGGCCGTAGACGTAGAGGTTGCGGCTGAGCAGCTTCGATGCGCTCGACGGCCGGTAGCGCACGCCCCTGAGCGCGAGCGGGATCAGCGCCACGATGATGATCGCGTTGAAGATGACCGCCGACAGGATCGCCGACTGCGGGCTGGCCAGACGCATGATGTTCAGCGCGTCCAGGCCCGGGTACACCGCGGCGAACATCGCGGGGATGATCGCGAAGTACTTGGCGATGTCGTTGGCGATCGAGAACGTGGTCAGCGCGCCACGCGTGATCAGCAACTGCTTGCCGATCTCGACGATCTCGATGAGCTTGGTCGGGTTGGAGTCCAGGTCGACCATGTTGCCGGCCTCTTTGGCGGCCGAGGTGCCGGTGTTCATGGCCACCCCGACGTCCGACTGCGCGAGCGCGGGGGCGTCGTTGGTGCCGTCACCGGTCATGGCGACCAGCCGGCCGCCCTCCTGCTCCTTCTTGATCAGGGCGAGCTTGTCCTCGGGGGTGGCCTCGGCCAGGAAGTCGTCCACCCCGGCCTCGTCGGCGATCGCCCTGGCGGTCAGCGGGTTGTCACCGGTGATCATGACGGTGCGGATGCCCATGCGGCGCATCTCGTCGAAGCGCTCGCGCATGCCCTCCTTGACGACGTCCTTGAGGTGGATGACGCCGAGCACGCGGCCCTTCTCCGCCACCACCAGCGGGGTGCCGCCGGAGCCGGAGATCCCGTCCACCAGGTGGCCCACCTCGTCGGTCGGGTGCCCGCCGTGGTCGCGCACCCACTTCATGACCGCGGTCGCGGCGCCCTTGCGGACCTCACGGCCGTCCAGGTTCACCCCCGACATGCGGGTCTGCGCGGTGAACTGCACCCACTCGGCGTGGTCCAGCTCGCCGGGCTCCCGCTCCCGCAGGCCGTACGTCTTCTTGGCGTAGACCACGATCGAGCGGCCCTCGGGGGTCTCGTCGGCCAGGCTGGACAGCTGCGCCGCCTTGGCCAGCTCCATCTCCGGCACCCCGGCCACCGGCATGAATTCCGACGCCTGCCGGTTTCCCAGGGTGATCGTGCCGGTCTTGTCGAGCAGCAGGGTGCTGACGTCGCCCGCGGCCTCGACGGCGCGACCCGACATGGCCAGCACGTTGCGCTGGACCAGGCGGTCCATGCCTGCGATGCCGATCGCGGACAGCAGCGCGCCGATCGTGGTCGGGATCAGGCAGACGAGCAGCGAGACCAGCACGACGCCGGTGACGCCGTCAGCGGTCAGCGCGAGCGAGTCGGGCACGCCCGGGTTCACCGACTTGGAGTAGATCGCCAGCGGCTGCATGGTGATGGTCGCGACCAGGAAGATGATGGTCAGCGCGGCCAGCAGGATGTTCAGGGCGATCTCGTTGGGCGTCTTCTGCCGGTTCGCGCCCTCAACGAGAGCGATCATCCGGTCGATGAAGCTCTCTCCGGGCTTCTGGGTGATCTGCACGATGATCTTGTCGGAGAGCACCTTGGTGCCGCCGGTCACGGCGGACCGGTCACCGCCCGACTCGCGGATCACCGGCGCGGACTCGCCCGTGATCGCCGATTCGTCGACGCTCGCGATGCCCTCGACGACGTCGCCGTCGCCCGGGATGGTCTCCCCGGCCTCGACGATCACGAAGTCGCCCTGCTTCAGCTCGGGGGCGCCGACGACGTCCCACCGGGAGTGGTCGTCCCGGCTCCTGAGGCGGCGGGCGGTGGTGTCGCGCTTGGCGGCGCGCAGCGTCGCGGCCTGCGCCTTGCCCCGGCCCTCGGCCACGGCCTCGGCCAGGTTGGCGAAGATCACCGTCAGCCAGAGCCACACCACGATGGCCCAGGCGAAGAACGACGGGTCGAGGACCGCGAGGACGGTGGTGAACACCGCGCCGATCTCCACGATCAGCATGACCGGGTTACGCCACAGCGTGGCCGGGTTCAGCTTGACCATCGCGTCGGGCAGCGACCTGACGAGCTGCTTCGGGTCGAGCAGACCGCCGCCGACCCTGCCGTTCTTCTTGGGCTCCGGAGCGGTCTCCGGCGCTTCGACCGATTGGGTCGTCATTACGAGAGTCCTTCTGCGAGCGACCCCAGCGCCAGCGCCGGGAGGAAGGTCAGGGCGACGAGGATGATCGTCACGCCGACGACCATGCCGACGAACAGCGGCCGGTGGGTCGGCAGCGTGCCCGTGGACTCGGGCACGGGCGTCTGCTTGGCCAGCGAGCCCGCCAGGCCGAGCACGAAGATGATGGGCAGGAACCGGCCGAGCACCATGCACAGGCCGAGTGCCACGTCGTACCACGGGGTGTTGACGGTGACGCCGCCGAAGGCCGAACCGTTGTTGTTCGAGGCGCTGGTGAAGGCGTAGAGGATCTCGGAGAAGCCGTGCGGCCCGGTGTTCAGCATGGCTGCCAGGCCCGCCTGGTTGCCCATCGCGACGGCCGTGCCGACCAGCACCAGGATCGGGGTGACCAGGAAGTACATCGAGGCCAGCTTGATCTCACGGGCGCCGATCTTCTTGCCGAGATACTCCGGCGTCCGGCCGACCATGAGCCCGGCGACGAACACGGTGATCACGGCCAGGATGAGCATGCCGTACAGGCCCGCGCCGACACCGCCGGGGGCGACCTCGCCCAGCATCATGTTGAACAGCGCCATCATGCCGCCGAACGGCGTGTAGGAGTCGTGGAAGGAGTCCACGGCGCCGGTGCTCGTGAGGGTCGTGGACGCGGCGAAGGTCGCGGAGTTGGCCACGCCGAAGCGCACATCCTTGCCCTCCATGGCCGCGCCGACCGCCTGCGGAACGGTGGCGGCGCCCTGGAGCTCGAAGACGTTGGTGAGCGTGATGCTGACGATGGCGATCGTGGCCATCACGGCGAGGATCGCGTATCCCTGGCGGACCTGGCCGACCATCTTGCCGAAGGTGCGGGTCAGGGAGAACGGGATGACCAGGATCAGGAAGATCTCGAACCAGTTCGTCCACGTCGTGGTGTTCTCGAACGGGTGAGCCGAGTTGGTGTTGTAGAAGCCGCCGCCGTTGGTGCCCAGCTCCTTGATGACCTCCTGGCTGGCCACCGGGCCGCCGGTCATGTTCTGCGTGCCGCCGGTGAGCGTGGTGACCTCGTGCGGGCCCACGAAGTTCTGCACCAGGCCGCCGGCCACCAGCACCAGCGCGCCGACGAACGCGATCGGCAGCAGGATGCGGACGATGCCGCGCACCAGGTCCACCCAGAAGTTGCCGATGGTGTCGGAGTTCCTGCGGGCGAACCCGCGCACCAGCGCGATCGCCACGGCCATGCCGACCGAGGCGGACACGAAGTTCTGTACGGCCAGCGCCGCCATCTGGACCAGGTGGCCCATGGTGGACTCGCCGGAGTAGGCCTGCCAGTTGGTGTTGGTGACGAAGCTGATCGCGGTGTTCCACGCGATGTGGTCGGGCACCGGGTCGAAGCCGAGCGACAGCCACAGCTTGTCCTGCAGGCGCTGCATGCCGTACACGAACAGGATCGAGATGACCGAGAAGGCCAGCAGGCTGCGCGCGTAGACGCCCCACCTCTGCTCGGCGTCGGCTCGGACACCCAGCAGGCGGTAGATGAAGCGCTCCACCACGGTGTGCTTGGTGCTCGTGTAGGCCCGGTACATGTAGTCCCCGAAGGGCTTGTGCACCAGGGCCAGCGCGATGATCAGGGAAACGATGAACACGATCCCGGCTGCGGTTGTACTCATCTAGAAGCGCTCCGGGAAAAGCAGGGCCGCGACCATGAAGATCACCAGGCCGACGGCCACCACCAGACCAGTGGCGTTGATCGCGCTCACAGGCGCTCCACCGCCTTAACGACAAACCCGAAGATCACGAAGATCGCGATCGTCAGGACGACGAAGATGACGTCAGCCATCCCCACTCCTCATGTCCGGACATTGCTTTCACGGCCAGACGGCCTCAAGGCAAGCAAAGCGGGAGATTTGGTGAATTTTGTCGTTCTTGACGGCTTTCATACGTCCCGAAGCCGAGTATTGACGCGTTCCCTACGACGCGCCCGTGCCGGGTCCCCACAAGGATCGAGGGATCCGTCGCCGTCTCCAGCGTCACCCCGGCCGTCAGAGCCAGTGCTTTACCGTCGAGTGGCCGATCCTGGACGGTCTTCGTCGAACACGACGGAATCCTCAGAGGCCCGAGCCCGCTCCATACGGCCCGTGCTCACCCGACGTGGACGTGGGGGCGCCGTTCGAGGTCCGGCTCGGCCTTGCGCAGCACCTCCCTGGTGAGGGGAGGCACGTCTCCACCGCCGAACAGCAGGTAGCGGAGCATGGCGGCGACCGGATTGCCCTCCGTCCAGTGGAAGTAGATGTGCGGCACCTCGCCGGTCCGGTCCCGCAGGTAGAGCAGGAGCCCGGCCAGGGCGTTGGGCACGGTGGGGCTCTCGAACTTCAGGATCCTGTGACCGTAACGCTCCTCGCCCTGGACACGCAGCTCGGTCTCGAACTCCGAGGCGTCCACGACCGTGACCTCGACGAACATGATCGGCTCCTGGCTCCGGAGCCGGTGGTTCAGCCACTGCTCGCGCCGCTTCTCGTGGTACTCGGCCTGGTCACGCGCGTTCGGCTCGTTGGCGATCAGATGGATCTCGCCGCACGCCTCGTTGACGAACCGCTCGGCCAGCGGGTCGAGGTGAACCTCGGTGACCCGCAGTTCGGTGGAGCGCGTCGCCCGGGAGATCAGCGAGGTCGCGATGGTCGTCACGATGAAGAACGAGGCGATCTTCACACCGTCGGGGCGCTCGATCACGTTGTCCACCAGGGTGTAGGCGAACACCGCCGAGATCACCCCGAACGCGACCGTGGCCGCACGCTGGCCCCGTCGCCGTGCCGACAGCGTCACCGCGACCGCGGCCGACAGGATCAGCACCAGCACGCCGGTGGCGTAGGCGCCGCCCTGCGCATCCACATCGGCGTCGAAGATGATCGTGATGGCGAACCCGATCACGCTGAAGACCAGTACCAGAGGCCGGACCGCTCGCGTCCAGTCCGGAGCCATGCCGTACCTCGGCAGGTAGCGCGGCACCAGGTTGATCAGGCCCGCCATGGCCGACGCCCCGGCGAACCAGAGGATCGCGATCGTGCTGATGTCGTAGAGCGTGCCGAACCAGTCGCCGAGGAAACCGTGGGCCAGGTATGCCAGGGCCCGGCCGCTGGCCTTGCCGCCCTCCTCGAACTCCTCATGCGGGATCAGCACGGTGGTGGCGAAGCTGCTGAAGATCAGGAAGACGCTCATGACGATGGCCGCCGAGGTCAGCAGCCGCTTCGTGCCCTTGATGCGTTTCTGGAGGTCTCCCTTGACCACCGGCATCACCGCCACGCCGGTCTCGAACCCGGACAGGCCCAGCGCCAGCTTCGGCATGACCAGCAGCGACAGCCCGACCATCAGGAGCGGGCTGGTGTAGGTCGTGGTCAGGCCGTTCTGCCAGTTCACGACGAGGTCAGGGGTCTCCAGCACGTGGATGAGCGAGACGACCACCACGACCCCGTTGAGCACGAGGTAGACGCCCACGAGGAGTACGGCGATGCCGATCGCCTCGCTGAAGCCCATCAGGAACACCCCGCCGAGCATGGCCAGCAGGACCAGCGTGACCAGCACCCGCTGGCCGTGCAGGGCGTCGGGGACGAAGGGGTTCTCCAGGATGTGGGCCGTCGCGTCGGCCGCCGACAGCGTCATCGTGATGACGAAGTCGGTGGCGGCGAAGCCCAGCAACGCCAGCACGAATAGCTTGCCCCACCACTGCCGGGCGAGCTTCTCCAGCATGGCGATGGAGCCCTGGCCGTTCGGGCTCTCCTCGGCCACCCGCCGGTAGACCGGCAGTGCCCCGAACAGGGTGAGAACGACGAGCAGCAGGGTGGCCACCGGTGACAGCGCACCTGCGGCGAGCGCCGCGATGCCGGGCTGGTAGCCGAGCGTCGAAAAGTAGTCCACACCGGTGAGGCACATGACCTGCCACCACGAGTGCTTCTTGTGGGGGCCGTGCTCGATCTCCTTGCGGTCGGTCTGCAAGCCCTGGAGGAGCCACGTCTGAAGTGCCCTTTCCTTGGGCACGACAGACTGATCGACACTGGCCATTTCCGGCCACCCCCACATCAACCACTCGTAAAGACGAAAAGCACACTACTGAGGTCAAAGGGGTGACCAACGCGATCATGGCGTTAAAAAAACGTCAAGAAAGCGACCATGCCAGGGACCGCCTCAGCCGCCACCGGCGGTGTCGAGCGCGGCACCCGCCTGGTCGGCGAGAGTCACCGCGACCAGGCGTGCCTGCAGGGGCGGGATGCTCCCCGGCGTGGGATCGAGCATGAACCGGCCGTGGAAGCGGCCGTTGCCGAACGCACGCAGTTCGACCTCCTCGTCCGGCAGGCCCAGCCGGTCGACGTCCCAGCGTTTGCGCCCCCACACCACGGTGCCGTCCTGTTCGAGGCGGGGCGGATGGCCGATCAGGGTGCCGTACTCGAAGCGGCACCCGCGCAGGTTCAGCAGGTCGACGAGCTGGGCCGTGACGTGATCGACCACCGCGCCGGACGATTTCGTGGACTGGGCCAGCTCGGCCGTGTCGTGAATCTGCGCCAGGTAACCGGCGTCGGTGACGGCGATCACCTGTAGCCGCCGGGCACGGGCGGCCAGTTGCGAGACCGCCAGACCCACGACGAGCAGAAGAATCACGGTCTGGACGTCCGCGGGCTTGGTGACGGCGAAGCGGTGGTAGGGCTGGGTGAAGAAGAAGTCGAACCACACCGCGGCCGAGATCGCCGCGAGCGCTCCGGCGACGCGGTTCCCGTTGGCGGCGATCGCGACCACGATCACGACCATGACAAGGGCGACGCTCGTGTTCGGCAGGCCGGTGCGAAACGGCAGAAGCGCCGCCGCGATGGCCGGTGGGGCCACCAGGGCGGCCAGGATCGCGATGCGATCCCTGTCCAGGTAGTGGGGCATCGCTGCCGCACCTCCCGTCCTGTTTGCCGAGGTCAATGCCCTATTCCTACCCATTTGCAGGTGATCGGCCGAGCATGCGTTCCCACCTTTCGCGGACCCGCGCCACCGCGCGCGAGGTCCCCCTCACTGGGTGGCCAGGGCAGCCGTCGGGGACAGGCGGGCGGCGCGCATGGCCGGATAGATTCCGGCGATCGTGCCGATGACGAGGGTGGCGCCGACCGACGCGGCGATCACCCACGGTGGCACGACAGGCGGCCAGTCCCGCGACAGCGCGTAGCCGGTGGTGGCCAGCGCGCCCAGCACCGCTCCCGCCACCCCGCCGAGAGCGGACAGCAGCAGCGACTCCGCCAGGAACTGGATGCGCACCTGCCCCCGGGTGGCGCCGAGCGAGCGGCGCAGTCCGATCTCCTTCCGGCGCTCAAGCACCGAGATGACCATGGTGTTGGCCACGCCGACCCCGCCGACCAGCAGCGCGACGGCGCCCAGCCCCAGCAGCAGATTGGTGAACGCGCCGGCGGCGGCGGCCCGGGCGGCCAGCGCGTCCGACGGCCTGCTGACGTTGACCTCCTCGGGGTTCTCCGGGTTGGTCGTGCGAGGCAGGACCTCGCGCACGGCCTCCACCGCGTCCTCCGACGACCGCTCGTAGATCGTGGTCGGGTGCCCGTCGAAGCCGAGATGCTCCTCCGCGGCGGGAAAACCGACGAGGGCGGCGCGCTCGATCTCCGGGGCCAGCGGCATCGGGCCCAGGACGCCGATCACGGTGAACCACCGCTCGCCCATCCACACCCGCACGCCGACCCTGGTGATGCCGAGCCGTTCCGCCGCCTTCGCACCGAGCACCACGACGGGCTCGCGTTCCGTGGCCGCGTTCAGCCACGTGCCGTGCCGGATCTCGCCCTCCAGCGTGGTGAGCAGCTCGGTGGTGGCCGCCTGTACGGCGATGCCCCCGGTGACCGCCTTGTCGATGTGCGGCGTGCGCCGGACGCTCGTCTTCACGGTTCCGGTGGCGGACGCCGTGGTGACCGCGCCTACCCGCTTGACCATGGCGAGCGCGCCGGTGGGCAGCTCGGCGGGCTCACCGAACATGGTCTGCCCGGCCGAGACCGTGAGCAGGTTGGTGCCCAGCTTGTCGAGCTGGCGCAGCAGCTGCTCGCGCGAGGACGAGGAGATGCCGATCACCGCGATCATGGTGGCGATGCCGATCGCGATGCCGATCGCGGACAGGAACACCCGGGCGGGCCTGGACCTGAGCCCGGCCGCGCCGACCCGCAGCACGTCGGCCGGACCCAGCCTGGCCGGCCTCAGCCGGTCCGGTGTCGGGCGGGTCATACGCGCACCTCCTTCGCGGTCTCGGCGACGATCCGGCCGTCACGGACCCTGACCTGCCGGGGACACCACTCGGCGATCTCCACGTCGTGCGTGATGATCGCGATCGTGGTGCCGGCGGCGTGCAGGTCGGCCAGGATCTTCAGAACGTCGGCTCCCGCGACGGAGTCCAGGTTGCCCGTCGGCTCGTCGGCCAGCAGCAACGGCGGATCGCCCGCCACGGCCCTGGCGACGGCCACGCGTTGCTGCTCACCGCCGGACAGCTGGTTCGGCCGGTGGCCGAGCCGGTGGCCGAGGCCGACCCGCCGCAGCGCGACCTCGGCCCGCTCGCGCCGCTCACGCAGCGGGGTGCCGGTGTAGAGCAGGCCGTCGGCCACGTTGTCCAGCGCGCTCACACCGGGGGCCAGGTGGAACTGCTGGAAGACGAACCCCAGATACCGCGCGCGCAGCGCCGACAGCTCGCGGTCCGACAGTCCGGCGACGTCGTGGCCCGCGATGCGCACGGTTCCCGACGTCGGCCGGTCCAGCGTGCCGAGCATCTGGAGCATGGTGGACTTCCCCGAGCCCGACGGGCCCACGATGCCCACCAGGTCACCCCGCTCGACCGTCAGATCCACGCCGCGCAGCGCCTGAACCCCGCCGCCGTAGACCTTGGTCACGCCGCACAGCTCCGCGATGATCATGATGCGGGCACCCCGACCTTCATGCCCTCGGACACGTTCCCGGTGATCTCCACCTGACCGCCGCCGAACGCGCCGGTCTTCACCGGTACCACGCGGGTGGCCGAACCCTCGACCACCTCCACGCCGAAGCCGCCCTCGCGGAGCGCGAGCAGCGCCTCCACAGGTACGGTCAGCACGTTCGCACGCCGCTCGCTGACCAGCTCCACCTCGACGGGGGCCTGATCCAGCCTGGACTTCGGCGGCTTCCTCAGCGTGATGTCGACGTCGATCGTGGTGGTGCCCTCATCGCCCTTGGGCTCGGCCACCGTGCCCACCGAGGTGATCTTCCCGCCGACCCGCTCGCCTCCGGGCAGCTCCACGGTCACCTTGGTGCCCTTCCTGGCCAGTTCCTGGTCGGCGGTGTCGAGGTCGACATGGACCAGCCGTCGCAGGCCGCTGACCGTGAGCGCGGGCCGTCCGGGCTGGGCCTTGTCACCGGCCGACAGCTTCGCGTCGGTCACCCGGACCGCCCCCGGCAGGAACACCACCTGCGAGGCTTCCACCCGGCCGGTCTCCGGCAGGCCGAGGTCCTCCTGCCACTCCAGCACGGCCAGATGGGTGGCGTAGGTGAAATCGTCGTCCACGGTCAGGTCGTCGCCGTAGCCGAGCGCCTTGAGGTTGCGTTCCAGCTGCTCGACGTCGGGGCCGTCCGAGACGCCCCGGTGCAGCGACCGGTAGAGCGGCAGCGAGCCGTACATCAGCACGACGGGCTTTCTGTCCACCTTCAGCAGGGGGCGGCCGCGGCGGATCACCGATCCGTCCGCGGGCGCCCAGGTCACCGTGCCGCCGGCCTCGACCGCGACCTGCCGTTCGCCGGAATAGGTGAGCCTGCCCTCGACCGTCTTGGTGTCCACCAGATCCTGCCGGGTGACCGGCGCGGTCGCCGGTACGGCGGGCGCGCTCGGCGCCGCCGTACCGGTGTCCGCCTCACCGAGGAAGGTGATGGCCGCCCACGCCCCGGCCGCCGCCAGCACGGCGGCGGCGAGCAGCTTCTTCATCGCAGTCCCCCGGGCGCGAACTCCTTGCATGCCTCGTGCGCCTTCTCCACCTGCTGCTTGTTCACGCCCTCGGGAACCTGGACCTTGACCATGCCGCCCGGCTCCGGGTCGGGCATGTCGATGCCGTGCTGCCGCATGCACTGGGCGAACTTGAGCATCTGGTCGCGCATCTTCTGGTCGGTCTGCGGGTCGGGCTTGCCGATCGCGCCCTCCATAAGAGGCTGGCAGGCCTTCATCGCCTTCTCCATGTTGGCCTGCTGACCCTTGTCCCCCTTGATGCGTATGCCGCCGTTGGCGTCCGGGTCGTCCATCTGGACGCCGTTCTCGCGCATGCACTGCGCGAATTTCAGCCGCGCCTCCTGCGGGTCCTTCGAGGCGGAGGCGGAGGCCGAGGAGGAAGAGGAGGAGGCGGTGGTGGTCCTGTCCGTGCCGCCGCAGGCGGTCAGCGACAGCGCCAGCAGCAGGACGGCCGGCAGCGCTCTGGTGAGGTTGTCGTTCATACGGGGAACTTCACCGGGTCCGGCGCTAAACCCGGATAAGCCGCCTTACCCGGGATTAACACGCAACACGGCATTCTCAGGGGATGCGGGTGCTCATCGTCGAGGACGAGGAACTCATGGCCGACGCCATCGCGCGCGGCCTGCGGCTGCACGCGATCGCCGCGGACACGGCCCACGACGGCAGGAACGCGCTGGAGATGACCGCGTACGTCGACTACGACGTGGTGGTGCTCGACCGCGACCTGCCCGAGGTGCACGGCGACGACGTCTGCCGCGAGCTGAGGAGCAACGGCGCGGCGAGCCGCATCCTCATGCTGACCGCGGCCGGGCAGGTGCGTGACCGGGTCGGCGGGTTGTCGCTGGGCGCGGACGACTACCTGGTCAAGCCGTTCGCGTTCGCCGAGCTGGTGGCCCGGGTGCGGACCCTGGCCCGCCGCTCTCCCCGGGCCGCGCGGCCCGTACTCGAACGGGCCGGCATCACGCTCGACCCCGCACGCCGTTCCGTGCACCGGGACGGGCGCGCGATCACACTCAACCGCAAGGAGTTCGACCTTCTGCACGCGCTGATGAAGGCCGGTGGGACCCTGCTCACCTCGGCCGAGCTGCTCAGGGCCGTCTGGGACGAGTACGCGGACACCGGGACGAGCGTGTTGCGGGTCACGATCACCTCGCTGCGCAAGAAGCTCGGCGCTCCTCCGGTGATCGAGAACCTGCCGGGCCGGGGATACCGGCTGTGAAGAGGCTCGGGCTGCGCATGCGGCTCACCCTGCTGTACGGCGTGCTGTTCTTCGCCGCGGGTTCCGCGCTGCTCTGGTCCACCTATCTGATCACTGCCAGGGCGCTGGAGATACGGCTCGTCGGGAAGTTCACCTTGGGCCTGCCCGGCCAGATCCTGCCCGGCCAGATTGCGCCCGGCCAGGTCCCGCCCAAGGACCTCCTGTACGGCCTCACCTCGGAGGTCGGAGAACGCACATCCCAGGTGCTCGACGAGATGCTGCGCTCGTCGCTGATCATCATGGTCCTGATCGGGCTCGTCGCGGTGCTCCTCGGATATCTGGTCGCCGACCGCGCACTCCGGCCCCTGGACCGGGTGACCGAGACGGCCGAGCGGCTCTCCGAGAGCAACCTGCACGAGCGGATCGCGCTTCAGGGACCGCACGACGAGATCAAGCGGCTGGCCGACACGTTCGACGCGATGCTGGACCGGCTGCACAAGGGGTTCGACGGGCAGCGCAGGTTCATCTCCAATGCCTCGCACGAGCTGCGCACCCCGCTGGCGATCAACCGCACGATCCTGGAGGTGTCACTGGAGGAGCCTGCCGCCTCGGAGGATCTGAAGGCGCTGGCTCGCGCGCTGCTCGGCACCAACGCCCGCTACGAGCGGCTCATCGAGGGGCTGCTGCTGCTCGCGCAGTCGGAGCAGGAGCTCACCGTGCGCAAGCCGGTCGACCTCGGGCAGGTGGTCCGCACGGTCGTGGAGCAGCTCGGCACCCAGCCCGCGAAGCGGCAGGTCACGATCCACCAGGACCTGCGCCGCGCCGTCTGCCAGGGCGACCCGCTCTTCCTGGAACGGTGCGTGTTCAACCTGGTCGAGAACGCGGTCAAGTACAACGTGCGCGACGGCGACGTCCGGGTCACGGTCCGCGAGGAGGACGACGGCGTGCTGCTCACGGTGAACAACACCGGACCGCAGGTCGCGCCGTACGAGGTGGACGACCTGTTCGAGCCGTTCAGGCGGCAGGGGGAGCGCGTGCGCTCGGCCCGCGGTGCCGGTCTGGGCCTGTCGATCGTGCGCGCGATCGTCGACGCGCACGACGGCGCCGTCACCGCCCTGGCCCGCCCCGAGGGCGGCCTGTCCATCGCCGTGCGCCTGCCCCGCGACCGTGGGTGACCTCGCGCCGGGGCATGCTCGCCGAAAGCCCCGCGGAGTCCCGCTCCCGGTTTCGTGGTGGCAGGCTGCATCCGCCACCACGAAACCGGGACCTTGATCAGGCGATCTTGCCGAAGAACTGCCTCACGTCCTCGGCCACCACCTTCGGGGCACTGTGCGCCAGGTAGTGCCCCGTCCCGTCCAGCGTGTTCCACGACACGATGTTGCGGTGGTCACGCTCGGCGAACCGCCGGATGGACGCGAAGTCACCGGACGAGGCGGCGCCGAGCGCCAGCGGGACGGTGGTCGGCTCCGCCGCGCCGTGCCCCGCCTTCGCGTTCTCGTAGTAGAACCGGATCGACGAGCCCGCGGTCCTGGTGAACCAGTAGATCGCGACGTTGGTGAGCACGAAGTCGTCGTCGACCGTCTCGTCGAACAGCTGGCCGTTCCAGGCCAGCAGCCCGACGGGCGAGTCGGCCAGCGCGTGCGCCAGGGTCTGCGGCTGCTGGGAGTGGAGCATGTTGAACGCCCCCTTCTCCTCCCAGAACCACTTCAGGATGCCCAGCGCGGCGCCCTCCTCCTCGGTCAGGCCCTCCATCTCGGCCGGGTCACCGGAGGGGAAGGAGAAGATCTGCGTGACGTGGACGCCCACGCAGTGCTCGGGGTCGAGCCGTCCGACCTCGGGAGAGATCAGCGAGCCGCCGTCGTTGCCGACGGCGCCGTAGCGGTCGTACCCGAGGCGGCTCATCAGCTCCACCCAGGCCTTGGCCGTGCGCTCGGTGCCCCAGCCTCGGTCCGTGGTCGGCCCGGAGAAGCCGAACCCGGGGATCGAGGGGATGACCAGGTGGAACTCCGGCAGCAGGTGCTCGATCACGTTCAGGTATTCGGCGATCGACCCCGGCCAGCCGTGGGTGAGGATCAGCGGGAGTGCGTTCTCCTTCGGGGAGCGGACGTGCAGGAAGTGGATGTTCTGCCCGTCGATCTCGGTGGTGAACTGCGGGTAGGCATTGATCTTGGCCTCGACGGCCCGCCAGTCGAAGCCGGTGCGCCAGTAGTCGACCAGCCGCTTGACTCGCTCGACGCCGACCCCGTAGGCGCCGTCCGAGCCGGGGATCTCGTCGGTGAACAACGTCCTGGACAGGCGAGCCTGCAGGTCGTACAGGTCTTCTTGGGAGACTTCAATCTTGAAAGGCTTCATGTCTGTCATGTCTGAAAGCTTCGCGGAATCAAGAAGACGCGAATAGTGCCTGGCGCATCGGCCCATCTGCACGTCACCCCGGTGAATCATGCAAAATGCACATCTGCGGGACATTGCGGAAGGAAGCCATGTGACCGAGCGAAGCGAGGGCACCGACGAACACGGCACGCGCGTGGTCGCGGAACCGGCCTGGAGAGCCGGCGCGGGAGGCCCTGCGACACCCCAGCTCAGGCTCGCCTGGTTGCTCATCCTGATCTGCCTGGCCGTCCAGCTGCCCATCAAGATCGATCAGCTGATCCAGGCGGCGATCGTCAGTGACCGGGTGGCCCTGGTCCCGGGCCTGCTCATCCTCATCGCCCTGCAAGCGCTGTTCATCCCGATCGCGTTCAGGCGCGTTTCGCGGCCCACCGCCCACCGGCTGCTCCTCGCCCAGGCCGTCCTGGCCTACTCCTTCTACCTCGTCCAGTCACCGTGGACGCCGGTCATGGCCACGCTGGCCGCCTCGATCCTGCTCACCTGCAGACCGAGGACGGCCTGGTCCCTGGTGCTCCTGGTCCTCGTCGGCGAGTTCACGATCAGGGCGTGGTTCTTTCCCGAAATCGGTTCCATCGTGCCCTGGTCCGTGCTGGCGACCCTGGGCCCCGGCGTAGGTTTTTACGCCGTCTGCTGGCTTTATGCCCTCATCCGGCAGACGGACTCCGCCCGAGCCGAGATCGCGCGGTTGGAGGCCGCTCGAGAACGGCTGCGTGTCGCCCGTGACCTGTGCGACACACTCCACGACAAGCTCTCGGCCCTGATCCACCGCTTCGACCACGCCGACCTCGCCGAGGTGGTGCGGACCGCCCGGCAGGCCCTGACCGACGTGCGGGCGGTCGCCGACGACCACCGGGACCGGACCCTGGCCGCCGAACTGGAAGCCGCTCGCTCGGTGCTCACCGCGGCCGGGGTGGACGCCGAGATCACCACCCGTCGGCACCGGCTGCCCACGCCGGTCGACGACCTGCTGGCCAGGGTGGTGCGCAAGACGGTGCTCACCTGGCTGAGCACCGATCCGCCCCACCACCCCCGGGTCGACGTCGACCTTGAACCCGGCTTCGTACGGCTCCGCGCGACCCGCGCCCAGGGGCAGGCCCCCGGCCTCGGCGAATTCACGGGCGAGATCGCCGAGCTGGGCGGCGACCTCACGACAGGCACCGGGTGGGTGGAGGTCGCGCTGCCCGTCACGCCCGCCCCGGCACCGCCGCGACCGATATGGGGACCGCTGGCGGGCGCGCCCTGGCTGGCCTGGCTGACGCTGGTGGTCCTTGAGGTGGACACCATGGGCACCACCGTCATCAACATGATCTGGAGCGATCCGGTGACCACGACCCAGATCGTGGTCGCCGCGGTGGCACTGCCCGTGGTCAGCGCCCTGCAGTTGTACAACGGCCTGCCGAGACGAGGGGCACGGCCGCGCGCCTGGCGATGGACGTTGAGCGCGCAGATCCTCCTCCTGTTCGCGGCCATGGCCGTCATCGGGCCGAACGCCGGTTCCTACACCGGGTTGACCGCCGGAACCGCCCTGTTCCTGGTCCGCTCGCGCCTCGCCTGGGTGATCGCCGCGGCGCCGATCATCTGCGGGACGGCCTTCTGGGTGCCCAATGCCTCGGGGGTCCTGTCGGTCATCGAATACACCATGGTCATGATCGGCTTCGCCGCCATGGCGTACGCGCTGAGCAGGCTCCCCGTCGCCGCCTTCCAGCTTGAGGACGCCCACCGCGAGCTGGCCCGGATGGCCGCGCTCCAGGAGCGCCTGCGCGTCGCCCGCGACCTGCACGACCTGCTCGGTTTCCGGCTCTCCGCGCTCGTCGTCAAGGGCGAGCTGCTCATCGCCGACCCCGGCCGGACGCCGGACGAGCTGGCCGACCTGCGGGAGGTGGCCCGGCAGGCGCTGGTGGACGTGCGCTCCATCACCGGCGACCCCACACCACTCTCCCTGCCGGAGGAGGCGGCGACGGCCCGCTCGATGCTCGCGGCCGCGGGGGTCGAGGTCACGCTGGACCCCCTCCCCGTACGGCTCCCGTCGGAGATCGACACGCTGCTGGCCGTCGTCCTCCGCGAGGCGGTCACCAACGTGGTACGGCACGCGCGGGCCCGCGGATGCACGATCAGCGTCACGACCGGCTGCGGAGCCGTACGCCTCACCATCGCCAACGACGGCGCGACCGGCTCACCGGAGCGGGAGGGCAACGGCCTTACCAACCTCACCCGGCGGCTGGAGGAGGCGGGCGGTCACCTGGCCGTACGGCGGGAGGCGGACTGGTTCACGCTGGCCGCCGAGGTCCCGTGCTCAGAGCCAGCCGGCCTCGGTGGCGATGCGGATGGCGTCCACCCGGTTGCGCGCGTTCAGCTTGGTGACCGCTGAGGCCAGGTAGTTGCGCACCGTGCCGTAGGAGAGGCTGAGCTGGCGGGCGATATCGCGCGGTTCCGATCCCGACGCGGTCAGCCTGAGCACGTCCAGCTCGCGGTCGGTCAACGGGCTCTCCGCGACGTCCAGCGCCGCGTACGCCAGGTGCGGATCGATGACCCGGCCGCCCGCCGCGATCGTCCGCACCGCCGCGATGAGGTCCTGCGGCCGGGAGTCCTTGAGCATGAACCCGGCCACGCCCGCGTTTACGGCCCTGCGCAGGTTGCCCGGCCGCCCCACCCCGGTCAGCACCAGCACCCGGCAGCCGGGCAGCAGGTCGCGCAGCTGGGCCGCCGCCGACAGCCCGTCCAGCCCGGGAAGCTCGATGTCGATGATCGCCACCTGAGGCCGGTGCTCCAGCGCGGCCCTGACGATGTCGTCGCCGGAACCGAGCTCGGCGACGACCTCGATGCCGTCTTCCAACTCCAGCAGCCCGACCAGCGCCTCCCGCAGGATGCGCATGTCCTCGGCCACCAGCACCCGGATCAGATCCATCCGCGCTCCCCGGCGCGGCGGACCCGCTCGCCGCCCGCCGAGATGTCCACGCCGTGCAGGTCCACGATCCTTCTCTCGCGCCCCGGCGGCAGCAGGCCACCGGTTCTTGCCGTAAAGAGCCGCTGTTTGCCCCGATAAGAGGCCTTCTTGCCGCGTCATCCTATCTGCGTTATCCGATTATCCGCCTGAGACGAGACCGGGTCACCGTGTCCTGCCGGGTCACCACCGCCCCGGCAGGACTTCCGCTTCTCCGCCCTAGCGCGAGATCCGCAGGTCGGTGACCATGGCCGCGTGGTCGGAGTAGAACTTGCCCGGCCCGTGGCTCGCCAGCCGCTGGTCGACGGTGAAGGAGTCACGCACCTTCACGCCCGTGCCCTTGGCGAAGATGAAGTCGATCCGGTCCTTGGTGATCATGTAGTCGTAGTCCGGCTGAGGGCTCCAGGTCTTGCCCGGCGACTTGCACACGTTGCGGTTGGCGGCACGGTAGGTGTCGACGAAGCCCGCGTCGGTGACCACGTCGGTCGCCTGCAGATCGTAGGAAAGGCCGTAGTGGCAGTGGGCGCCGCCCCGGGTCCAGTCGGCGGCGGGCAGGGTGTTGAAGTCACCGCCGAGGATCACCGGGTCGGTGTTGCCCGCGAGCATGGCCGGCAGGTGGTTGTGGATGATGTCGGTGATCTGGGGCAGCTGCACCTGGGTGTCGCCCTTGACGACCTGCTCGGCGGTGTACGGCTGCGCCTCGCCCTTCTGGATCGCCGCGGCGTTGGCGTCGATCATGTCGCCGACCCACGGGTCGGAGTAGTTGAGCCAGGTGTCGAAGAAGTTGGCCTCCCGCCCGCTGGGCAGCTTGACCCGGATGCCTCCGAAGTAGAAGTCGTTGATGATGCCGCCGACCGGCTTGGGGTACACCTGCGTGATCGGGTAGTGGGTGAAGATCCACAGGTTGTCGTTCGTCCTGGAGGTGATCCGGGTCGCGGTGTACTCGCCCTTGCCCGCTTCGGCGCTCAGCCCCGCACGGAGGTCCTCTGCGGAGCCGTACGTCTCGATGGACAGGAAGACGTCAGGCGCGATGTCGGCGAGCTGGTCGATCAGCAGCGGCAGGTTGGCCTCCCCGCCCACGGCCGGGTCCTTGCCGCCGTGCCAGATGTTCCACGCGAGGACCCTGACGTCGTCGGCCTTGGACGCGGCGTGCGCGGGCGGAGTCGCGGCGGCGACCAGGAAAGCGGACAGGACAGCTGAAACTAATTTAATGTTGGACATTTTAGTAAATGTAGTGCGTGACATTTTACTGCTCCTTAAAATGGGGCGAACGAACAGGTGAACACGGACCGGCCGTTCGACGACCCGCTCTCCGGAGGGCGCCGCGGAGGCGGTTCTCGGGCCGGAGGGGCGGCACGGGCGCCTCGCCGTGCCCATGCCGACGACTTTCTACAGGTCAGACACGGTATTGAGCTCGACCGAAGAAGGCGATCGCCCTGCGGCCCAAGCGCGGGGAGGCCGTACGGAACGCCGCCACGTCCGCCCTCGACCTCCGGCGCCGCGAGGGCGACGACACGGCCGGCCGGGCAGCGCCTCCATGCCTGATCCGCCACAGTGCCGCCGTCGAGGCTCTTGAGCCCCCGCCCCTTCCTCCAATAATGAAATTGAGTTAACGAATCTCCCCATGGGGCATCGGTTACGCCCAGGAACGACCCGTGGCCCCCGAACGCGATCGCGTTCCCGAAGGGCATGAGGAGGGATCACGAAGCCCGGCCCGCACGGCACGCGGGGCGGCGGCGTGCGATCGCATCCGAGCCGAGACGGCGGATTACCGCACCGTACGGCTACGGCGGACCGCTTCTCCCGCATGGTCTTCACCATCAAGGGCGCAGTGGGTGACACCACGCTCCCACCTCCAGTCGATGCGAGTCAGAGAGGAGGCTAGCGCTCATTTATGAAAATAGATAGGTTAAATCTCCCATTCATCCCAAGCCGCGACACCCCGGCCTCAGCCACGGCACTGGCAGCTCGACCGCCTTCAAGACATCACGGCACCTTCAAGGCGTCACGACACCGAGCGCCATCACACCGGACGCCACGACACCGTCGCCGGGCGGCCGGACCATGACCGGCCGGGGACACAAGCCCCGGTCATCCAGGCCGCGCAGCCGCGAGAAGCCCCATTTCGTGGGCATTGTCCAGAGTTCGACGCGACACCGGTCCGAACAAACCCGGGTCACCTCTTGGCAAGCAGCATTACTTAAAGCAATCATATAGTTGCTTTGAGTAATCATTAAGGAGTGTGACGTCCTGAAAGAGAACCGGTCGATGTCGGCGGCGCTCGGCTCCGCCATGCCCCCCGAGTCAGCGGACGCGGGAGCGCCCAAACCGAGCCACGACCTCAGAGTGCCGGCGGACCTGGTCGCGACGGCCGAGCACGGGCTGGCCGCCGGTGGCCGGCCCCGCAAGCGCGTGCTGATCATCGGCGGCGGGATGGCCGGCCTGGTCGCCGCCTACGAGCTGATGCGTCAGGGCCATGAGCCCGTCGTCTTGGAGGCCCAGCAGCGGGTCGGCGGGCGCGTGCTCACCCTGCGCGGCTTCGCGCCCGGCCTGTACGCCGAAGCGGGCGCGATGCGGATCCCGCGCGTGCACGACCTCACGCTGGCCTACTGCCGGCGATTCGGGCTGGCCCTGCGCCCGTTCGTCATGGGCAACCCCGGCACCCTGGCCTACATCCAGGGTGTCAGGACCACGATCAAAGAGCTGAACGACAACCCCGAGATCATCGACTTCGGTCTGGCCGAGCACGAGCGCGGCCGCACCTACGAGGATCTGTGGCGCAGCGCCACGCAGGAGATCCACGACCTCTACGCGAAGGAGGGCGAGGGCGCGCTCGACCGCATCTGCGCCGAGTACGACCGTTACTCCATCCGCAGCTTCCTGAGCGAGCGCGGCTTCTCCGAAGGGGCCATCGAGCTCTACGGCGTCATGAGCTTCCGCGAGACCAATCTCAACGCGGCGATCATCGAGCAGTTCCGCGAGATCATCGGGCGGGCCTTCGAGGACATGCAGGAGATCGAGGGCGGCTCCGACCGGTTGCCGGCCGCCTTCTACCAGGAGCTCAAAAACCACATCCGGTTCGGCCACGAGGTCACCGCCATCGAGCAGGACGACCACTCGGTCACCCTGCACGTCCGAACCGCCTCGGGCAAGACGACGTTCACCGGCGACTACGCCATCTGCACGATTCCCTTCTCGGTGCTGCGCGACGTCGAGACCAGGCCCGCCTTCTCCCGCCGCAAGCAGCGTGCCATCCGCGAGCTGAACTACAACGCCTCCACCAAGATTCTCTTCCAGGTGCGACGGCCGTTCTGGGAGCAGAGCGACGGCATCGTCGGCGGAACCACGGTCACCGACCTGCCGATCCGGCGCATCTGCTACCCCTCGCACCCCGCCCCCGACGACCGCTCGGTCCTGCTGGCCAGCTACACCTGGGGACAGGACGCGCTGCGGTGGGGCGCGATGTCGCCGCAGAAGCGGATCGAGCAGGCACTCGAAGACGTCGCCAAGATCCATCCTGAGATCCACGACCACTTCGAGTTCGGCGTCACGCACGCCTGGTACGACGACCCCTACGCGGCCGGCGCCTTCGCCCTGTTCGAGCCGCATCAGCAGACCAGCCTGCACGATGCGATCATCGCCCCGGAGGGCCGCGTGCACTTCGCCGGCGAACACTGCTCGCTGTGGCACGCGTGGATCGAGGGCGCGCTGGAGTCGGGGCTCAGCGCGGCACGGGCCGTGCACGAGGCGGGCTGACCGGCACCCGTCCGAACAGCGGCAGCAGTCTGGCGCCGGTCCGAGCGGCGAGCTCACCGGCGCCGGCCTGAGCGCCGACGCCTGAGCAGAAACGGCGACGATCTGAGCGCCGACGCCTGAGCGGAGACGGTCCGAGAGCGGAGACGGTCCGAGCAGGCGCTGGACGCGTCAGAGGCGTGCCCGCTCGGCGAAGTGACGCAGCCGTGCCGCGGCCTCCGCCAGATCGGCGGCGGCCGCGTCGCAGGCGGTGCGGTGAGCGTTCACCGACTCGCGCAGCCATGGCGGCGCGGCGCCGCCGGCCTCCAGCCTGGCCTCGATCTCACGCAGGCGTTCGGCGCACTCGGCGAGTGCGCCGGCGTCAGACCGCATGACCGTGGCGTGAACGATGATCGCTGCGGGTTCGGCCGGCATCCGGTCCCTCCGGTCAGGTGGCCGGCACCTGATCGGCAGCTCGACCGTTCCCTCCGCGCCGTCCACCGTGGAGGTGGGCACGGTGAGAAAGGAGCGGCCCTCGGCGCGGGGGGCCCGGTCGGACAGCAGGTATGCCTGCGAGCGCACGACCGGACCGCGGTACGGCGCGAGCCGCCCGTCGATCCGCTCGCAGGCCTCGGGCAGGTCGTCGGCGAGGTTGGCGATGTAGTGCTCGATGCTGTGGCAGAGCGGGAACAGGTGGGTGGAGTCGAAGTAGTCGACCACGTACCAGTCAGGGTGCAGGTCGAAGCAGCCGCCCGCGCCCTGCCCGTCGAGGGTGGGAATGATGTCGTGCTGGTTGGTGACGCTGGCGACCCAGGTGCGCGGGTCGGCGGGCTTCTTGAAGTCGACGGGCGAGCCGACGGCGACGGCGTGGGTGACGGTGTAGCGGGCGCAGAACTCCGGGTCCTGCGCCAGGTTCATGATGGCCGCGCCGCCCGCGCTGTGCCCGACCAGGGCCAGCTCGGCCCCCTGGGGCAGGCCGTAGTCGTCGACGGCCTTCGCCAGCGCGCGGCTGTAGGGGCTGCTGGCCAGCACGGCGCTGCTGAAGGCGCCGAGCAGGTCCTGGGGCGAGTCGCCGTCGGGCCGTCCCGCCCGCATCCCGGGGGCCTGGACGACGTGGCGCACCACTCCGTCGGGGCCCTCGACGCTCTGGACGAGCACCCGTCCCGTCGTGCCGATCACACCGATGTTGCGCAGAAACCCGAGTAGGGACCCCTGCGAGCTCAGCCGCGCGGACTCGGCGGCGACCAGGTCGGCCCGCCGCGCGGCCCCCTCTCCTGTGTCGAGGACGGCGACGGCCCTGTTGCTCATGCCGATGACCGGGTCGGCGGTGGCGTAACCCTTTCCCGTCGCGATCAGCCAGGCGGCGGTGTCGTTGAGCGGGTTCTCGTCCAGCAGCGCCCGCAGGGCGAGGACCTCGCCGAAGACCGGGGCGAGCTCGCTGAGGGTGCGCACCCCGCCGCGGTCTCTCAGCAAGGCGCGCAGCGCGCGGACGGCCTCCAGGTCGCGGTCGGCGGCGGCCGCCTCGATGAGCCGGCCGATCATGGGGTCGCCGGCCAGTTCGGGGTGGTCGGCGGCGACGGCTGCGATCCGCAGCCGCAGTGAGGTGGCCAGCACGCGGACGGCCAGGCTCTCCGCACCCGCCATGACGCCGAGCTTGGCGGCCAGGGTGCCCAACCGGCCACCGGCGAACGCGTGTCCGAGCCCCTTGCCGTTCGTGACCGCGCGCAGCAGCGCGCGGTGGGCCAGGTAGCCCGCCGAGGGGGCGCGTGGCAGGGCGCCGAGCGCGGCGCCGTCGGTGAGCGCGGCCGTGGCGTGGGCCGCCGCCTCCTGGATCGTGACCCCGACGTCGACCAGCTCGCGGGCCGCGGTGCGCAGCAGTCCGGCGACCGAGCCGGTTTCCCCTCTCACGGCTCCGCTCGCCGGGTCATGCTGACGAAACGGGGGCGCGGGTCCTCCGGGATGTTGCGATGCAGCACATCCGAGAGCGTTCGCGTGGTCGCGATGATCCGCATGCCGTGCGGGGAGAAGGTCGCGGTGTTGAACACCCGCGGGGCCAGCAGCGGATTGGTCAGTGCCTGGGAGAAGGCATCGATGGCGATGATCTTTGTCAGCAGCGGCGGCAGTATGGCGTTGGGCGCCCCGGGCTCCTCGGCGAACAGGCCGACGTACAGGTCGAGGTCGTCGACGCCGCGGTAGAGCTCGCGCAGCGCGCCGCTGACCCGCTCGTCGCCGGAGACCTGCTCGAAGGCGCGCACCCGGGGGAAGCGGCAGTGCTCGCGGTAGCTGTTGTAGGGGGCCAGGTGGAGGGCGCGCGAGTCGGCGATGCTGGCCACGTCGACCTCCCGCAGGAGGGGGTCGGTGTTGAACAGGCCGATGCGCCCGGCGCGCTGCCGGGAGGCGTCCTCGAAGAGGCGGCCGAGGCCTGGCTCGGGGATCAGCGCGCCGCCGGTCAGGGTCTGCGCCATCGGCAGCTCGCGCCCGCCCACCGACAGCCGGGAGGGGATCAGGCCGTGCCAGCGGTAGACGAGGTTGAACTCCACCGAGGCCCAGTTCTCCCGGTGCCAGGGCGCGCCGGCCAGCATCGCCGACAGCCGCGGATCCAGGGTGAAGCGGAAGTGGTAGGGGGTGATGTGGTTGATGTATTCCTCGACCACCAGCTTGATCAGCAGCGCGATGAGGATGTTGCGCGCCGTCTGGAACAAGCGCTCGTCGTCCCAGTGCGGGTAATGCTCGGCGAGCAGGCGGGCCACCCTGTTGTGCTCGCGTAGGAACAGCACCGTGAGCATGGTGAAGCCGATCTGGATGTTGCCCCGGTCGCTTCCGGTCGCGAACAGGGTGTCGCGCTGCGCCTCGGTGAGCTCCGCGAAGCGCACGACGCGCAGCGGGGCGAACTCCGGTTTGATCTTGCCGTTCTCGCACAGGTAGGGCGGGAACTCCCCGCCGTTGATGAGCTGGCTCTTGAGCAGCCCGCCGTCGAACGCGCGCAGCGCGGCCGTCGCCTCCTTGTGGAGGCCGTAGACCTGGTTCAGGTCGATGTGGTGGTTGGAGCTGTTCTTACGGGGGTCGCGCGGGGTGTTGGTGTCACCGCGCAGGAAGCCGTCGGTGAACCACTGGGCGAAATAGGCGAACAGCACCGTGGAGCGGGGGCAGGGGATCATGGTCTCGCCGCGGGTGAACAGGTCGGCGGCGCACTCGGGGGTGGGCCTGCCGCTCTCGTCCGCGGCGACGGGAGGCACATGCCGGCCGCTGTAGGTGCGGTCGGTCAGCGAGGCCCACGAGGTGTAGTCGGCCATCGTGCTCAACGGCTCGGGCCGTGGCGGCATCTCGCGGATCGCGTGGTCGATCAGCGAGGCGTTGAGGCGACGCCGTACCGGCTGGACGGCCTGGACGAGATCCCAGAACGGCCGGCCGCTGGTCAGGGCCAGGAACCTGAGCCGGTTGGCGGCCCCGTCCGTGGCGATGCTCCGCGCCCTCACCCTGCCCGGCATGGTCATCCCTCCCGGCCTTGGGAGCCGAGCCCGAGGACGAACCGGTCGGGGAAGATCCCGGCGGCGCGGACGATCCGCCCTTCCGGCGGCGGGAGCAGGCGCACGCCGGGACGCAGCAGCAGGCGGCGTACGGTTTCGCAGATGACGACCCTGGCGAGATGCACGCCGAGGCAGGCGTGGTGGCCGTGTCCGAAGAACAGGTGGTGGTGGCTCGGGCGGCCGAGGCGGAATTCGCCGGGCTCCGCCACCACGTCAGCGTCGAACATGGCCGAGGCCGGTGCGGCGAGCACGAGCGTGCCCGCGGGGATCGCCGTGCGGCGCGGGGTGCCGGCGGCCAGGATGTGGTCGCGCTCGCACAGCCGGGGAAGCAGCTTGAAGAACGGGTTGAACCGCAGCGCCTCCCAGACGTAGTGGTCGAAGCGCGCGGGGTCGGAGCCGGCGGCGGCCTCGACGGCCCGCGCCAGCACCTGCGGGCGCAGCAGGAGCTGCTCGGTCGCCTCGGTCATGGCTCCGGGCGCGCTCTCCACGAACCCCAGGGGCAGTCCGGCCATGTTGATCACGATGCGCTCGTCGTCGACGCCGATCCCGGCGGGCAGGGCGGTGCCGGCGAGCCGGGCGAAGACGTCGTCGGGCGGGTCCTGCCCCGCCCGCAGCGCGGCCCTGCGTTCGGCGAGCCGCCCCCGCAGGTGCTCCACCATCTCCGAGCCCGCGCGGACCGATGCGGCCTGGATCTCCGGATCGCCGAGGAAGTTGGCGAAGCCGTCGGTGACGATGGCCCGCGTCCACCGCGACAGGGTCTGCGGATCGGGGCCGGGGAAGCCGAAGTATTCCGCGCACACGCCCAGGGCGACGTGGCGGAACAGCTCGTGAACCGCTTCGACGCGGCCGTACGGCCAGGCGGCGTCGAGCGCCTCGTCGGCGAGGCGCCCCGCCAGCCCGCGCACGTCGGCCGCGTCGCGCGGGTCGAGCATGACCTGCATCAGCCCCTTGTCCCGCCAGTTCATCGGGGTGGCGTCCCAGCCCAGCATGAACGGGCCGCCCAGCGCGGCGTCGAGGCGCGGGCCGAAGGCGCGGACCGAGAAGACCTCCTCGCGGGAGAGCACCTCGGTGACGTCGGCGAAGCGGGTCACGACCGTGAAGGCGGGCGTGACGAAGATCGGGCGTCGCTCGCGGAGCTCGGCGAACAGGGCGCGCCAGTCGGTGCGCATCCACTCGCGGACGAGGCCGAACGCGGACATCGGGTCGCGGGCCAGGGCTTCGTCGTATCTCTCCAGATAGCCGCCCGTGGTCGCCTGATCGACAGCACCCATGCCGTAGGCCCCTCCACCTGAAACCGTGGCGAACAGAGATCGCCACGTTGATCGTCACGTTGTGTAGCCACAATCTAGGCACGCCGTACCCGTTTCCTGATGACTACCGTGCGGATTGTTTTGCTTCCTCTGAGTGATGGGTTCGTCACTTCGAGGCCATTGCCGCGATCGGGGGACACGGCCGTTGAATGAGGAGCCGAATCGTCTCCGCCGATCATGGGAGGTAGCGTGACCTCGTCGCCCATCCCGCAGCCCAGGCCAGGCACGGCGGAGACGGTGACGGTCACCACCGGTCGCCGCACCGCCTACCTGGTCGTCCTCGTGGTGCTTCCCGTGTTGCTCCTGGCCCTGGCCGTGCCCGCCGCCTGGGGATGGGGCATCGGCCCGCGCGACGTGGTCATCGCGGTCGTGATGTACCTGGTCAGCATCTTCGGGATCGCCATCGGCTACCACCGGCTCTTCACCCATCGGGCCTTCAAGTGCCGCAGACCGCTGCGCGTCGCGCTCATGCTGGCCGGCGGCATGGCGGTCGAGGGTCCGCTCACGCTGTGGGCGGCCGAACACCGCCGTCACCACAAGTACGCCGACCGCCACGGCGACCCGCACTCGCCGTGGCGTTACGGCGACGGCGGCCTGGCGTTGCTGCGCGGCATGGCGCACGCCCACGTCGGCTGGTTCTACACCGCGCGCCGGCGCTCCAGCCGCCGGCACTGGGTGCCGGACCTGCTGGCCGATCCGGACGTGCGCCGGTTCGACGCCGCCTACCCGGCCGTCGTGGCGCTGTCGTTCGCGTTGCCCGCCGCGGCGGGCGGGCTGTGGTCGATGTCGTGGGCGGGCGCGTGGACCGCCTTCTTCTGGGGCGGGCTGGTCCGCTACGCCGTGGTGCACCACGTCACGTGGTCGGTGAACTCCGTCGCGCACACCTTCGGCGAGCGCCCGTTCCGGACCAGGGACCGCTCGTCGAACGTGCGGTGGGTGGCGATGCTGACGCTCGGCGAGGGCTGGCACAACTGGCACCACATGGAGCCGACCTGCGCCCGGCACGGGGTGCTCAGGGGCCAGCTCGACCCGAGCGCCCGGCTGATCCGCTGGTTCGAGCGGGCGCGCTGGGCGTACGGCGTGCACTGGCCGAGCCCCGACCGCTTGGCCGCCCACCGCGTCGACCGGCGCGACACGCGCACGTGAAACCGGCGTTGCGAGCGGAGGCGCGTGGTCGTTCACGGGCGTGGTCGTTCACGGGCGTGGTCGTTCACGGGCGTCGAGCCGGTATGACCGGTATGAGACGTCAGGCGAGCGCGGGCTCGTCGATGACGGCGACGCGGACGGCCGACGGGTCGCCGCCGGAGAGGGGAACGGCGAAGACCGCCGTCCGCCCGTGAGCCGCGTAGACCACGAACCGCAGGCCGTCCTCGTCCCATACGTCCTGGATGTCCGAGGTGAGCTGCGCGGACGCCGAGCAGTAAGCGGGGCTGAGGTATAGCAGGCGCAGCGAGACCTCCAGCGGGATCTCCTGCGGCAGGGGTACGGCGAGCGGTTCGCGCAGCCGTACGAGAAGCCGGCGCAGAGGCGTGAGCCAGTGGCGGTCCAGCTCCGCCGAGAACCCCAGCAGGGCGGCGATCTCCACCAGGCCCAGGATCACGAGTGGCGGGTCCATCGCGTACGGCCGCGCCCAGACCGCCGCGATGCTCGCGGCGAGCATGAGGCCCGCCCGGACGAAGCCGCGCCAGTTCACGGGACGAGAGTGTGCGCCCAGGCAGCCACACGAAGAAGCGGGCGCGGCCAGGTGCGAGTAGGTGAGATACGCGAGGAATCCCGCGGAGAGCCCGGCGGCGGCCGCACCCTCCACGGGCAGGGCCGGAGGCAGCAGCAACGCGGCCGCCACCGCGAGCTCCACCACCCCGACGAGCCGGAGCGCGGGGACCGCACGCGCCGAGCCGACCAGCCGGGCCAGGGCCGTCCGCCCGGCTTGCGCCCGCGTCCGCCGGCTGAGCAGCTTCATCAGGGCCGCCCAGAGCAGGAAGGGACCGATCACGTACGGCTGCAGCGCGGCGACCCCATGCATCTGTCGCTCCTAGTGAGGGGAGAAGACGGTGGCGATGTCGACCTCGTTGGTATCCGGCCGCCAGGCGCCCAGGATCTGCACGTGCTGTCCCACGCGCAGCGGCGACAGGTCGGCGGAGGGCGGTGAGTCGGAATAGATTGCGACCGAGGTGCCCGCCACGACGTGGCAGAGGATCTCCTGCCCGCCGTGGTCGAGGTGGATCTTCTCGCTGGTGATGTTCCGGACGTGGCCCTTGACGTTGACGATGTTGAGCCACACCGATTCGGCGGCGAGCACCCCGTCCGGCATGCGAACACCCCGGGCGTAGAGCCCGTCACCGGGCTTGGCCTGGTCGAAGGCGACGGGACCCAGCTTCCACAGGCTCGTGCCGTCGACGACCCTGATGCGATGGAACACCCAGTTCGATCCCAGGACGAGGAGCGTGTTGCCCCTGATGGCGCGGATGCGGCCCTCGGCGAAGTCGGGGTCGGGCGTGCCGGGCTCGACCTGGGGTGCCGCGTCACCGAAGGCCGCCTCCGGACCGAGCGATCCCAGCGTGGTCGCGGCGACGACGCCGGCCCCGCCCCCGAGCACGGCGGACTTGAGCAGTTGCCTTCTGCTGGTCATCGGCGGCCTCCTAGGGGGTCGAGATCTCGCAGGGGCGAAGGCCGGTCGAGAGGCTGGCGATCCGGCTGTAGGCCGCAGGGGTCAGGTCGATCAGCCGGTTACTGGCGCAGGTCGCGCCGCAGCAGCTGCGTTCGCCGCAGAACAGGTCCGTCTGCGGGCCGCAGTCGGCGATGGAGGTGATGACGCTGGCGCCGCCGCACAACGCGGTGGTCCGGTGACGGAAACCGCAGGTCCTCCGGGACAGTCCGACGCCACAGCTGTCCGGCCGGGTGATCGCCCAGCAGGCGTCGGAGGTGTTGGGCCAGGCATGCTGCAGGTTCCCGGAGTTGCATGTGCCGCAGGCTCCCCTGCCGGTGCTGCTGCACGGCCCCCATGCCGCGCCGCAGCAGAACCAGGAAACTTCTCCCTGGACGGGTCCGAGTAAGTCGACGGGCGGTTCAGCGGACTGGCTGCGCGCCATGCGCGTCCTCCTAGGGTGAGCCCCGACGATCCCCCGATCTGATGATGGAACTGTCATGAAATTTTCTGACCTGTCCCATGAATAACAGGTAATTAATTTTCGTCAATGCCCAATCTGAAGCCGCCTCGGACCCGCGAAGACGGCCCACCTGCGGAAGTCCCTGCTCGAACAGTGAAAACGCCGCGACACCGCGCGGGAGGCCGACGGGGCCGCCGGCTCTCATGGCCGTCATGGCTGACCTCGCCCCCGCGACGAACGTGTCCCCCTTCTGGCCCGGTGTCACCGTCAGGAGCGGACGGCGGTGGCGTCGATCTCGAACAGCATGCCGGGCAGCGCTCCGAGCGCGATGGACAGGTTGAAGATGGCGACGAACAGGGATGAGGCGGCCTCGGTCGCCTGGGGTGCGGCCCTGAGTATCCAGGTCTGCAGGCTCACCGACACGCCCCCGTAGGACAGGCCCCAGGCGACCAGCAGGACGACCCCGGTGACGGGCCTCCCCCCGGCCATGGCCAGCAGCGCGATGACGGCGGTGAGGGCGAGGGTGATGCCGAGGAGCGTGCCCCGCAGATCGCGGGCGACGCGGGTTCCGGCGACGAAGTTCTCGGCGATCCCCGCCATGCCGTAGCCGAACAGGAGGAAGCCGATGAGGCCCGGCTCGATCCCGGACACCTCCTGCAAGATCGGGCGGACGAAGGTGTAGGCGGCGAAGTGCCCGGTGATCAGCAAGAACGTCAGAATCAGGCCGATCCGTACGGCAGGCACCCGCAGCAGCCGTGGCAGCTCGCCGAAAGCGATCGTCTGCATGGACGGCAACCCGGGCACGAGGAAGACCAGGCACCCCAGGGCGACCAGTCCCACGGCTCCCACCACGCCGAACGCGAACCGCCAGTCGCTGACCTCTCCGATGAGCGTTCCGGCCGGCACGCCCACGACGGAGGCGGTCGACACCCCGCCGAAGATCACGGCGGCGGCGCGGGCGACATGCTCTTCGGGCACCAGCCGGAGCGCGAGGCCACCCGCGATCGCCCAGAACCCACCGACGCTCACCCCGACCGCGAGCCGCGACACGAGCACGACGGCGAAGCTCGGCGCCACGGCGCAGGCAAGGTTCGCGACGGCCATCAGGCCGATCAGCACGATCAACATGACACGGCGGTCCGTCCGCCCTCCGGCAAGCGTGCCGGGACTTCTTCCTTACCCACATCAAGTATGACTAACGGGTCGCCGACGAGGTGGGACGCAGGCCCGCGAAGAGATCCTCTTCGGGGATGGGGGCGGCGACGAGGCTGCGGGCCAGGTGGTAGTCCTCGGTCGGCCAGACCTGCCGCTCGATCTCGCGGGGGTGGGCCATGAAGCCCGCCTCCGGGTCGATCTGGGTGGCGTGCGCGAGGAGCGCCCGATCCCGTACGGCGAAGTGGTCCGCGCACTCGACCCGGGTCGTGATGTCGAGGGCGGGCGCGGCGGCGGGCCAGTCGGCCAGGATGGCGTCCATCCCCGAGTCGATCCCGCGGGCGGTCATCGCATCGTGCATGGCCTGGAACCACTGCCGGGAGAAGGCACCCTGGTAGTAGAGCTTAAGCGGCTGCCACGGCGCGCCCGTTCCGGGGTGACGATCCGGGTCTCCCGCCGCCTCGAACGCCTCGACGGTGATCTGGTGGGCTTTGATGTGGTCGGGGTGCGGGTAACCACCGGTCTCGTCGTAGGTGACGACCACGTGCGGGCGGAACTCCCGGATGAGCGCGACCAGCGGCAAGGCCGCCGCTTCCAGCGGCTGGAGCGCGAAGCAGCCCTCGGGCAGCGGCTCGCCGTCAGGGGGCAGGCCGGAGTCGACGAAGCCGAGGAAGCGCTGCCGTACGCCGAGGATCTCCCGGGCGGCGTCCATCTCCGCCCGGCGTAGCTCGGCGAGGTTCGCCCGGACCTCGGGCCGGTCCATGCGCGGGTTGAGCACGGAGCCGCGTTCACCGCCCGTGCAGGTGGCGACCATGACGTCCACCCCCTCGGCCGTGTATTGGGCCAGTGTCGCCGCGCCCTTGCTCGACTCGTCGTCGGGGTGGGCGTGCACGCTCAACAGGCGGAGCGTTTCGCCTCGGGTGATGCGCAAGTTCATGGTTTTCCTTTCTCGCAGGCAACCTGAGACTCAGAACGTTAGGTCAAGCACATTAGTTAGGTCAAACCTAATTTTTATTACAGACCCACTATATGGGTTGAACCTAAGCAATGAGGTATGGTGGGTTCCGTGACGGAAGGAACACAGAGCTTGCGCCAGCTCAACAAGCTGCGGACCCGCGAGGCGATCTCCCACGTCGCGACGAGGCTGTTCATCGAGCGGGGCTTCGACAAGGCCACGATCGCCGAGGTGGCCACCGCCGCCGGAGTGGCCAAGATGACCGTTACCAATCACTTCCCCCGCAAGGAGGATTTGGTCCTCGACATCCACGAAGACCTCATCGCCGGCCCCGGCAGGATCGTCGCCGGACGCTCTCCCGGAGAGTCCGCCTTTGACGCGCTCCGCCGCCACCTCCTTGAGGCACTTGAGCGCCGCGATCCCGCCCTCGGCTTCTCCGGCCCCGAGTTCGCCGCCATGTTGGTCGGCAGTCCCGCGCTGCTGGCCCGGCTCCGGGAGATCCACGAGCAGCGCGAAGACGCACTGGCCGACACCCTCGCCGCCGAGACACATACCGCCGGAGACGACCTCACGCCCCGCCTCGCGGCCGGTCAGCTCCTCACGGTCCACCGCACCCTGTTCAACGACGTCCTTCGCCGCACTCTGGCCGGGCAGGACAACGAGTCGATCTCCCGGCAGCTCGCCGAACCCGCTCGCCGCGGCTTCGACCTGCTGCGCCCCTCACTCGGCGACTACGCGATCCGCCGCTGATCGGCGAGAAGAACTCCAGAGCCCGCCAGGTCACGAATCAGGAGTCGGCTCCGGGCGCGCCGGTCCCCGGTCGAGCAGCGCGGCGGCCACGGCGCGAGCCCGGTGGGCGGGAGCCGTGGTGCGCTCGCGCAGGGCGGTGACGATGGCACCGTCCGCGAGGAGGACGAGCTCCCGCGCCAGCTCGTCGGCGTCCGGGTGACCGTCCTCGGCGAGAAGCCCGGCGACGTAGGCCGTGACCCGCTCCTTGTGGCCGGCGGCGACCCGGTGCGCGGCGCTGTCCGGATCCGCGGTCTCGACGATGGTGTTGATGAACGCACAGCCCCGGAAGTCGGCACGGGCGAAGCGCTCGGCCAGCGCGTCGAAGACGTTCAGGGGCCCGCCGCCGAGTGCGGCCACCCGCTCGGCCAGCCAGGCGCGCCACTGCTGGTCGCGCCGCTCCAGGACCGCCACGACCAGATCATCCTTACCCGGGAAATGCCGGTAGAGCGAGGCGCGCCCGACCCCGGAGGCGCTCAGTATGCGCTCCACGCCGACGGCCCGGATGCCCTCGGCGTAGAAGAGTTCCTCTGCGGTGACGAGCAGCCGCTCGCGAGCGTTGGTCGGCATGTGCCCATGTTATCCGCCCCTTGACCAAAATGGAACCGATCGGTACCGTCTTCGACAAGGAACCGATCGGTACCGTTTTGGAGATGTGATGCCTCGCCTTCCCCAGCTCACTGACGAGCCCACCGGATTGCTCGACGAAACACGACGCCAGCTTGGCCGGGTGCCCAACCTCTACGCGGCGCTCGCCAACGGCCCGGCCGCCCTGTCCGGCTATCTGGCCATGCGCGATCACCTCACCAAGGGCGTCCTCACGGTCCGGCTCCGCGAGCAGATCGCGCTGCTGGTCGCGCAGGACAACGGATGCACCTATTGCGTGAGCGCGCACACGATGCGCGGCAAGCGTCTGGGCCTGACGGACGAGGAGCTCACCCAGACCCGCGACGCCCGTGACACCGACCCGCACGCCGACGCGATACTGCGGATCACCCGGGAGATCATGCGCACGGCGGGACGAGTCGACGACGAGACGCTCGCCGCCGCCCGCTCGGCGGGCGTCACCGACGCGGAACTCGCCGAGATCGTCGCCCACGTCGCGCTCAACACGCTGTCGAACTACTTCAACCACCTGGCTCAGCCCGAGCTCGACTTCCCCGAGGTGCGCGCGTGAACCGGGAGTGGAGGACCGGCTCCGTCGAGCTCGTGGACGGCTACACGGTCATCGACGGGAAGGGCCTGCGAGTGGGCCGGGTCGAATCGATCCGCTTCGCGATCGAGGGCGGCTTCGTGAACATCGAGGTGCCCGGCGTCGAGCATGTGCAGATCGTCTCGGCCCCGGCCGTCCGGTTGATCACCTGCGAGAGATGACCGGCTCCCGTTCCACCCGACAGCACGACGCCGGAACGACGTCGGAACGACGTCGGAACGACGCCGGACGAAACGGCGAGGCGGGGCCCCTCACCCGCGCCTCGCCGTACGGAGCGGGACAGCCGCAGCTTTGATCATCAGCCGGGCCGGGTGAAGGCGTGGGAGGTTCTCAGCCGGGCCAGGCGAAGCGGTGCGTGTGGATCCCGAAATAGGTGAACACCTCGGCGCGGGTGACGCCGGGGACCCGCTTGATGTGGTCGTTGAGGATGGCCAGCAACTCGGCGGGCTCCTTGCACACCACCTCCACGAACATGTCGAACGAGCCGGACGTGAGCACCACGTAGATCACACCGGTCAGGTCCCTGATCCGGTCGGCGACGGTGTGCACGTCACTGTCGACGCGCAGGCCGATCAGCGCCATGACGGGCAGGCCGAGTGCCATCGGGTCGGTGACCCCGACGATCTGGACCACTCCCTCGTCCCGCAGGCGCTGCACTCGCTGCCGTACGGCAGGCGCGGACAGCCCGGTGATCTCGGCCAGCGCGGTGTAGGAGATCCGGCCGTCCTGCTGTAGCTCGCGCAACAGGATCCGATCGATCTCATCGATGCTCACCGGCACATCATCCTCCGTCGCCGCCCACCCGCTCACCTGACCAGGTCGGCCACCGCGGCCGCGAACACCTCGTGGTGCAGGTCCACGTCGGCTTCGGTGGTGGCCGGGCACATCAACGCCATGTTGTGGAACGGCGTGAGCAGGACCCCCCGATTGGCCAGATAGACATGCAGATAGTCGTCCAGGTCGGGATCACCGGCCGCGTTGGACTCCCCGCCGTCGCGGGGGGCCGGGCTGGTGAACCGGTACTCCGCCCGCGCTCCGAGCTGGGTGACCGACCAGGGCAGCCCGTGCGCGTCGATCACCTCCTGGACCCCCTTCGTGAAGCGGGTCGCCAGCCGTGTCATGCCGGTGAAGGCCTCGTCTGTGAGCACATGCTCCAGGGTCGCCCGCATGGCGGCGACCGAGAGCGCGTTACCGGCGAGCGTGCCGCCCACTCCGCCCATGTCGACCAGGTCGAGACCGCTCATCCCCTCGATCCGGGCGGCCACCTCGGCGGACAGCCCGTATCCGCCGCTGGGGATGCCCCCGCCGATCGCCTTGCCGATCGTCACGATGTCGGGCTGGAGCCCCCATGCTCCGGTGCAGCCGCCGGGACCGGCCGAGAACGTGTGCGTCTCGTCGTTGATGAGCAGGGTTCCGTACCGGCGGGTCAGCTCGCGCACCCTGTCCAGGTAGCCGGATTCGGGCAGCACGATGCCGATGTTGGTGAGGGCGGGCTCCATCAGGACCGCGGCGACGTCGCCGTGCGCCAGCTCGCGCTCCAGCGAAGGCAGGTCGTTGAACTCCACCACCCGCGAGGTCACCGTCGGGTCGACGGGAGCGCCGACGTTGCCCTCTCGTGAGACCTGCCCGCCGTCCGGGCCGACCACGAGGAGGACCTCGTCGACGCTGCCGTGATAGCAGTAGCTGTTGACCAGGATCTTGGGCCGTCCGGTGATCGCCCGAGCCAGGCGGATGGCCCACCGGTTGGCGTCGGTGGCGGTCAGCGAGAAGCTCCAGTACGGCACGCCGAAGCGCCGGCCCAGCTCGGCCCCGACCCAGGCCGCGTCCTCGGTCGGCATCATCACCGTCGCACCGCCACGGCGCGCGAAGCGTTCGTTGACCGCGTCCACGGTGGCCTGCGGCGAGTGCCCCGCCATGGCGCCGGTGTCCCCCAGGCAGAGATCCACGTACTCGTGGCCGTCCAGATCGGTGACCCGGGCTCCCCGGGCCTCCGCCAGGTACAGCGGGAAGCCCGCGGCGGACTTGTTCATCCAGGTCATCGGCACGCCGCCGAACAGATGAGCCCGCGCCTGTTCGTACGCGGACGCCGAACGCGGGTTGCGCTCGCGGAACTCGCGACGCTCCCGATCGAGCAGGGCAGCCAGACGAGCATGATCGAACATCGTCACACCTCAGAAAAAAATCGCTTTAGCCCATTGTCGCGATGAAATCTGAAGTCAACGTACATCAATACTTTTAATTTTTCACTGCTTGTCGAAGTGGCGAGCCAGGAGTATGAGGAGCCCGGCACTGATGATCAGGGTCGCGGAGACGGCGATCACGCCGGGCCACCCTCCCGCCTGCCACTGGTGGGCGGCGAGCGCGCCGAATATCGAACTCCCGGCGTAGTAGGCGAGGAGATACAGTCCCGCGGCCTGGCCGACCCCGACGCCGATCCGGTGGGCCCGGTCGGAGACCCAACCGCTGACCAGCGAGTGGACGCCGAGAAAGGCGAAGGTCAGCATGCCGAGGCCGATCATGATCGCGGGGAGCTGCGGCGCGGCGGTGAGCGACACGCCCGCGAGCAGGAGTGTGACGCCGAGCAAAGCGGCCGGGCCGCGCCCTCGCCGTACGGCCAGGCGTCCGGCGGCGAGTGGCGCCGCGACGCCCACGGGATAGGCGGCGAACACCAGCGTGGCCATACCGCCCAGCAGGTAGGGAGCCGCCTGGAGGCGGAAGGCCAGGGCGTTGTAGAGGCCGACGAACGCGCCCATCGTGGCCGCTCCGACCAGGCACAGGGCCACCAGGGCGGGGTCCCGCAGGGTCAGCCCGGTGTTGCGCAGCAGGCCCCGCGACCGCCCGCCGGACCTTTCGAACCGCTGGGACGGCGGCACCAGGACCCACAGGCCGATCGCGCAGAGCAGGGTGATGCCGCCGATGGCGGCACTGGCACCCGCCCAGCCCCAGAGCGCGTCGAGCGGCCCGGGAAGCAGGCGTCCGGCGGCCCCGCCGAGGGCCGTCCCCATGATGTAGGTGGCGTTGGCGCGTAGGTGGGCCCCGTGATGCACCTCCTCGCGCAGGTAGGCCAGAGCCACCGCCGGGAGTCCGGCCAGCGCCACGCCTTCGAGACCTCTGAGGATCAGCAGGCCGTTCCAGGTGGGCGCGAACGCGGCGGCGATCCCCAGGACCGCCGAGCCGACCAGGGAGACCCGCATGATCACCACGCGGCCCACCGCGTCCGAGATCGGGCCGACGAACAGGAGCGCGACGGCCATGGTGATCGTGGACAGCGACAGCACCGCCGTCGACTCGGACGCCGACACCCGGAAGCCTTCCGCGATGCCGGGCAGCAACGGCTGGACGTAGTAGAGAGCCAGGAAGTTCGCCAGTCCGCCGAGCATCAGCCCGTATCTGATCCGGCTGTAGGCGCGATCACCCGGCCGGTATCCGGTCGCGGCGACCTGATGCACGAGGGTCGAGGTCACCGTTCGATGCTGTCCCAGCATCATTGATGCTCAAAATGCATAATTTGCCGGAACTGATGCTGAATACGCATCATGACTGGATGGACCTGCAAACTCTGCACTGGTTCCTCTCGCTGTGTGACACGGAGAACATGCGTGACACCGCAGCGATCGAGGGCGTCAACCAGTCCACGCTGTCGCGCGCGCTCGCCCGGCTGGAGGCGGATCTGGGTGTCGAGCTGTTCCACCGGCACGGGCGCAGGCTCGCCGTCAACCGGTTCGGCGCGCTGTTCCGCGAACACGCCGCCCGGGCCGTGAGCGAGCTGGACGGCGCGCGTCGCCGCATCGACGCGCTGGCCAACCCGGACACCGGTCTGATCAGGCTCGGATTCCTGCACTCGGTGGGCCGCTGGCTGGTCCCCGAGATCCTCCGCGACTACCGGACCGTCACCCCGGGCATCCGGTTCGAGCTGCACCAGGGCTTCGCCAGGGAGCTGTTCGCCTGGCTGCACCGCGGGGACATCGACGCCGCCCTGGTCACCCCGCCGCCGGAGGGGGACGGCGCGCGCTGGCACCGGCTGCGGGAGCAGCAGCTCTGCATCGCCCTGCCGGTCGAGCACCCGCTCGCCACCGTCCCAGGACTGACGCTCAGGGACGTGCGCGACGAGCCGTTCATCGCCTTCGCCTCCACAACCGACCTGCGCCGGGTCATCGACAGGCTCTGCCACGAGGCCGGCTTCGAGCCGATCATCGCGTTCGAGAGCGAGGAGATCGCCACCGTGCGCGGCCTCATCGGAGCGGGTCTCGGCGTGGGCATCCTGCCCCGGCCCGCCGTGCTTGAGCACGATGACCCCGCCTACCGTCCCCTCGCCCCCGCCAAGCAGCGCCCCATCGGTCTCGCGTGGAACCCGCTGCCGACCCCCACCGCGGCCGCCGCGCTGTTCGTCGAGCATCTCGTCGCGGCAGGAACCGGCTGAGCACGGCGAACCGGCAGGCCACACTTCTCCCGCAACACCGTTCGCTGTATTCGATCCAGGCGAAATCAGCCGAGATCGGGAATCACTCTGGACGCATGGAAACCGATCACATTGAATACGGTCGTGCTATTAATGAGCAACAATGGCCGTAAGCCGTTCCGATGTCGTCCCGCGCCCGGTTGGGGAGGCCTGCCGGGCGGCCGTCCGGCACCACGCGAGAGCACATGCGCGAGCATGCGGGGCAAGCCATCCGAAGGAGCACGGTGGTGAATGTGCCGTACAGCGGGCTGACACGGAACGCGAGCGGGACACCGCTGGTCAGCAGGTCCGCCGAGCTCGAACAGCTCGACGCGGTGATCGACCGCCTGCACCGGGGAGACGCCCCCGTGATCGTCGACATCACCGGCGAGGCGGGGATCGGCAAGAGCCGGCTCATGGGCGAGTTCCGCCGGCGGGCCCGGGAGCAGGGAGTGACCGTGCTGTACGGCCAGGCCACGGAGTATGAGCGGCACACCCCGTTCCAGCCGTTCACCGACGCCTTCGCCGATCTCGACCCTCTTGCGTTGAGCCCGGTCTCGGAGCTGGCCGAGGCGGCCTCCCCCGTTCTCGGCCGACCGGCCTCTTCCCCCGCGCAGCTCCATGCCGACCGTTTCGGCCTGTACCGGACGACCGCGGCGCTGCTGGCGCACCTCGGCCGTGAGGGGCTCGTGGTGGCACTGGACGACCTGCACTGGGCCGACCCGTCCTCGCTGGAACTCCTCGACTACCTGATCCGGCACCCCGTGCGCGCCCCGGTGCTGCTGGTCATCGCGCGCCGCGACCGGCAGACCGCGACGTCCCTGGCCGCGGCACTCACCCGTGGAGTCGACACCGGAGCGGTGCTGCGCCTGGAGCTGGGACCGCTCGCCGAGCGCGAGTGCGTCGAGAGACTCGCCCCGGACCTGCCGCGCGGCCACGCCGCGGAGCTGTACGCCGCCAGCGAGGGCAACCCGCTGTACTTCCTCGCCCTCCTGCACGCCCACCGCGACGGCGCGCCGGTCCGGCGCGGCTCGGCCCTGCCGTACGGCCCGGCCACCGGGAGCAGCTCGGGCGGCCTGCCGACCAGGCTGGGGTCGCTGCCGCTCGACGAGCTGACACCGCTGACGCCGTCCCAGCGCCGGATCGTGGAAGACATCGCGGTGCTCGGCGACCACGCCACACCCGCGCTGCTCGGTCAGATAGGCGAGCACGGCGAGACGGAACTCGACGGCGACATTCTCACGCTGATCCGGCGTGACCTCGTCCGGACGTGTTCGGGCGGGCGGCTGACGTTGCGCCACCCGGTGATCCGGGCGCTCGTCTACGAGAGCATCGCCCCCCAGCGGCGGATCGGGATCCACCGGCGGGCGGCGGCCGAGCTGGCCCGGGCGGGCGCGTCCGCCGGCGAGCGAGCACATCACATCGAACAGTCGCTGACCGGCTGGGATCCGGACGCGATCGCCGTGCTGATCGAGGCGGCCGAACAGGTCAAGCCGACCGCCCCGGCGACCTGCGCCCACTGGCTGGAGGCAGTGCTCCGGCTGCTGCCGGACACCTGCGAGCACGCGGCCAGGCGCGGCGAACTGACGCTGCTGCGCGCCCGCGCCCTCGGTGCGAGTGGCGCCCTAAGGGAGAGCCGTGACCTGCTGCACGAGGTGATCAGCGCGTCGGGGCCGGACGACGCCTCCGTCCGAACGGACGCGATCGCGCTGTGCGCGGTGATGGAACGGCACCTCGGACGCCCGCGGGAGGCCACCGCGCTGCTGCGCCGCGAACTGTCCCGGCGACCCCCGCCCTCGCCCCGGCACGCCGTCTCCCTTGGGCTGGAACTGGGTCTGTCGGCGTTGTCCACCGCCTGCTATCCGGACGCGCGCGAGGAGGTCGCACATACTCTCTCGACCGCGCGTTCGCTCGGCGACGAGATCGGCGAGACGAGCGCCCTCGCGCTGGCCGCGATGGGAGAGGCCTACGAGGGTGAGATCGCCGCGGCGCGGGCGTTCGCCGGCCGCGCAGCGGCGATGGCGGACGCGCTGACCGACAACGACCTTTTCACCCTGTGCGAGTCGCTGGCCCGGCTGGGCTGGACGGAGGTGTTCCTGGAGGCCTACGCCGACGCGGAACGGCACGCCGACCGCGGCGTGAAGATCGCCCGCCGGAGCGGTCAGATCCACCTCATCCCCTACCTTCTGATATGCAAGGCATACGCCCACCTCCAGACCTGCCGGGTGCCGTCCGCGCTGGAGCTGGCCGAGGAGGCCGAGCCCATCGCGCGGGCCGTCGGCAGCGGCGAGCTCCTGGCCTTCACTCTCGGGATAAAGTCCCTGATCCTGCTGTACGCGCACCTGCCGGGCGACCCGAGGGCCCTGGCCGCCGGTGAGGAGGCGGTGGCACTGGTGGGCACGAGCGACAGCTGGTGGGCGTCCCTCGCCTGGGTCGCGCTCGCCTACTCGGCGATGGCCGCCGGTGACCCGCAGCGGGCCAGGGAAGCCATGCTGCGCGCGGGCGGCGGGAGCGAGCTGCGACGGTTGCAGCCCTCAGCCCGCCCCGGCTATCTGGACCTGCTCGTCAGCACCGCCATCGCCACCGGCGACTTGGAGAACGCCGAGCGCTGGGCGGCGCGGGCCCGGGAGGAAGCCGGTCGGCTGGACCTGCCGACCCAGCGCGCCGCCGTGCTGCGCGGCACGGCGGCGCTCGCGGCCCACCGGGGCGACACCGGGGCGGCGGCGCGCATGATGGCCGAGGCCGCGCAGGAATACGCGCGCTCAGGCTCGTCGCTCCGGGAGGCCCACGCCCTGCTGCTCGCTGCTCGGTTGACGAAGGCCGCCGGAGATCCCTCCCGCGCCGCCGCCATGTGGCGGCGTGCCCATCGCCTCGCCTCCTTCGGCGGCGCGCGGTTACTGACCGGCCTGGCCGAACGTGCGCGGCCGGTGGTGGTCGAGGACGAGTTCGAGCCCCTGAACGAGCTTGCCACGTTGACTGCCCGCGAGTGGGAGATCGCCCGGCTGGTCGCCGAAGGCCTCACCAGCCAGGCGATCGCGATCAAGCTCTACCTCAGCCCCCGTACGGTCGAGACCCACCTCTCCCGGATCTATCGCAAGACCGGCGTGTCCTCCCGCGCGGGCCTCGCCACCCTGGTGGCCCGCCACGGCGCCGATCAGCCCGTTCACGGGACACGCCCCTGACCGTGCTTCCGGGTGGGCCGGGTCCGGGCCTCGGCCCGGCGAGCCGCTCGGCGCTCCGGGAGGAGATCCGGCGGCCCCAGGACGATGGCGCCACCGCTCCCGTCACCCGCCACAGGGCTCAGGACTTGGGGTGGGTGACGAAGAAGTCCCAGATGACGGCGGTGGCGTCGAGATCCCGGGACGGCGGGTCGGCCTGTTCGCGGACGACCTCGCCCCCCGGCCACTGGTGACCTGCCCCGTCAATGGTGGTCAGGCGGACGGCTCGGCCTCCCCGGCAGCCGGCGAGCTCGGTGGTGACCGGGCCCGACCGGGAGACGGCAGGACGGCCGCACCGGTCGACCCTGCGCCAGCCGGCGATGACCTCCGGCACGGGCGGCCCGTCGATCCTGGCGGCTCCGGTGCCGGGGGCGCCGTCGAAGCGCACGGTCTGGTCGGCCAGGCCGTGAATGTGGACGATCGAAACGGGCTCCGGCCCGGGGCAGTCGCCGAGCCGGGTCGTGGCCACCGGCCCGATCGCCGCGAAGATCGTGGTGTCGCAGGCCAGCCGGTAGGCCATCATGCCGCCGTTGGACATCCCCGTCGCGTACACCTGCCGGGGGTCGATCCTCAGCTCGCGGCCGATCCGCGCGACCATCCGGCTGATGAAGGCGACGTCGTCCACCTGACGGCGGCCCGGCTTGCCGCAGCAGCCGTCGCCGACGTTCCAGGCCCTGCCGTACCCCTCGGGGTAGGCGACGACGAAATGCCGCCGGTCGGCCTCGGCGTTCCAGCCGTACGACTCCTCCGCCTGCCTCGCCGAGCCGAAGCCGCCGTGCATCATCACCACCAGCGGCGCCTTCGCCGGGAGCGACGCGGGCCGGTGGACCCGGTAGCGGCGTTCCAGCCCGTCGACGATGATCGTGTGAACGGAGGTCCTGCCCCCGGCCACCGCGACGCCGCCGCCCGCCGTACTCACCGCGTTCGCCGCCACACCGCCCACCGTACTCGCCGCCACACCGCCGCCCGCCGTACTCGCCGCACTCGCCGCACTCGCCGGGGCACCGTTCCTCTCGGCGTACGCCGCAGTGCCGCCCCCCACCGCGTACGCCACGGCCGATACGGCGAGCGCCACCGCCGCGCTCGTACGGATCACTCGCATGCCTGCACTCCCATCGCTCGGTGAATGACAGCCGGAAGTGAACCGGATCTTTTTGGCAAATTCATGAGATTCACCGCCGGACCCCGCCGAACCGGCGGCCAGGCCTCCAGAGAGCGGCCGTCCCGGGTTTGCGCACCTCAAGAACCTTCTCAAAAGCCGCGGACGTGACTTGAACTGTCGTACGCGCCCGCTAGTGTCCTGCGATGAGGTGCCGCACATGATCCCGGGGAGCGTACGGTGACCGTGCTCGCGAAGCCGTACCCGGCGGACGTGGAAGTCTCCGTCGAGCAGCTGGTGTATGTCCGCGAAGACGAATACACGGTCGCGCGCATGAGCGCCGAGGGCCTGACCGGGTTCGTCGCCGCGGGCCGCGCGCTGGCCGGGGTGCAGCCGGGCGAGACGCTGCGACTGACCGGAGAGTGGGACGAACACCCCCGCCACGGCAGCCGCCTGATGGTCAAGCAGTGCGAGCGGGTGGTCCCCTCCACCGTGCGCGCCATCATGCTGTACCTCGGCTCGGGCCTGATCCGCGGGATCGGGCCGCGGCTCGCCCACGCCATCGTCAGCCACTTCGGCGAGGAGACGCTCACGGTCATCGACACCGAGCCGGAACGCCTCAGGGAAGTCGTCAACATCGGCGCCACGCGGCAGGCGCAGATCGTTCAGGCGTGGGCGGAGCAGAAGGCGGTCGCCGCGCTGATGGTCGTCCTGCAAGGCTTCGGGATCAGCCCGCTGCTCGCGGCCAAGATCTACCAGGCGTACGGAAACGACTCGCGCGACGTCCTCCTCTCCGACCCCTACCGGCTGATCGGCCAGGTCAGAGGGATCGCCTTCGCCACCGCCGATCGGATCGCGCTGCGATCGGGGGTGCCGGAGCACAGCCCGCAGCGGATCAAGGCGGCGGTCCTGGACAGGCTGGAGACGGCCGCCGCCCGCGACGGGCACTGCTTCCTGCCGCTGCCCGCCCTCGTCGCCGCGGCGGCGAACCTGGTCGGACAGGAGGAAGACCTGATCCACCGCGCGGTCGACGCGCTGGTCGCCGAGCGCCGGGTGGTCGTCGAGGCGTCGCCGTCCGGCCAGGACCAGGCGGCGGTGTACGCCAAGGAGCAGCACAGCCGGGAGGTCATGCTGACGGCGCACCTGGTCAGGCTCTGCCGGGCCCGCTCGACGTTGCCGCTGCGCGCGTTCGCGGAGGACGAGGGGCTGGACGAGGACCAGCGGGCGGCCGTGAACCTGGCGCTGACCAGCACCGTTTCCGTGCTGACCGGCGGGCCCGGCTGCGGCAAGAGCCACACGCTGAAGGTGATCGCCGCGACCGTGCGGGCGATGGGCGGCACGGTCACCCTGACCGCGCCGACGGGCAAGGCCGCCAAGCGCCTGTCGGAGCTCACCGGTCTGCCCGCGATGACCGTGCACCGGATGCTCGCCCAGCAGCCGGAGCCGGAGGAGGGCACGCTGTTCCAGCAGTCCCCCGCGAAGGCCGACCTGGTCGTGGTGGACGAGGCCTCGATGCTGGACCTTCAGCTGGCCACCCGGCTGGCGGCCGCGATTCCGGCGGGCAGCCACCTGCTGCTGGTGGGTGACAGCGACCAGCTCCCCAGCATCGGGCCCGGCAGCGTGCTGGCCGACCTGCTCCGTGTGGAGGAGATTCCACGCATCCGGCTGACCCGCGTCTTCCGGCAGGCGCAGGACAGCGGAATCGTCCAGGCCGCCCACCGGATCCGGGCGGGTGAACTGCCCGCGCTGCCCGGCCGGGGCGGCTTCTGGTTCGAGGAGCTCGACGATCCCGACCACGTGGCAGAGCGGGTGGTCCATCTGGCGACAGAGGCGATCCCCCGCAAGCAGAACATCGGCAGGGACCAGATCCAGGTGCTGTGCCCGATGCGCAAGGGAGCGACGGGAACCGTGGAGCTCGGCCGCAAGCTGCAGGAGCGACTGAACCCCGCGCGCGAGGAAGCGGCCGAGCACTGGTCCGGCCCGTCGGTCTTCAGAGCGGGCGACCGTGTCATGCCCATCCGCAACAACTACGACAAGGGCGTGTTCAACGGGGAGACCGCCACGGTCACGGCGGTGAACCCGCAGGAGCGGATGATCGAAATCCGCACCGGCGACGGCGAGAGCGTGGAATACGCCTTCGACGAGCTGGACGAGCTGACCCACGCCTACGCGATCAGCGTGCACCGCTCCCAGGGCAGCGAATACCCGTTCGTGGTGGCGCCGATCGTGGCCGAGGCCGGCGGCGTGATGCTGCACCGCAAGCTGCTGTACACGCTGGTCACCAGGGCGAAGTCGTGGGTGGTCCTCGTCGGCCAGCGCGAGGCTCTGGAACTGGCGGTGCACCGGCTCGGCTACCGCAGGAACACCGGCCTGTCCTTCCGGCTCGCCCTGAGCCTGGAGAGCTGACGGCGGCCCCACACCGGGGTTACCGGCCACGGGAAGGTGTGCGGAGCTTCGACCAAAGTCTTGATTTCCGCGACTTTGGTAGCCGCTCTCCCTGCGCGGCGATACCGGCCGACGGCGAACCCGGCGGCGGTAGGCAGGCCCAGATTATCCGCTTCACCAGGGAGAACGTCTCGGCGGCGATCATGGAGCCGTTCGGTCACCGGCATCGGGCGGCCGTCCGCACGGCTCATGGGCGCGAAGAGGCCGGTGCTATTTTTCTGGTCATGCCGCCTGAACCAGGTTCCCAGGAGAACGCGACCGTGGTAGGGCCGACGACGTCGGAGCGCGCCCTCGTGTGGATCGGGTTTCCGCTCCTGGGCGGAGCGGGCGGCTGGGCGCTGAAGGCGCTGGCCCTCTGGGCGGTCTCGCTGCCGTGGGTGCCCTTCCATGGCCCGCTCAAACTCTTCGCCTCCCTTCCCGACCAGGTGGCCCTGATCGGAAGCCTGGCCCTCGGTGTGCTCGCGGGCGTGGTGCTCGTGTTTCTCGCCGAGAAGGACTACGTGACCGTCAAGGTCGAGGACGACCAGGTCACGCTCACCCGAGGCGGCTCCTCGCGAACCGTGCCCCGCGCGTCGATCAGCGGGGTGTTCCTTGAGGACAAGCGGCTGGTGCTGCTCGGCCACGCGGCGGAAGAGCTCGCCGGGCACAGCGCTCATCACGGAGCCGACCTGCCCGACGCGAAGGGGCTCGCGGAGGCCTTCACGGCCCACCGATACCCGTGGCTGCCCGGCGGCGACCCGTACAAGGACGAATACCGGCGCTGGGTGGAGGACATGCCGGGCCTGCCCCCGGCCGCCAACGCGCTCTTCAAGGCCCGCGCCCGGGCACTCGACAAGAACGACGTGGACGACATCACGCAGCTGCGCGACGAACTGGCCACGCTCGGCATCGTCGTCCGCGACGAGAAGAAACGGCAGTTCTGGCGCCACACCCACCAGCCCACACAGCGGCCCGGTAACACGCCCACTCCCTGAACGGCTGCCTTCCGGCGCCCGGGACGGCACGGTCCTAGGCGGTCAGCAGCCCGATGCCCAACGCCAGCACCCCGGCGGCGAGGCTGACGACGCCCGCCCACAGCAGGGCGATGAGCCCGTTGGGACGGGTGACGTCCTTGCCGAGGGAGGACAGGAAGAACCCGGCCGAGATCAGGATCGCGGCGACGGGCACCCCCAGCCGGGCGACCCAGCCGGTGAGGCCGGCCAGACCCGTCGCGTCGGCCAGGATCAGGCCGACCAGGCTCAGGGTGACCAGGACGCCCGCGTGCGCGTGACCCGCCCGGGCGAAGGATTTCTGGAAATCGGTCATCGGTATGGCGCCACTCACAATGCGCAGCAGGAACGTACCACCGAACTCGATGGTGACGATGCTGATGAGGATCAGGCCCGCGATGATGCGGCTGGGGTCGCTGAGAGTGAGCACAAGCAGTCCCTTCACGGTGAAACGGATGTCAATAATCTGGCTTGTGGCCCATGCGAAAACCAGCGATCCTGACCTCAGGAAGCTGTAGCGGGAGACTTCAGCTTCCTGCAGCGAGACTGAACGGAAGCACGTGAACCTTTCCAGCCTTGGCATATCCGCCGACGAGGAGCGGATATACCGCTTCCTCCTCCAGCACCCGGGCAGCCCCGCCGAGGCCATCGCGGCCTCACTCGCCCTCGACCCGGAATCGGTGAGTGCCGGGCTGAAGCGCCTGTACGCGATGGAGCTCGCACGGCTGGACGCCACCGCGACCGCCTGGCCCGCCAACCCCACCGTCGCCGTGGAACGCCTGGTCCAGCGCCGCCAGGACGAGATCAGCCAGAGCCTGCGAGACATCGCCGCGGCCAGGGGCGCGATCCCCGACCTCGTCACGCATCAGTGCGTCATGGCGAGGGACAGGGCCGATGAGCACATCTACGGCCTGGCAGAGGTCAACAACTACATCGACGACCTGCTCTACTACGCGCACGAGGTGCTGTCCATGCACCCTCGCGTCCCCAACGAGGAGCTACTGCCCAAGAACATCCGCGCGCTCAGCAGGAACATCACCATGCGCACGATCATCCGCCGGACGGCACTGAAGGTGCAGGCGATCCCCTACTACCGGAAGCTGCATGACGCGGGCGACCAGATACGCGTCATCGACGACCCCGTCCAGAAGATGATGATCTTCGATCGCTCGGTCGCCCTCCTGCCCGTCGAGCCGGACAACCCCGCCCGCGGCGCGCTCGTCCTGCGCCATCCGGGCGCGGTCATCACCCTGGTCGACCTGTTCGAACGCACCTGGAACTCCGCCGACGACCTCCTCGCCGTGCTCGACGACAAGCCGCCGAACACGATCGAGAGACAGGTGCTCGACATCCTCTCCCGTGTCGGCAAGGACGAGGCGGGGGCCCGGGAGATGGGGGTGTCGGTCCGGACCTTCCGCAAGCACGTGGCCGATCTGATGTCCCACCTGGGCGCGGCCAACCGGTTCCAGGCGGGCCTCCTGGCCAAGAGCAGAGGCTGGCTCTGATCGGATTCGCACCAACGTGTCCCTTTTTCAAAGATCACACAAGCGACCCTTAACGTCGCCATAAGACACGAATGATCAGCGAAAACGCGTCCTACCGTGCTGATCGTGCTGATCGTGACGAAACCCCCGGCCAAGCATGGGCCGCCGGTGAGCCACCGTTCCAGACGCTCGCGCTGGCACACCACGACTCCGCCGAAGGTGAGCCCTCGCGTGTTCCTGCGGAGCGTCATCGCCGGGGGCGGGCTCGTCATCGGGCTCTGGGCGGTTCAGGTCGTACCGTCGCTGCGAGCCTCGGCGCTGCTGGCCACCGGGGCGCACCTGACCGGGCTCCTGGCGGGCTACGGCATCTGGGTGGCCCTGCTGCTGATGGCCCGGATTCCCGCCGTCGAACTGGGCGTGGGCGCCGACCGGCTGGCACGCTGGCACGCCTTCGGCGGGCGGTGGGTGCTCGGCCTGTCCGTGGCGCACACGTTGCTGGCCCTGTGGGGTTTCGCCGCCCACACCGGGACGGGCGCCGCCGGAGCGGTACGCGGGCTGGTCGGCTACCCGGCGCTCGCGGCGGCCACGGTGGGCATCTTGATCCTCGCCGCGGTGGGCGTGATCTCGGCCAGGGCGGTACGCAGGATGGTGACCTACGAGGCTTGGCGCTCGGTCCACCTGCTCGCCTACCTCGGCGCGGCCCTCGCCTTCGCCCATCAGCCCGCCGGCCCGGACCTGGCGGGAATTCCCGTCCTGGCCTGGATCTGGTCGATCATGCACGCCCAGGTCGCGGTTCTGCTGGTGTGGTATCGCCTGATAGTGCCGGTACGGCAGGCCCTGCGCCATTCCCTGCGCGTGGCCGGGGTTTTCGCCGAGGGCCCCGGCGTGGTCTCGGTCTACATGGTCGGCAAGGACCTGAACGCTCTCCAGGTCGAGCCCGGCCAGTTCTTCCGCTGGCGCTTCATGACCCGGCGGTTGTGGCGTACGGCGCTGCCGTTCTCGCTGTCCGCCCCGATCTGGGAGGACACGCTACGCATCACGGTGCAGGTGGTGGGCGGCCACACCCGACGGATCCGGCGGCTGCGCCCGGGAACGCGGGTGCTGGCGACCGGGCCGTTCGGGGCGATGACCGGGCGGAGCCGTACCCGCAGAAAGGTGCTGCTGCTGGCAGGAGGGGTGGGCATCACGCCGATGCGGGCGCTGTTCGAAACGCTGCCCGGCGGGCCGGGCGACATCACGCTGCTGTACCGGGCGAGCTCGGCCGATCGGCTCGTGTTCACCGCGGAGCTGGAGGCCATCGCCCGGCGCCGGCATCGCCGCCTTCACTATCTCCTGGGCTCCTCCAGGGGCATCGGCAACCCGCTCACCCCCGCCAAACTCCGCGAGGTCGTGCCTGACATCGCCGAGCACGACGCCTACGTGTGCGGTCCTCCCCAGATGACCGCCGCGTCGATCGGGGTACTGCGCCGGGCCGGGATACCCCGGCGCCGCATCCACTTCGAGTTGTTCGAGTTCTGAAGAGTTCAGAGGGTTTCGCGAATGACACTGCTCAACCGCCTGGGCATCGCCGCCGCCCTGGCCGCCGCCGCCCTGGTCACGGGCTCGCTGCTGACCGTCGTGCACCCCGACGCCCCGCCCGCCCCCGATCGGGTCGCTCACGCGAGCGACTCGGGGCAGCGCTGAAGGAGATTCCGGCGGCCGCTTCGAGAGCCCCACCTGAGGCCGGCGGCCCGCCTCGCGGGTCACGCCGGGGAACCAGGCGCCCTCTGCTCGTTGACGGTGCTCCAGTCCTCGTGGCCGCGACCCTGCTCGACGGCCTCGGTGAAGATCGACAGAACCCCGTCCAGAATCGGGTGGTGGACCTGTTCGGACATGAGCGCCGCGTAGCTCAGGTCCTTGAGCGCCCACTCCGCGGAGAAGTTGATCGGCTCGGGCCGGGCGCCGAAGCTCTTCCAGGCCAGTTCCGTGATGACCCCGCCGGGACGGTCCACAAGCGCCGGGCCGACCTGCGCGGGGTCCAGCCCGGCCGCGGCGGCCAGCTTGAGCGCTTCGCCGAAGGCGGCCAGGTGGACCGCCTGAAGGGCGTTGAGCACGAGCTTGAACCGCGTGCCCGAACCGGCCGGGCCGAAGTACTTGACCTCCCTGGAGATCGAGCCGAGCACCGGGTCCAGCGCGGCCAGCCTCGAACGATCGCCACCGGCCAGCATCACGAGGTTGCCGGTCTGGGCTCCGGCGCTGCCACCGGTGAGCGGCATGTCGAAGAAGATCAGACCCCGGCGCTCGCATTCGGCGGCGAGTTCCTCCACCCAGCCCACCGACAGCGTCGCCGAGGCGATCAGCACCGTCCCGGGTGAGGCGGCGGCCACGATGCCGTCGGGCCCGAGCCACACCTCGCGGGAGGACTCGTCATTGGCGGTGACTTCGAAGACGACATCGGCGCCGGCGGCGGCCTCTGCCGGGCTCTGGGCCCGGACGGCCCCGGCCTCCACCAGGTCGTCGGCGCGGCCAGCGGTCCTGTTCCACACTGTCACGTCATGCCCGTGCTTGAGCAGGTTGTCGGCCATGCCCCGGCCCATGATGCCCAGACCCACAACGGCGACTTTCCCCATCACTGCTCTCCTGTCGGTTCGCTTCATTCGGTACGCAGAACAGTCTGCGGCGCGGATCCGGCACGAGGCAGACCTTCTCAAGGGGGGCCCTGGCAGGGCACCCCACGGCGATCCGGGTGCGGGTCATACTTGTGAGGTGGACGGTCGGATGAATCTTGGAGAGTTCCTGCGGTCGCGACGGGCTCGGGTGAGCCCGCAGGACGCCGGTCTGCCGGCGACCACGGGACGGCGCCGCACCGCCGGCCTGCGCCGGGAGGAAGTGGCGATGCTCGCGGGGCTGAGCATCGAGTACTACACGCGTCTGGAGCAGGGCAAGCAGAGCAGGCCGAGCCCGTCGGTGCTGGAGGCCATCGCCGGTGTGCTGCGACTGGACGACGACGAGCGCCGGCACCTGTTCGAACTCGGCCACACAGCCGGTCCTGCCGGTGGGGCGGCGCCCGCCGTGCCGGCACGAGCGTTGCGGGCGGAGATTCGCCGCATGCTCGACATCGTCCAGCCCTATCCGGCCTATGTGCTCAGCCGGGCCAATGACCTGCTGGGCGCCAACGCTCAGGGGCTGCGGCTGCTGCCGGGCATCGAGCAGTGGCCGGCGCAGGCGCGGAACACGGCGCGTTACACCTTCCTGCATCCGGACGCCAGGCGGCTGTACGTCAACTGGGACGAGGTCGCCGCGGCGACCGTGGCCCACCTTCGGGCGGTCGCCGGGGCGAACCAGGACGCCCCCGACGTCACCGGGCTGATCGGTGAGCTCATCGTGAAGAGCCGCGAGTTCGCGGCGATGTGGGAGCGGTACGACGTGCGGACCCGCACGAACGGGCGCAAGTGTTTCGAGCACCCGAGCGTCGGGCGGATGACGCTGGGCTACGAGGTCTTCACCGTGACCCGCGACGATGGGCACCGGCTGGTCGTGTACCAGGCCGAGCCCGGCACGCCCGATCACGACGCGATGATGCTCCTCGGCTACGCCGGTTCACCGCACGCCGAGACCGGCACGGATGGAGCGGATGGAAACGCGGCCGGGAGCACCGACGGGAGCAGGGGCGGAAGCATACGTGGAAACGCGGCCGGGAGCGGTCGCCGGGCGGCGGCCGCTCCCGAACCTGCGCAGGCGGATTCCGAGAAGCGCGGAGCCTGAGCGGACGGAACCGGTCGGCGGACGAGGTCAGTTGACCGTGATCGGGGTGCGGGCGAACGAGCCGTTGGTGCACCGGACGGTGACCTGGTACCGGCCGGACGGGGCGTTGGCCGAGACGGCGAGCGTCGGGGACCAGGCGACAGTGCCGGCCGGCGGGTAGTTCGAGCGCTTCGCGAAGGCGCTGGAGTAGACCTGGATCACCGCGCTGTCGGAACAGACCGCGGTCACGGTGACGGTCTGGGCACGGGCGACGGTACGCCGGCTGACCCCGACGCCCGCGCTGATCGCGGACAGATCGCCGGGGTCGCCGTGGCCGCCGTGGTCACCGCCGCCGTGGGTGGGCGTCGGGGTGGGCTTGGGGGTGGCGGTGGGCTTGGAGGGCGGGGTCGGCGCCGGGGTGGGGTTGGTGCCGGTGCCGCCGCCGAAGACCACGTCGGAGCAGGAGTAGAACGCCTCGGGGCTGTCGCTGCGCTGCCAGATCGAGTAGATGAGGTGACGGCCCTTCTTGGCGGGGAGGGTCGCGTTCATCACGTAGGAGCCGTTGGACATGCTCGGGTCGGCCTGGGTGAGGAAGGGCTTGGCCTCAAGGTCCGACCACTTCAGCGGCTTGGACGGGTCGTAGCCGTCCTTGGTGACGTAGAGCTCGAACATGCCGCGGTGCGGGGCCGTACCTCGGTAGGTGAAGGTGAACTTGCCACCCGACGGCAGGGAGGTCGCGGGCCAGTCGACGCGGGCCTGGTCGAGGCCCCGATACTTGTCACGGCCGGCGCTGCACAGCTTGCCGTCCGGGATGAGCTCGCGGTGGCGACCGGCGGCGGAGGCGATGTTGACCTCGTTCCAGTCGTAGAGCGGCTGGGTGCCGCCCATCGCCACGGCCTGTTTGCAGGCGGCGGACCTGGGGTTCTCCGGATTCTCGGTGTAGCAGACCAGGCCGCGGCTGGGCGGGTTGTTCATCGTGCCGTGCGCGTGGGCCGAGCCGGGGATCAGCGTCAGAAGCAGGACCGACGGGGCGGCGATCACAGCGGTGGCCATGGCCTTGCGACGCGCGTTCATATGACTCCTCCAGGGGTGGCGATTGGATGACCCCCACCCTTGCGGAGCCGAGATGGCCGAAAAATGCGTTTTAACTCTGCTTAAGGTCGACTTATGTCGATCTTCAGTGGCTTGCGCCAACGCGTGCTTCAGGGCGCCGGATTCTTGCGTGACCAGCGGTTGCCGACCAGCCGCCGGGCCGCGCGCGGAGCGCGATCGCGCTGATCGGTGCGGAACCACAGCTGCACCCTGGCGCCGCCGAGAGCGGAGACGTCGATCCGCAGCGTGCCGCCGGAGGCCTCGGCGAGCTGGCGGGCGATGTCCAGACCCAGCCCGGTGGATCCCGAGCCGCTGGCGCCGCGCCGCAGCGCCGCCTCGGGGTCGGGAATGCCCGGGCCCGCGTCGGCGATCAGCACGCCGACCGTGCCGGAGCCCTGGTGCAGGGTCACGGCGAACGCCGCGCCCTCGGGGGTGTGGCGGAAGACGTTGCCCAGAAGCGCGTCCACCACGGCACTGAGCTCGGTGGCCGCGACCGGGACCCGGACCGGCTCCGAGGCTCCGACCAGCTCCCACGGCCGCTGCTGGTCCTCGGCCAGGGCCGACCAGAAGGTCAGCCGTTCGCGCAGCACGTGGGCGGCGTCACAGGAGACGAACTCCACCGCGCGGGAGGGCTGCCGAGCCGCTGTGATGATCTTGTCCACCTCGGACTCCAGACGGGTCAGGGCCTGACGGCTCTGCTCGGCCTGCGGACCCAGGTGATCGAGGCTCAGCCGGAGCGCGGTGAGCGGAGTGCGCAGCCGATGCGACAGGTCCGCGGCCATCTCCCGCTCGGCGGCGAGCAACTGGACCATCCTGTCGGCCATGGCGTTGAACGCCTCCCCGGCGGCGACCAGCTCGGGTGGGCCCGTGGGCTCGATGCGGACGCTGAAGTCCCCGGCCCCCAGAGAGGCGGCCGCCCGGCCCAGGCGCTGGGCCGAGCGCACCACCCGCACCCCCAGCCGGTCGGCGACCAGCACCGAACCCGCGACGAGCACCACCGCGAGCCCTGCCAGCACCGCCCACGAGGCGGCGACGTCCCGGGTGAGGCTCCCGGCGGGCACGAAGATCTCGATGACCGCGGTCCGGTCGCCGTCCAGGGCGACCGGGCGCAGCAGGAGGTAGCCGGTGCCGGTTTTCGCGGTCACCGCCCGCGTCAGCCGACCGGCCGCGGCCACCACCTGCGCGGGCGCCCGTACGGTGCCCGCCGAGCCGCCGCCGGGCAGGTGAACCGCGATCCGGTCTCGTGCCCCGGTGCTGGCCAGCGCGTGGGTCAGCCGGGCCGGGTCCACGGTGATGGCGAGCACCGGGACCAGCGCCGACGCCTGCCGTTCGGCCTCGGCCATGGCCCTGTCGTGGGCGATCTCCCTGACGATGATCCCGAGCGGGATCAGGAAGGCCAGGGCGATCATCGAGGCTCCGGCGACGGCGAGCAGAGCCAGGGTGCGTCTCATGAAGGTGCGGACAACATGACGCCGACGCCTCGCACGGTGTGCAGGTAACGGGGGGCGGAGGCGCTCTCCCCTAGCTTGCGGCGCAGCCATGACAGGTGGACGTCGATGGTCTGGTCGTCGCCGTAGGACTGCTGCCACACCTCGGTGAGCAGTTCCTTGCGGGAGACGACCCGGTTTGCCCGCGCGGCGAGGTAGGCCAGCAGGTCGAACTCCCGCCGGGTCAGGGTGAGCGGTGTGCCGTCCACGGTGGCCTCGCGCCGGTTCTGGTCCACCATGAGCGTGCCGACGTACAGCACCGGGGGTGGGGTCGCGGCCCGCGCCCGGCGTAGCACGGCCTCCAGCCGGGCGTTGAGATGGTCCCCGGAGAAGGGTTTGACCAGGTAGTCGTCCGCTCCGGCCTCCAGCAACCGGACGATCTCCGCCTCGTCGTCGCGGGCCGTGGCCACGATGACCGGGACGCTGGAGACACTGCGGACCATTTTCAGCGCCTCCGATCCGTCCAGATCGGGAAGGCCGAGGTCGAGGACCACGGCGTCCGGGGGATTCTGGGTGATCTCTCGCAACGCGTCGAGGGCGCGTGCGGCGCTGCGCACGGCGTGCTGGCGCCTGCCCAGTTCCTGGATGATCGCGGAGCGCACGTAATCGTCGTCTTCCACCACCAGAACCGTTGCCATGGGTCGTAACCGTAGTGAACAAAGAGACATGTGAGGTAATAATTCACCGCATGCGGCAAGCGCTGAGATACATCGCGGTATGGTGCGGGGCCACGACCCTGGCCGTCTCGGTGGCCTGGTTCGGTGTCCGCGACGTGCTGCGCAGCGAGGTCTTCGACGACGCGAAGATCGAACCGCTCAGCGCCGCGATCACCCGGACGGGAGCCGCGCCGCTTCCCTCCGGGGCGCCGTCCGGCCCATCAGGCCTGCCAAGCACACCGGCCGCGCCGGACAAGCGCGGGCGAGCCCACCGTACGGCCACCCCCGAGCCCGCGCGCACCACCGCCGAGCCGGAGCCGGCCCGTTCCCCGTCGAAGACCACCCGCACCCCGGCCCCGCCGGAGAACTCCACCGGCCCCGTCCCTTCCTCGACCCAGGTGCCGGAAGCCGGGGAGGATGTGCGGGTGGTGCGCGTCAAGGGCGGCTCGGCCTCGTTCGTCATCGAGGGCGGCGCCTGCCGCCTGGTCACCGCCGCACCCAATGCGGGCTACGAGACCAAGGTCTCCCAGGCCGACGGCTGGATCCGGGTGGACCTGGTCCAGGGCGGGCACGGCTCCGCCGTCTTCTGCATCGGCGGGGAGAACCGCACCGACACCTGGGAGTACTGACCGGCGGAGCCGTACGACCACGTCGCGTTTCCTTTGGCCGAAGATCTAACAGTGCTGTTATGTTATGGGCATGAGCTTTCCCACATCTGGACCAGGACTGCTCGGCACGCGGCTGCGGCACCTGCTCGAACTGCTGGACGCGGACATCGCGGCCGTCTACACCGACCTCGGGCTGCACGGGTTCCGCCCGAGGTTCACCCCGGTCGTCCGGGTGCTGGCCATCTCCGGCCCCGGTTCCATCCGCGACCTGGCGCACGCGCTCGGGGTGACCCACTCCGCGGCGAGCCAGACGGTGGCCCAGATGGCCAAGGAGGGCCTGGTCACCCTCACCCCGGGAGAGGACGCACGCCAGCGGATCGTCCACCTCACCCCGAAGGCCGAATCGCTCCTGCCGCCGCTGGAAGCGGAATGGACGGCCACCACCGCCGCGGCCACCGCGCTCGAGGCCGAGCTGTCGTTCCCCCTGAGCCGGCTCGTCGACGAGGCACTCGACGCCCTGCGCCGGCGTCCCATGCGAGAACGGATCGCCGCCGCGGCACCGGACCTCACCGCGCAAACCCACCCCGGCCCGGACCTCACCGCATAGACCACCCCGGTACATACTGTCGCGACCTCAAATGGTTCATATGAAAGCCCGAAATTCGCGACCGTCGTACTGACCAGGCACACTGTGCCCATGAGTCGACGGTCGCGGCGAGCGGCACTCCTGGCGGGGCCCGTCGCCGCCCTGGTGATGGCGACGGGCTGCACCGCCGGCGACGGAACCTCCCGGCTCGACGAGCCCGACGAGAAGGTGACCAGCGTGTCGGGTCCCACCGATCCCGCGCGCGATCCCGGCCTGTTCGCCGTCAACTCGCAGCGGCTCGGTGGTCCCATCGTCATCGACGTCCAGGGATACGTTCTCTATCGCAGTGACGCCGACGACGCGCACCCGTCGCGCTCCGCCTGCGTCGGCGGATGCGCCAAGACATGGCGCCCGATACCGGCCGGCAACATCACGAACCTGCGGATCGTCGGCATAGACCGGGCAAAGGTCGGCAAGGTCGTCAGACCCGACGGCACCGAGCAGCTCACCCTTTCGGGGTGGCCGCTGTACGGCTACAGCGGTGACCTCATGCCCGGCGACACCAACGGACACGGCCTGGACGGCTGGTCCGCGATCTCCCCCGCCGGCGCCAAGGCCGGTCGCTCCAGGCCCTGAGGCCCGAAGATCACCGCCCGTCCGGCGGCGGGTCGGGCAGGGTCATGACCGCGGCGGTGCCCCCTTCGGGGTCCGGGTAAAGCTGCAGCTCTCCGCCGTGCAGCTCCGCCACCCACTGCGCGATGGTCAGCCCGAGGCCGGTGCCGTCCGCCGCATTGCTGCGAAAACGCTGCGCGGGCTGGTCGCCGAGGCCCGGACCGGCATCCTTGATCATGATCTTGCCGGTCTCGACGACGAGGGTGATCGCCGCGGGCTCGGTGCCGATCCGGCCGTGCCGTACGGCGTTGTGGGCGAGGTTGCGGATGGCGATGCGGACCAGGGTCGGGTCGCCGCTCACCACCGTGGGTGAGACCGACACCGTCGTCGTGTGCGGCGGCTGCACGGTCTCGGCCACCACCTCCTCGGCCAGCTGGTCGAGGCGGAACGGCTGCCGTTGCAGCTCCCGCAGTCCGGCCACGAGCCGTGCCCGCATGAGCAGCGCCTCGACCGAGTCGGCCAGCCGTTCGGCGGAGCGCAGCACCTGCCGTAACGCCTGGGGCTGCTGGCTCGGATCCTTGAGCGCGCCCTCCGACAGCGCGCGGATGACCGTCAGGGGGGTGCGCAGCTCGTGCGCCGCGTCGGCGACGAACCGCTCCTGCTGGCCGAACGCCTCGACGGCGGGTTGGGTGCCCCGGCGGGCCAGCAGGTGCCCGCCCAGGCCGACGAGGAGCGTGAACACCGCTCCCCCGGCGAACAGGGTCCACCCCAGCCGCCAGTGGGCCTGCTGCACGGGCCCGAGATCGACCGAGACCACGACCGTGCCCGACACGGCGCCGGTGACGGCATGTGTGAACGGAACCGCGAGCAACCGCGCGTGACGCCCCTCGGTGGTGATGGTCGTGGCGAGTTCGCCTTGGCCCTGCCACACGAGCCGGGCGAGGCCGCGCAGGTTCTCCGGCGCGATCACCGGCAGGCTCGACGGGTGCGCGAAAACGAGGCGGACACTGGTGCGGGTGCCCTCGTACACGTGCACCGCGGTCGGGCCCTTCGCCGCCGGGTCGGCGAAGAGGCGGTCCAGCCGCAGCGCGCCGGACTCGTAGTACAGCAGGGCTTTCGCGGTCCGGGCGGTGCGATCCAGTTCGGCCTGGACGAGGCCGTCACGCTGCTGCTGGTCGACGACCATCGCGACGGCTCCCATGCCGACCAGGCCGACCACGTTGAGGGCGATCAGCAGCAGGGTCAGGCGCACCCGCAGCGCGCTGAGGCGTCCGGCCGTCTGCAACTGCGCGGGCTGCGTCCGGTTCTGGCCTCTGGCGCCGGAATCCCGGCCGCGGAGACGTAGCGGGTTCACGGTTACGGAGGCCCGGCCGGGGGCCCGATCCAGTAGCCGGTGCCCCGCGTCGTGAAGATCACAGCGGGCTCGCCGAGCTTACGTCTCAGCTGGTTGACGACGACGTCCACCACGTTCGACGCCGGATCGGCCCGCTCGTCCCAGCAGTGCTCGATCAGCTCGGTGCGGGTGACGACGGCCGGCTGGCGGGACAGCAGGGTCTCAAGGACCGCGAACTCCTTGGGCGTGAGCATCTGCAACACCCCGGCGCGGCGGACCTCCCGGCGGGCCACGTCGAGCGTGACGTCATCGACGCGCAGGATCGGCGGCACCATCGTGGTACGGCGCCGGCACAACGCGCGCACCCGCAAAACCAGCTCGTCCGTGGAGAACGGCTTGGTCAGGTAGTCGTCGGCGCCGGCCTCCAGACCCTCCACCCGGTGGCTGATGTCGTCGAGCGCGGTCAGCATGATCGCGGGTACGGCCATGCCCGCCTGGCGGCGCTGGTAGAGATGGTCGGCCGAGTCACCTTCCGGGAGCACCCGGTCGAGGATCAGGCAGTCGTAGTCGTTGACGCTCATGCTGAGATCGGCCTGGCTCCAGTTGGCCACCTCGTCGACGGCAAAGCCGGCCGAACGTAGCGCGGCGACGACGGCACCGCGTACGTCAGGATCATCCTCGACGACGATGACGCGCATGGGGTGAGGGTAGCGACCCGTCACAAGATTCAACCAGCACATGCGAGATAAATCGGGCGGGTGCCTCGCCGCCCAGCCGTACATCGACCATCGTTCACCATACTCGATTACCACATGTAACCATGAAGTATCGTAAAGTTCGCGCGGGGCCCATGAAGTGGCGAACTCCCATTCGTAGATCGAGTTCGTTTCCGCCCCTCGCGCGCCATCTTCCCGCTCTTCACCCAATCTTCATCGAATCCTCATGATCATCATCGCAGAATCCGTCTCAGGGTGCCCGCAGTGCGACGCGCACCCCGCCACCGCGGCACCCCTCACGCGGTGACCGGACAGATGGTGACCGGATAGATCAGGCGCCCGGAGGTGATCGATGCGTAGCGCCCGCTGGTTGACCGCCCTCACCATGACGGCTCTGCTGGCAACGACGCCAGGCTGCGCCGGCACCGACGCGCACGGCCCCGACCCGGGCCGCTGCGGCCTGCGCGTCGCGTTCTTCGGGTCGCTCACCGGCGAGTCGATGAACCTCGGGCGCAACATGCACGAGGGCGCGCTGCTCGCCATCGAGGAGCACAACGCCAGGAACCCGGCCTGCACCGTCGGGTTCGTCGACTTCGATTCCCAGGGCGACCCGAAACAGGCGCCCGAGCTCGCCCAGCAGGTCGTCGCCGACCCGACGATCATCGGCGTCGTCGGCCCGGCGTTCTCCGGCGAGTCGCAGGCAGGCAATCCGATCCTGAACCAGGGCGGGGTCAGCACCATCACCCCCGCGGCCACCGACCCCAGCCTCAGCGGCGGGGGACCGTCGACGTTCCACCGCATGCTGGGCAGTGACGCCGCCCAGGGGCCGGCCGCGGCCCGGTACATCAGGGAGACGCTGCGCGCGCGGAAGGTGTTCGTCATCGACGACACCAGCTCCTACGGGCGCGGCCTCAGCGAGCTGGTCATGAAGGAGCTCGGCCCGCTGGTGGCGCAGAGCGCCTCGGCCCAGCCGAATATGACCGACTTCCACGGCGTGGTCGCCGAGGTCGAGTCGGCCGCACCCGACGTGGTGTTCTTCGGCGGCTACTACGCCCAGGCCGGCCGGTTGCTGCGCGAGCTGCGCGCCGCGGGCGTGACCGCCACGTTCGTCTCGGGTGACGCGGTCAAGGAGGACGGGTTCGTCCGTACGGCGGGGGCCAAGGCCGCCGAGGGCGCGGTCCTCACCTGCCCGTGCCGGCCGCCGAAGCAGGATCCCGAGTTCTCCCGGCGGTACCGGGCCCGTTTCGGCCACGAGCCGGGCACCTACAGCGCGGAGGCCTACGACTCCGCGGCCGTCTTCCTCCGCGGCATCGCCGCGGGCCGGACACGGCGTCCCGACATGGAGAAGTTCGTCGACGACTACTCCGGTACCGGCATCACCACGCAAATCCAGTTCACCGGCAACGGCGAGCTTGTCAACTCATCGGTCGCGGTGTGGGCCTATCGCGTCCGCGGCGGCCAGATCGTCGCCGACGACAGGCCCATTCCCAGAAACTGACCGTCCAGGAGATCAAGACCATGACGACCATTCAGACCGCCAGCCGTACCCCTCACAGGAACACCTCACGCGCACCCGCGGCACCGACGCGATCACCGTCCGCCGGGCGCTCCGACTACATGAGCGGCACCATCCACCGCACGCTCGCGGAGGCTCCGATCGGCGGGCACGCCATGCTGGAAGCCGCGCTCGCCTGGCAGCACCTGCGGCCCACCGAGCGCGGGAACACCGGCGAGGACGCGTGCACCCCGGCGCCGCGCCATCTGCCCATCGTGGAGACGCACAGCGAGGCGGTGGCGGCACGGATCGCCCGGCTGCTGTCGGGGCTGGCCTGGGCCATCGTCACCCCGTGCGAGGCCGGCGCCGGCCTCGGGCAGCCGCCGGCCGCACGCGTCGAGGTGCCGACGACGCTGCACCGCCGGGTTCTGCGGGCGCTGACGACCGCGTGGCGTGACGCCCGCCGGCAGTTCGATCCGCAGACCCCGAACACCAGGATGAGCGCCGACGCGGCCGTCGCCCTGTGGCGCATGGGCATCCTCGTCGCCGGGCTCGGTCCCAGCCAGAACATGATCTACCTGCACACCGGCACGCCCATGGTGGCCGAGATGCTGGCGACGGCCGCCAGGCGCCTCGGCCTCGCCCCGATCGTGGACCACGTCCACGGCGATCCGGTGGTCGCCCTCTACCACCCCAGTGAGGTGCAGTGGCTGCTCACGGAGGCGGGAGCGGGAAGCGCGGCCACCGCGTGGGCACGTGGCGCCCGTCCCGCAGGGCAGGCCAGGTAACGACCGTGGACCACGCCCGGGTTCTCGCCCAGGTCCACGACCTCGTTAAAGATCACATCGGCCGGGGCCGGGTGGCCGACTACATCCCCGCGCTGTCCAGGGTCGACCCCGGCCGGTTCGGCCTGGCGCTGGCCACCTGCGACGGTGAGGTCCACGGCGTCGGAGATTGGCGGACCCCGTTCTCGGTGCAGAGCGTCTCCAAGGTGTTCACGCTCGCCCTGGTGCTCGCGCGCGACGGCGACACGATCTGGCGCCGCGTCGGCAGGGAACCGTCCGGCAACCCGTTCAACTCCCTGGTCCAGCTGGAGTACGAGAACGGGATCCCCCGCAATCCGTTCGTCAACGCCGGGGCGCTCGTCGTCACCGACCGGCTGCTCACCCTGACCGGGGACTCCAGCGGCGAGCTGCGCTCGTTCCTGCGCGAGGCGAGCGGGAACCCGGCCGTCGACGTCGACACCGAGGTGGCCGCCTCCGAGGAGGCCCATTCGCATCGCAACGCCGCCCTCGCCCATTTCATGGCGGGCTACGGCAACATCGACAATCCCGTCCAGGATCTCCTGCACCACTACGTGAGGCAGTGCTCGCTCACGATGAACTGCGCTGATCTGGCCCTCGCGGCCGGTTTTCTGGCCCGCCACGGCCTGCTCGCCGACGGCTCGCGCCTCATCTCGCGCAGCGAGGCGAAGCGGATCAACGCGGTGATGCTCACGTGCGGAACGTACGACGAGGCCGGCGAGTTCGCCTACCGCGTCGGCCTTCCGGGGAAGAGCGGGGTGGGCGGCGGCATTCTCGCCGTCATCCCGGGCCGCTGCACGCTCTGCGTCTGGAGCCCCGGGCTCGACGCCAAGGGCAATTCGGTCGCCGGGGTCGCCGCACTCGACGCGTTCACCTCGCTCACGGGCTGGTCGGTGTTCTGACCTTCCCCGCAGGGTCCTCGGCCGAGGTGCGAGCCGGGCACCCCTCGGGCCTCCCTTGATCCGATCGGGCCTGTGGCAAAATGGTAGAGGTGCGTTTCCATGCCGATCTGCACATCCATTCGAAATACTCCAGGGCCTGTAGCAAGGACAGCGATCTGGAGCATCTGACGTGGTGGGCGCGGCGCAAGGGCATCACGGTGGTGGGCACCGGCGACTTCACGCATCCGCTGTGGTTCGACCAGCTGCGCGAGAAACTCCTGCCGTCGGAGTCGGAGCCGGGGCTGTTCCGGCTGCGCGAAGAGCTGGACCGGGACATCGTCCGCATGCTGCCGTCCAGCGTGGCCTCCAGCCGGGTGCGGTTCATGCTTTCCGTGGAGATCTCCACGATCTACAGCCGCGGCGGGCGCACCCGCAAGCTTCACCATCTGGTGTACATGCCGGACTTCGACGCGGCCGCGGCGTTCAACCGCAGGCTCGGGCAGCTCGGCAACCTGAGCTCGGACGGCCGGCCCATCCTCAACATCGACTCCCGCGACCTGCTGGAGATCACCCTGGACAGCGGCGACGGCGCCTATCTGGTGCCCGCCCACGTCTGGACGCCGTGGTTCGGCGTCTTCGGCTCCAAGTCCGGGTTCGACACGATCGAGGAGTGCTACGGCGACCTCGCCGACCGCATCTTCGCGCTGGAGACCGGGCTGTCCAGCGACCCGGCCATGAACTGGCGGGTCTCCGGCCTCGACCGTTACCGTCTGGTCAGCCATTCCGACGCGCACTCGCCGCCCATGCTGGGTCGTGAGACCACGATGTTCGAGACCGATGTGGACTATTTCGCGGTTCTGCGGGCGCTTCAGACCGGCGCCGGGCACGCGGGGACGGTCGAGTTCTTCCCCGAGGAGGGCAAATACCACGTCGACGGGCATCGCAGGTGCGGCGTCCGGATGGAACCACAGGAGACACGCAAGCACGACGGGATCTGCCCCGTGTGCGGGAAACCGCTCACCGTCGGCGTGCTGAGCCGGGTCGAGGAGCTGGCCGACCGGCCGGAAGGCGTCCGGCCGGACGGCGCCGCCGGATTCCGCAACCTCGTCCCTCTACCGGAGATCATGAGCGAGGTCCTCGACACGGGGCCGAAGAGCAAAAAGGTCCTCGGGGAGATCGACAAGCTCATCGCCGCCCTGGGGCCCGAGCTGGCGATCCTGGAGACCGTACCGATCGGCGACATCGCGGCCCGCTCGCCACTGCTCGGGGAGGCCATCGACCGGCTGCGCCGGGGCGAGGTGATCCGGGATCCCGGATATGACGGCGAGTACGGCGTGATCCGGTTCTTCGAGCCCGGCGAGTTGAAACGGGCGAGCGAGGCCACCACCCCGACGCTTTTCGAGGACTCCATGGTGGACAGGTGAAACCGCCCGCAGTGGAGTCGCGGTCAGGAACTCGGCGGCGACGGTTCTACCGGCCGGCCACCGTCAGCTGGGCGATCAGGGTGGCGGCGCACTGCGCGACGAGATCCTCGACGTAGCCGGGGATCGGCGTTCCGGCTCGACAGTGGCGGCGCACCGTGGCGTACGGCAGGTCCACGATCGCGAGGACCAGCAGTTCCACGTCTCTCGGCGTGTCTCGCCCGAGACGCCCGGCCAGCTCGTGGATGGCGTCCTCGATCCGGCGGTTGCTCTGCTTCAGCCGCTCGCGGGCTTCGGCCGGCCAGTTGGGCTCGTCGAAGTCCTTCGGGCCGTACAGCAGGATTCGCGCCTCGACCGGGTTCTCGCGGCACCAGCCGACGGCGTGACCGGCCGCGGCCAGGGCGGCCTGCGCGGGCGGTTCCTCGCTCGCGGCGGCCAGAAAGCCTTCCTGGAACCGCTCGACGGTGCGCAGCCACAGCCCGGAGAGCAGAGCGGAGCGGCTCGGGAACCGATGGTAGACCGAGCCGCTCGGAGCACCGGCCTCACGGGCGACCGCCGTCACGGTGACGTTTCGCGGTCCGGCCTCGGCGGCCAGTCGCGCGGCGGCGTCGAGGAGTCGATCGACGTCATGCTGAGGCGGCCTTCCCACGGGCCTCAGAATATCGCCGGACGCCGGGGCGAACCGGATCATCACAATCTCGCCGTTCGCCGACGAACCTGCTCAGAAGCCCCAGTTCATCACCGCCGCACGGAATTCCTGACTCCATGAGAGCCGCCGGATCCAAAAGATCATATCTATCTGACGCGCACGCTTGACTCTGAGCCGCAACAAGCCTGTTATGCCCAAGGGTTGACCTTGTGTGGAGGTATGTGGATAACTGTCCGTTGGGGGTCCCGCAACCCGAACCCTTCGGAGCCGCCGATGAGCAGCGTGGCCTCGCCTGTACTGGTCGGACGCGCCTCAGAGCTACAGGTTCTGATCGACGCGATGACCCACCCACCGGCGGTGGTGCTGGTGGAGGGAGAGGCGGGCATAGGGAAGACCCGGCTCGTCCGCGCCGCCCTCGGTCGTCTTCCGTCCGGCGACAGGTCCGTCCTTCTCGGCTGTTGCCACCAGATCCGCGAACCCTTTCCGTACGGGCCCGTGTTCGAGGCGCTACGGGAGATCGCGGGCCGATTACCCACGGTCAAAGCCCTCAACCCCGTCACCGGCGCGCTCCGCGGCTACCTTCCCGAGCTGGCCTGCGCGCTGCCGCCGTCACCGCAGCCGCTGGACGATCCGCGAGCCGAGCGGCACCGGGTGTTCCGCGCGGTGCACGCCCTGCTGGCGGCCGTCGGGCCGGCCGTACTCGTGATCGAGGACCTGCACTGGGCCGATGACGGAACCCGGGATCTGCTGCGCTTCCTGAGCGATCAGCCGCCCGAGGGGCTGACGATGGTGGCGACGTACCGGCGGGAGAACCTGGGCGCGGCCGGGTTGCCGCTGGGCCGCGCCTACCGGCATCCGCCGGGCACGACCAGCGTGGTGATACCGCTGACGCCATTGGACGTGCCGGACGTGCGGAGCCTGGCCGACGCGCTGCTGAACCGGTCCGAGCTGTCGCCCGCATTCATCACACGACTCCACGAGCGCACGGCAGGCATCCCTTTTGTGGTGGAGGAGGTGATCCGGTCCCTCCCCGACGAGGAAGGACCCGACGCCCTGGACCGCGTCGGGGTGCCGCTGCTGCTGCGCGAGGCGATGGCCGAACAGATGGCCGGTCTGTCCGCGGCGGCGGTGAGCGCCGTACAGGCGGCCGCGGTGTTGCGGCTCCCCATGAGCGAACGGCTGATCACCGCGGTCGGCGGTGACTCCGCGGGGCTGGGCGAGGCGCTGCGCGCGGGTGTGCTCCACGAGCACCCCGGCGGCCGGTACGGCTTCCGCCACGCCCTGGCCCAGCAGGCCGTGTACGACGCGATCCCGGGCCCGGACCGGCGGCTGACGCACGAGCACGCGATGACCGCGCTCGCCGCGATGGACCCCCCGCCGCTGGTCCAGCTCGCCTTCCACGCCCGCCAGGCCGGTGACACGGACGCCTGGCTGCGTCATGGTACGGCCGCCGCCGACCGCGCCGCCGCGCTCGGCGACACCGCCCTGGCGGTCGAGGTGCTGGAGAGCATGCTCGCCGACCCCGACCTGCCGGCGCCGGACCGCGGACCCCTCGTGCTCATGCTGAGCCGCCTCGCGGCGACCGGGCTGTCGCACCAGCGCGTGGTACGGCTGCTGCGCCGTCTGCTGAAAGACGATTTCCTCTCCCGCGGCGTGCGCGGCGAGGCACGGCTCAACCTCGGCATGGTCCTGTGCAACCAGGCGGGCGACATCGCCGCCGGACGCTCCGAGATCATGGCCGCCGTCGCCGAGCTGGACGACCGGCCGACGCTGGCCGCCCGCGGCTGGGCCAGCCTCGCGATGCCGGGGTGGAGCACCGAGCCGCTGGCGACGCACGGGGAGTGGATGGCCCGCGCCGAGGCACTCGTCGCGACCGCCGACAGCCCGGAGCCGGCCGCCGCGGTCCTCGCCAACCGGGCCTCGTTCGAGATGATGATCGGCTCCCCGGACGCGTTCGCCGTCGCCGCCGCGCTGCCGGTCGCCGACCCCTCCACGGCGGTCCGGCGCGAAGCCGCCCGGGCGTACTGCAACCTGCACGACTCGGCGATCACGCTGGGCGACTACGCCGCGGCCGAGAAGTTCGGCCGGGAGGGCCTGCGGCTGGCGGCGGAGACCGGCGCGTTGTACCCGGCCTACCTCATCGAGGTCTCGGCGATCCGCAGGGAGTGGCTGACCGGGCGATGGGACGGGCTCCGCGACCGGGCGACCGCCCTGGCGGAGCTGGCCACGGAGACACCGCTGATCGCGGTGGACGTCTGGCTGGTGCTGGGACTGCTCGCCCTGGCCACCGGTGAGTGGCAGGAGGCGGCCGGGCACCTCTACGACGCGGGACTGGACGCACCGGACGCCCGCTTCCTCCCGATCGTGACGGCGGCCTCGGGCGGTCTGATCGAGCTGCATCTCGCTCGCGGCACCGTGGAGGACGCGGTCAAGGAGGCCGAGCAGGCGGTGGCCCGGCTGCGCCACAAGGGCGTATGGGTGTGGGGTGCCTATCTGGTCCCGTCCGCCGTCACCGCGATCGCCCAGGCCGGACGCGTGGACGAGGCGGCCGGCCTGGTGGCCGAATTCGCCGACGGGATCGCGGATCGGCTCGCACCTGCCGCCCATGCCGCCCTCGACGCCGCCCGGGGCGCGCTGGCCGCGGCGGCCCAGCGGCACGCTGACGCCTCCGCCTTCTTCGCCCGCTCCTGCGAGGCGTACGCCGCGCTGCCCCAGCCCTACGCGGCGGCGCGGGCCCGCGAGGGCGAGGCACGGGCCAGGCTCGCCCTCGGCGACCGCACCGCCGCCCCGGCCCTCGCCGAGCTGGCGGAGCGGTTCGCCTCGCTCGGCGCCACCTACGACGCCGCTCGTTGCCGTCGCGCGCTGCGCGACATCGGCGCGGAGCTCCCCCTGCCACGCGGCCGGAAGGGCCACTCCGGCGCGCTGTCTCCGCGGGAGAAGGAAGTGGCCCGGCTCGTCACGCTCGGCCGTACCAACCGGGAGATCGCCGACGTGCTGTTCCTGTCGACGCGCACGGTCGAAACCCACGTCGCCACCGTGCTGCGCAAACTCGGCGTCCGGTCCCGGACCGAGATCGCCCCGCCTGTCTGACCACCGGCCGCGAACTCACCAGGTGACGGCGAGCGTCAGTGCCCATCGGGCGAGGGCGGCCTCAAGCGATGCGCGCGACTTCTCGTCCGGCTGTGGCGCATCGGTCGCCCAGGCCACATACCCGTCGGGCCGCACCAGCAGGGCCGTGCACGGTACGGCGGAACGGCCCTGCGTCTGGGGATACCCCCAGTCCTCACCGGTGAAGTCGATCAGTAGGGGCCTGGCGTCTCTGGTCAGCTCGGCCAGCCGTACTCCGTCGTCGAGGATCAGATCGGGTGCCCATCGGCCCACCAGTGGATGGTCTCCTGCGGCGTAGCGGATGTCGTTGCCCGACATGAGATCGGCGATGCGCCGGAGGTTGCCCGGGTCGGCGAGTAGTTCGGCGAAGAGCGCACGCAGCCCGGTGACCTCGCTGCCGGGGGCGACGAGGGCGGCCTGGGCTCGCGTGGACATGATCACTCGCTCGGCGACCGGGCGGCGCTCGGTCTCGTAGGTGTCCAGCAGGTCCTCCCCGGCCCGGCCGTTGATGACCGCGGCCAGCTTCCAGCCGAGGTTGATCGCGTCCTGCAGGCCGAGATTGAGCCCGGGGCCGCCGATCGCGGAGTGCACGTGGGCGGCGTCCCCGACCAGGAGCACACGCCGGTCGCGGAAGCGCTCGGCCAGCCGGGTGTTGCCGCCGGTGAGTTTGCGCAGCAGGTGCGGCCCTTCCCCCTCGGGCCGACCGAGCTCGATGTCGGCGCCGAGCACCCGGCGGATGCTGGCCCGCAGCTCAGGGATGGTCAGCGGCCCTTCTGCGTCCTCCTGGCCCCATTCGATGGTCGTGACCAGCGGCCACGGGCTGGAGGGCAGTGGCGCGTAAACGAACATGCCGCGCTCGGTGCGCTGATGCACCATCGGCGGGATCGGGCCGTATCCGGGGACGTTCAGCCCGCCGCCGACCGGGTCGACGAGCTCGGCGGGCACCTTGGCGTGGGCGGTGCGCGAGATCGTGTGGTCGGTGGTCACCCCGGGGAAGGCGATCTGGGCGAGCTTGCGCGTGATGCTGTGCCCGCCGTCCGCGCCGACCAGGTAGCGGGCTTCGATCTGGTACGGCCCGGCCGTACCGGAGACCTCAATGACGACGCGGTCCTCGTGCTGGGTGAAGCCGGTGACCTCCTGGCCCCGGCGAATCTCCACGCCGAGCTCGATCGCCCGTTCCTCCAGCACCTGCTCGATCCTGCGCTGTGGGACCAGCAGGGTGTGGAGCGGGTTGTTCTCAAGCGCGCTCAGGTTCAGCGGCATCGCACCGAACACGAAACCAGGGGTCGGCGCGGGCGGGTCCGTGGTTCCGGTGAGCCGCTCGTACAGGCCGCGCCGGTCGAGCATCCGCACCACCTGACCGACCAGTCCGTTGGCCCGGTTCTCCAGGGCGCGCTCGGGGAGCCGTTCCACGACCAGCGGGTGTGCTCCGGCCAGGCTGAGCTCGCAGGCCAGCATCAGACCGTTCGGGCCTGCTCCGGAGATGACGACATCTGTGACCATGACACCTCTCCTCGGGTGTTTGAGGGTCTTCGGGTGTTTGAGGGTCTTCGGGTGTTTGAGGGCATGACGGATCGACCGGCGCGCGGCCGGTTGATCTCTCCTGTTGGGGTCAGAGCGTGGGGAGGCCCGCGGTGACCTGGTGGAAGGCGTCGCGCAGCAGGTCGGCGGCCGGGGGCCGCGAGTCGGCACGCAGCAGCAGTTCCGCCACCGCCGACAGAGCGGCGGTGACCGACCCGGCGACCAGGTGCGGGTAGAGATCACGGTCGAGATCGGTGCCGGTTCGCTCGGCCACGGCGGCGGCCAGTTCCTCCTGCGCGGTCCGGCCGGCCCGCAGGAGCTCCCCTTGGATCGCCGGGTGCTGCAGCATCAGCTTGACCCCGGCGCTCCAGCGTTCGTCGAAGGGCGCCTCGTCTTCGGTCATGCCGAGGGCGAAGCGGGCCTGGACGGCGTGGCCGATGGCTTCCCACAGTGGCTCGTCGTCTGGCCTGGCACGCAACTCCTGCGCGATCTGGGCGAACCGCTCATACTGCCGCGCGGCGATCGCCTCCGCCTTGCTTGAGAAGTAGTTGTTGAACGTGCGGGGCGAGACGCCTGCCTCGGCGGCGATGTCCTCCACCTTGACGTTGTCGAAGCCGCGCTCGACGGTCAGCCGGATCGCCGCCCAGCTGAGCGCGATGCGTAGCTCTTCTTTCTTGCGCTCTCTCAACCCCATGAGACCACTCTACAGAAAAGTGCGTGATACGCAATCTTTCGTGTCACGCACTTTTTAGGTTCGCCCAGGGGGACGCACCTCACCCGCGCGAGCCCTCGACAGGTGCGGCGTGCGCCGCATCTTGGCCATCGGCCAGCACAGGCTGATGCCGTACGACCACATGGTCTGGAATTCGCCAGTTGATCCGGCCTTGAGGAACGTTAGAGTTTCTAGATCAAAAAATGGAAGGGGACCCATGGCGGGCTCAGAGCTTGTTGATCTGTCGGGTCCCTGGGGGCGGGTGCTCAGCGGGACCCGGTTGCATCACCCTCAGGCGATGCAGGCGATGGCGGTGGACCCTGTCACGCGCGATCTCTTCGTCATCCAGCTCAGGGACGCGACGACGGCGCCGGCCGAGGGAAACCTGTGCGTGAACCGGGTCAGCCAGAAGACCGGGTTGTCCAGCGAGTACATGCATCTGGACGGCTTCGGCCACGGGTATCAGATCGGCGCGCAGCACATCAACGGCAAGACGTACCTGTGGACGGAAGCCGGCCCCGTTCGCGGGGGATTCGGCACCCATGTCACCCGATTCCCCTTCCTCGCAGGCCAGACGATCGACATGACCTCCGCCGTGCTCTCCCGGCCGTTCCAACCCGGGCCCGACGCGGACAACTGCGCGCCGAACGTCGATCCGATCCACCACTGGGTCACCATCAGGTACCGCACCGCCCAGGGATACTTCTACAGCCGGTACCCCATCGACAGCCAGACAGGGAAGGTCACCGGGACGGCGGCGAAAACGATCCCGCACCCGTCCAGGGCGCAGGCCCCCCGGGCGTGGGACACCTTCCAGGGCTTCGCCTCGCTCGGAGAGGTCCTCTACTTGTATACGGGAGACCCGCAGGAATCCCCTGCCGACAGCAACACCCACATCACGGCCGTCTCATGGGCAGATGGCAGGGTGATCGCCGGGCCGACGCCGATCACCGCGGTCTCCGGGCTGGAACGCCGGGAGCCGGAAGGCCTGGCCGTCGAGCCCGTGGCGGGCGAGGCTCGGCTGCTGTTCGGGTTCAGCGGCAGCGCCACCAGCCCGCGCAGGGCGACCGTCTGCTTCTTCTCGACGGACGAACCGGTCCAGGGGGTCAAGGTCCTGTCGGACTGGATCGACCTCACTCCCGGCCCGGGCGTCACCATGGCGTCGGGACAGCGGCGCCCGCGCGGACGCGTTGTCAGCGTCGCCGGCTCAGCCCTGCTCCAGCTTCGCGGCACCCTCACCTGCGACCTGTCCGGTGACGGCCAGATCGCCCAGCTTCCACCCGCGCTGACACCCAGCCGCACGATCAGGGCGAACGTGCCCTGCAGCATGTACAACGGCCGTGGCACGTGCCGGGTGGAGGTGAACGCCGAAGGCGCGCTGTGGGCGTTCGGCGCCGCCGCCGGCAGCGTCATCTCCTGGATCGACCTCGACAGCTTCTCAGCCGCCTGGCGCTGACGACCACGCCCCGTTCCGCCCTACCCGAAAGCAATCAGCCACACCCCCGCTCCGCCCCACCCGAAAGCAATCAGCCATGCCCACCCCCCAGCCCGGCCGCCGCTCACTCCTCACCGCGGCCGTCGCCCTACCGGTCTCGGCCGCCGCCGCTCCCCTTCTCACCGCCCCGGCCGCCGCGGCCGAAAGCGCCGGCGGATTCAATGTTGTGTACGACTGGCGCCCCCTCACCCTGCGACCCGGTGTCAAAGCCTTCCCCGACGACGTGCCCCAGGCACGCGTCGTCAGAATCGCCGGGACGGACTTCCTGCAAATGCGGGGCGGCGCCGGGTGCAGCTTCACCGGCGACGCACCGCTGGGCTCGCTGCCCGCCGGGCTGGCCGTTCCGAAGCTCACCCGCGGAGTCTGCCCGCGCAACAACGTCAACGGCGTCACCGCCTGCCGGGTGGAGGCGGACATCCATGGACAGGTCATCGTCCTGGGAGCCACGCCGACCAGCAAGATCACCTGGGTCCAGCTGGACAGCTTCTCCTCCGTCCTGGCCTGATACCTCCTGCCCTCGTGACGCGAGTAAGGCCGGAAGCCTGCCCGCCTGATCACGGGTCACGAACTCACCAGGCGACGGTGGCGCCGATGGCGAGCTGCGCGGGGTGGGCTGGAAGTGACCCACCCATGAGGCACGCGCTTCGGTGATGCGACCGATGCTCGCCCACCGCCCGACCGTGTCCGCAAAGCCTCACAGAAGAGGGAGGGGGACGGCGCCGCGGCGCGTCCCGGGTGGCGTGAAGACCCCGCTCAGGACGAGGCGAGCCGCAGCACAAGGGAGCCCACGACCAGCAGGAGAAACGGCATCGGGGCAAGGAGGTGCGAGTAGCAGCGAGCGCGCAGAATGGTGCCGACGGCGCCGACGTAGTACAGGATGAGACCGGCCGAGGCCGCAACCGCGATCGCGGGCACGCCGATGCCCACCAGCAGCCCCAGCACACCGGCCGCTTTGAGGGCGCCCAGCCAGGGCAGCCACGAATGCGACACGCCGTACTTGGTCAGACTGTCGAGGATCCACTTGGGGCGGGTGTAATGGTTGGTGGCTGAGTAGGCGCTGGCCGCAGCGGCCAGGAGGGTGACAACGAGGTAGGCCGTGAACATGGGAACACTTCCGTGATCATGGGTTACTGTCGCGGAGGCACACGAGGAAGACCATGAGCTGGTGTTTCTCACGCACGGTCAACCTTTGCGCAAGCCCCGTTTCCCCGTCCAATAGCTGCTTCCATAGCCTGACGGCATGGACATCGACACTCGGTTGTTGCGCTATTTCGCCGCGGTGGCCGAAGAGGGAAACTTGACCCGCGCCGCACAGCGGCTCTTCGTGGCTCAGCCGACCTTGACCAAGCAGATCAAGCAGTTGGAGAGCCAGCTGGGGGTGGAGTTGTTCGTACGGTCCCGGGCCGGAATGACCATCACCGAAGCAGGCCGGGTCCTGGCGGGCCAGGCGGTCACCTTGCTATCCGACTGGGACCGGGTGCTGCGGGAGACCCGAAACACGGCGAGCCGGGAAACCCAAGTGCTGCGGATCGGATTCGTTGCCAGTGCCGCCAACGAGTCCACACAACGCATCATCGCCGCATTCGCACAGCGTTGCCCCGGCTGGCAGGTCGCCATGCGACACACCGATTGGACCGATCCCACCGCCGGTCTCGCCGACGGCGACGTGGACGCCGCGTTGGTGCGCCTGCCGTTCCCAGGTCAGGAGGCTTTCTGTGTGGAGGTGTTGTTCACCGAGCCCCGCTGGGTCGCGCTCTGCGACGCACACCCCCTGGCCACGCTCCCACAGGTCCCGTTCCAGGACCTGTGGGATGAGCCATTCGTGGCAGCCCCACCCGAAACGGGCTCGTGGCGGGACTACTGGATGGGCAACGACGAACGCGAGGGCCGCCCCGCACGTATCGGCGCCGTCGCCCGCAACACCGATGAATGGCTGATCGCGATCGCCGGCGGATACGGAGTCAGCCTCACCCCGGCGGCCTCTGCTCGTTTCTACCGCCGCCCCGGCGTCACCTACCGGCCTGTCACCGGCCTCAGTCCCAGCCACGTCGGCGTCGCCTGGCCCGCCACCACCGGCAGTGACCCCGTCATCCAGAACTTCGTCCGTTGCTGCCTGGACAGCCGCCCCTACCAGGGCCACGAGCTCTCTATCTGACCTGCGCCATCACGCTTGGCGGGGACGCGCTGGATGCACCGGCCCGGTGCGGGGCCGTCCGTTCCCGGTCCATGCCATGACGAGCTGCGCGAGGTGGGCCATTTCCCGCCCGCCGTGAGGCACGCGCTTCGGTGATGCGACCGATGCCCGCCCCACCAACCGACCGGGTCCACGGGGGTGGTCACCATAGGGTTCGTTCTTCGTGGTCGAGGGCGGTCCCACCGAGCAGACCCGGCGGGACCGCCGCTGCGGTGAGGGTTTTCCAGGTCGGGTAGTGACCGGCGAGGTCGAGTAGGAACAGCGCGGCGGCATGGGCGTCGAATCCCGCCCGGTGGCGCTGGCCGCTGATGCCGGTCAGAGGGACGGCGGCGTAGGCCAGCAGGACGTCCAGGTTGTAGCCGGGGGCGTCAGGGTAGGTGGCGCGGGCCAGGCGCAGGGTGTCGATGACTCCGGCGGGCTGCCAGGCCGGAAGGTGGCGGCGCAGCACCTTGTAGTCCACGTGCGCATTGTGAGCGGCGATCCAGGCCCCGTGAAGGTGTGCATGGACGGCTGAGGCGATCGACTCCCATCGGGGGGCGTCGGCTACGGCCCGGTTGGTGATGTGGTGGACACGGGTGGCGAACGCGCTGATCGGCTGCGGGGGCCGGACCAGGGTGGATCGCGCGGACTGCGGCACCGGCCGACCGGCGACGATGGGGATGGCGGCGACCTCTACCAGGTCGGGCGGGTTGGCCCCGTTGCTCTCCACGTCGATGACGAGCAGACGAGGCCAGGCGCCGAAGTCCACGGGTCCTCCTAGGTGACCGGCCGGCCGATGTCTGCCCTGCCGTGCCGACGGTAGTGGTGGGGCTTGCCGCGGTCGCGGATCTGATGGCCGTGGGTGTGTTGCAGGAAGGAGCGCGGCGGCTCGTCCAGGCCCTCGACAATGATGGCTCGCTCGGTGATTTCCGCCTCGCCGACCGCGCCGAGGGCGCGTGCCTGGCTGGTGACGTAAGCAAGGTCAGGGGTCTGCCGGGCGTTGCGGCACAGCTCAAGCTGGGCGACGAGGCAGATATCGCCCAGCTCGCGGATGCCGTACCGGCCGTTGCGGTGCCCTCGCCTGAGGATGGAAGACGTCAAGCGGGGGCACCGCCGCGACCGACAGGCATCGACCCCCTTCGCCCACAGGGTCGTGCGATCGCGTCTGCCCCTCGGGCGGCTCTGGGAAGTGGGAGCCGCCCGAGGGATGGGACGGCGCGGCAGCGCGGGACGGGGGCCACCGTGCCGCCGCGCCAGCTCATGGGGTGAAGGTCTGCCGGGCTCGCGACCTGTGCGTCAGCTCGACCTGGACGGCCATCGTCGAGGCGAGCGCTTCGGGCGAGGGACGGATGAGGACCCGCTCGACCCCGGCGTCCGTCTCGGGATCGGTCATCGCGCGCTCCCATCTGGACGACGCGGGCGGGCCGGGTAACGACTCCGCCCGCCCGCGTCACGCACAACACCGGCGCCCCTCCGCGCCATGCCGTGCGCTAATTGCGGCACGACGGCGCGCGCCTGGGAAGCGGTGCCGCCGCGCCTGCTCACGGGAGGCCGGTTTCGGCCGTCTCCCGGGCGACGCTCTCCTGCCGCTCGACCTCGGCCCGGAGTTCGTCGAGAGTGTCGGCGTCCACCGTGCGGTAGGGCGGTTGTTTCAGGCCCGTATCTTTCACCGAACTGCCGGGGAAAGGCTCTTCGCGGCTGGCCCAGTAGCGTCCGGCGTCGCTGCGGATCACCCGCCAGCCGGGGATCGCGGAGTCGGGCATTGCGGATTTACCATCCTCCATGGATCGGACCTCCATCCGATCAAGGACCCGTCCGTCGCCGAGAACGACCGGACGGGTCCGCCTTATGTGATGAGGAAGAGGTTTCTGGAGCCCGCCGTACGAGGCGGACCGCCGTAGGGGTGTAGCGGCGCCGAGGCCATGCGCACCACAGGGTGTCGGTCGTCGCTTGTCTTTGTGCCGGGAGGTGGCGACGGGCCGGGGCGTAGATGCCGGGCGTCGTGTGGGACGCGGCACCCTCCGAGGCAGCGGCGCCGGTACGGCGGGCACGGTGATCAGGGCTTGCTCGGGGTGGTGCTGTGCGGGCACCAGCGGAATCGTCTCAGCCGGGGCCACGGTGACGGGCGACTCGAAGACGGCCAGGTGGCGCGACCCGGTACGGCAGGCCTCCAGGCGCGCGGCCATCAGCGGGCCAGAGGGCTGTGCGTACTCGTGATCGGCGGGCCGGTCAGGGCAGCCGTGCGCGTAGGGCGCGTGTCCGCAAACAGCGCAGCCCATCGGCATCGGTGCTGTGTCGGCGAAGCAGCCACAGCCGCTCGCTGTGATCCGGTCGAGGGCCGGAGCACTAGGGTTGGTCATGGGTCAGGACTCACTTCCTGATCAAGGGGCCCGTACGGCGTGACAGCGCCTACGGGTCCTGCCCTTTGCGCGACGAAGCGGATCGTCACCGTTCGCCTACGCTGTGATTCGGACGATGCCATGGTGCTTCGCGGAGCATCGGGAAAGTGACACACGCTGTGTCACTCCAGAGTGGTCGTCAGACCACGCCGACCCATTCGGCAAAGCTGATCAGGCTTTCACTGTTGGCACGGTGCAGGCGCAGCAGAGTCTCGGCGTCTTCACGAACCCACGGGTGCTCTCGTGTGTGCTGCGGCGCGATCCGGCGAGCTGTCTTCAGCGACTCGAAAGCTGCGTCCTTCAGGCCAGTCCACAGTTGCGCCCTGGCCAAATCGATGAAGAAGCCGGACCTGCGCTCGGCTGGCATCTCGGGAGGCGGTGACCAGTTCTCGCCCAGGGCGAGGGCGAACTGGAGGTGACAGCCTCCGAGGCCGATAGCGACGGACATCTCGTGGACACGGACTGAGCAGGGGCCGAACGCGGTCCCATAGTAGATGTCCTCGGGAACCAGGTCACCGAGCCGCCGTGCCTCACTCAGATGATTCATGGCGGCGTCGGCGTTGGCCGCTCGTGCTGCGATGACGGCCGCCCGCATATGCAGAGATCCCAGGACGCCCAGAGGCAAGCGCTCTGCTTTTTCCGGTAGGCGGTCGATCGCAGATTCGATTGCGCGTAAACCTGCGTGGTATGCGTGTGCCGCGAAGAATACTTCGGTTCGCACATACGCCGTTGATGCGCTGAGAAGGGGATCCTCTGTGGTGGCTGAGGTTTGACGCATCAGTTCAATCAGCCGGGCCGACAAATCCAGGTAGCCGTACTTGTAGGCGACCGCGTCGGCTGCGCGGTAGGCGGCCACGAGCAACGCCGCGATGTCGTCAGGATTGGCCGCTGTGTGGACCCCGCGGATGAGTTCGCCGAGTAGATCGGGCAGGGTCTGCGCTAATCGCATGTATTGGGCGCTCAGGCGCTTTTGGATCGCGCCGGTAACGGATGCTCGAAGCTCGGGCATTGGACGCACCGGGCCCTCGTCGGGAACATCGTAGGCGGCGATGACCTCACGCAGTGCAGGGATTGCGTCGTGGACGCGGCCGTCGAGACGACCGGAGTTCCCCAGGAGACGAGACGGATCTACGCCCAGGGCCGTGGCGATGGCGTCCAGAACGCGGTCACTGGGCATACGCGCACCCTGCTCGATCTTTCGGAGCATACTGGGGGAGACATTGGCCGCTTGGGCGAGATCACCCTGAGTCATACGGCGCGCGCCGCGAATTGCGGCTACGCGACCTCCGAGGCCGTTCCTGAGGGTTTCACGGGGCATGTCGGCTCCGATTAACTTCCTGACAGAAGAGAAGGCAACTCCGTGATGCTGTCAATATGCCAATCAACTGCATTCAGAATGGCCGCATCGTTTCCCCACAGGTACCCCCAGGGGCCTCGCCGGATTATGCAGGTGCGCAGGCCGGAAGCTTTTGCGGGGATGATGTCGTTTGCAGGGTGATCGCCTACATAAACCGTTTCGTGAGCAGAGGCCTCGGCAAGCTGGATGACTTTGCTGAAGAATCCAGGGTCGGGTTTCGCGATGTTCCATTCTTCTGACGTAGCGATTGCGTCGGCGGGAATCGACAGTCCTCGCAGGAGATCACCGGCTTTGCGTGTCTGGTTCCCTGCGACGCAGACGCGAAATCCTGTGTCGCGCAGGGCCTGCAATCCGAGCCGGACGTCGGGATACAGGTCGGTCTCCTCGAGGTACTCGCCCTGGCCGGCTTCCTCACGGGCCCGACGTGCCGCGTGCGGATCGATGCCCGGCCGGAGGAGGCGTATCGCCTCTGCGTTATCCATACCTAGGGCTGTCACTGCCCCCACCAAAGCGGACAAGGTGTGGCGGGGAATGTTCAGCCAATCCGCCCATGAGCCCCAGTACCGGTCATCGCGGACCAGAGTCTCCCCTATATCGAACACCACGGTCTTAACCACACTTGGGAGAGTAAGCCAGTTCGTTGCCGTTCGTAGCGCGGGCGTGACAACTGCCCGTAGGACTGCTGAGCAGGAGACTTGCGGTCACACTCGACCGTGTTCTACAAGGTCTTAGTGGCGATCGTGAACAGCCAGGGCCGATGCCCACAGGGAAGAACCCCTGGTGACCGGAGCAAGCCATGGAGGCGTTCGAGTGCCGCATGTCGGGTTCATCGACGACGATCCAAAGTTCGCTGACTGAAATCATCGCTTAGATCGCCTGACCCATCGACGTGGAGATGCCGATGCCCCCTCAGCCGTTGCCCGAAGAGGAGATCACCGCTCATCTGGCCGAGCTACCGGGATGGGAGCGCAAGGACCACACCATTGCCCGCACCTTCAAGCACACGTATCACGAGTGTGTGCACATGGCGATGTATGTCGCGGCCAAGGCTCGAGAGATCGGCCACCATCCCGACGTTCACATCACCTGGCAACGGATCCGCTTCGTGAGCACCACTCACGACGCCGGAGACCGCCTCACGGCCAAGGACTTCGAGCTCGCGCACCACATTGATGCGATCGCTACCGGTCACGGCGCCGAAGCGATCTAGTACGGCAGCCGCCATTCGTTAGCTGTATTTCAGACTGTCCAGGTCGGGGCGAGTGGAGTGACCATCCTCAGGGCGTCGCTCCAGCCGGGGTGTCGGAAAGGTTGGCACCATCAGCCGCCATCTGAGACGTTTCCCCTGGTAGACAGGTTTTAGGCGGCCTTACCCGGGAAGCGACCGATGAGGCCGTCACAGGTCTCTGCGCGGGGCCGAGTGCGATCTTGGAGCAGATCTCCAGCGAGGCAGGGCGCTCGTCCTTCGGGCCTCCGGCGGCGATGGGCTTGCTTGCCTTGGGCCGGACCAGTTCGACGTGGACTGGGTTGATTGGTCGACCGCCGCTGGGTGACATCAAGAGCTGTGGGGGAACCCCTCAATAGCTGACCACCACTTTTTGATTTGCTGATCCACCGTTGCCATACATTCACGTGGCGCGGCAATCAATTCTCAGCCGATGACGCGCGGAGTGGCTGTCAATACGCGCCATGGTCGGGCGCAGTGGCGGTGACCGCGATACGGCCGAGCGGAATGGTCGATGGTTTTCCGGCCAGCCGTGTGCGGAAAACCCCACGTGGATGCGGAAGGAACTGTGGAGTGTCCACCATGGTGCAACTCACCCTGACTGAAAAGCTCGGTTTCAAGTGAGTGCGAAACTCCACTGCCGAAAGGGGAAAGAAATGGGAAAGAACGTCCTTGAGCCAGAGGCGCAGGAAATCGCGGATGCGACTGCGAGGCCGCCCTTCCTGTACGAACTGGGTCCGGAGGGCGCCCGAAAGGTGCTCGACGACATTCAGGCCGCCCCGGTCGAGAAGGCCGAGGTCGGAGAAGACAAGTGGATCACGGTGCCGGCCGACGTAGGTGACGTCCGGGTCCGCCTGATCAAGCCGGTGGGAGCTACAGGCCCTCTGCCGGTGATCCTCTACATCCACGGAGGTGGGTGGATTCTCGGCAACTCGGGCACGCACGACCGGCTCATCCGCGAGTTGTGCGACGGCGCGAAGGCCGCAGTCGCTTTCGTCGAGTACGACCGCTCCCCGGAGGCCCGCTATCCCGTGGCGATCGAGCAGGCGTACGCGACCGCGCAGTGGATCACCAAGAATGGGGCGAGCGAAGGCCTCGACGCGAGCCGCATGTCGGTGGCCGGCGACTCGGTCGGAGGCAACATGACGGCCGCCGTCGCGATCATGGCCAAGCGGCGGGGCGACGTGAGCTTCGTGCACCAGTCGATGTACTACCCGGTCACGGATGCCGCCCAGGACACCGAGAGCTACCGGGAGTTCGCCGACGGTCCGTTCCTCACAGCGAACGCCATGGCGTGGTTCTGGGACGCCTACATCCCCGACAACGGCGAGCAGCGCAACGAGATCACGGCGTCGCCGCTGCGCGCCACACTGGACGATCTGCGCGGACTACCCCCGGCGTTCTTAATCGTGGACGAGAACGACGTTCTGCGTGACGAGGGCGAAGCCTACGCACGCCGGCTGACCCAGGCCGGTGTTCCCACGACCAGCGTCCGGTACAACGGCATCATCCACGACTTCATGATGCTCAACCCCGTTCGGCCCACGCAGGCAGCAACGGGCGCGATCGAGCAGGCCATCCACGTGCTCAGGAAGGCGCTCAAGACCGACTGACCCAACTCCAGCCGGCCGGGCGACTTCGACACCGCCCGGCCGTGCCGATTCGCCACCAGGCCTTCCAGACAGGCAGGGCGCCGACGAGGCTGCACACAGTGAACGCGGTGACTTCGAATGAATGTTCGATAATCGTCGCAAAGTCAAGAAGAAACATAGGTAAACGCGTTACGGTTATTTCATCGGACTCGTTGGGGCCGCTCGCAGGAGGTGATTCTCTACTGGAACGGCTGGAAAATGACTGACAAGGCGACACTGAGCGCGGCTGAAGGAGGGATCTCATGCCCATGCCACAATCCATGCGCGCGCTCGTAGCCGGAAAGGTCGGCGAGCCGGCCGATGTCCTGCGGCTGGAACCCCGGCCTATTCCCACGCCAGAGGCCGGTCAGGCGTTGATCCGCGTGAAGGCGACTCCGATTCACGCCAGTGATCTGCACATGCTGCGTGGCCGCTACGGTTTCTCCCCCGAGTTTCCCGCTGTCGGGGGTCACATGGAATGCGTGGGCCGTATTGAGGCCCTGGGCCCGGATACCGAGGGACTGAAGATCGGCGAGCGCGTGGTGGTTGTTGCCGTCCCGGCTGTACCCGGGCCGCATGTGGCCGGCACTTGGCAGGAATACCTTGTTGCCGACACCCGAAGGCTCCTGCCGGTCCCCGACCGTCTGAGCGACTCCAGCGCCTGTCAACTCGCCGTCAACCCGTTGACCGCGCTGCTCCTCGTGTCTCGTGAACTCGACGTACAGCCGAGTGAATGGTTGTTGCAGACGGCCGCGGGCTCCACCGTCGGCCGGCTTGTCATTCAGCTGGCCAGACATCTGGGTATTCGCACGATCAATGTCGTGCGGCGGCGCGATGCCGTCGAGGAGATCAAGGCGCTTGGTGGTGACGAGGTCATTTGCACTGAGGACGAGGACCTGTTGCAGCGTGTGGCCGAGATTGCAGGATCGGCTGGCGTGCGTAAGGCCATCGACTGTGTCGCGGGCCACGTGGGTGCCCAGGTATCCCAGGCATTGGCTCCGGGAGGAGAGCTCGTGATCTACGGCGCGCTCTCTACCCATCGGCAGACCGACCCGGCAGCGCTGACGATCCCACTGCTGGCACGCTCGGTTATCTACGAGGCCAAAGCAGTCCGTGGCTTCTGGCTGAACCGCTGGTTCGGCACCACCTCACCTGCGGATGCGCTGCGCGCGCTGTCCGAGGTTCGCAGTCTCGTCGCTGATGAAGTGCTGAGCATCCCCCAAGGCGAGCCGTTCCCGCTCGAACGCTTCACTGAAGCCATCTCGTTCGCCGAAGCACCCGCACATGGCGCAAAACCGCTCTTCGTCTTCGAGGACGGCCGGGACGAAGACGACAGGTAGGACGCGGTACGCGTCTTCGCCGTGCGTGCCGCTATGGTCGAGCGCTTCCGCCCCATGGTCGACGTGGGCGCCGGATGCGGTCATGGTGATTGCCGTACTCCGCTGCTGTACAGCATCAGTTTGGAAGATCGCGTATACGGATGCGGCCTGGTGGTGGTCTTTTGATTCATGGGGAGCGGGCCGAGTGCGGGGTTGGGTGGGCATCAGGTGCTCTGCCGAAGCACTCGCTTCACGGGTGGGCCGGAAGTGGCCAACCTGGCGCAGCCCGTCTTTCAGCGGTTCCGTCATACGACGAACCCCCGGGGCCGCGGTCAAGCGGTCCCGGGGGCGTCTAGCGTTCAGGCCTGTCCTTCAGGGACGGGGCCTGGCTCGTGCTCAGACGGTGATGCTCCACCAGTCGAGGTAGCCGGTGTCGATGGAGTAGTTGTCGGTGACTTCCAGCAGCCACTGGCCGGCTGCTTGCTGGGTGACCGGGACCGTGTAGGTCCGCGTGCCGTACGACGTGCAGGTGGATCCGCCGCTGCTGTCGAGGAAGTACCACTGGCCGTTCGGGCCGCGGAGCCAGATCTCCAGGTCCTCGGCGCAGGTGTGGTTGATCGTGACCGTCAGCTTGACGGGCGATACCGCCGGGCCCGTCGCGGTGGAGTTGATCGGGCTCTGGATCGTGTCGAAGTCGTTGATGGTGTAGTTGGTGTCGTTGCGGAACGTGCGGTTGGGCGAGGTGCCCTGCACGGTCAACGTGTACACCGCGGTGTGGGTGGCGGTTTCGCCGGTGCCGGTGATCGTCACCTGGTAGGTGCCGGCCGGTGTCGAGGCCGTGGTGGCGATGGTCAGCGTGGACGAGCCGCCCGAGGTCACCGAGGACGGGTTGAACCCGGCCGTGGCGCCGCTGGGCAGACCCGACGCGGACAGGTTGACCCTCTGCGCGGTGCCCGCCGTGGTGGCGGTGGCGACCGTGGAGGTCGCCGACTGGCCCGCCTGGACCGTCCCCGACGTCGGGTTCGTGGAGATGGAGAAGTCCCGGCTTGTGGGCGTGCCTACCGCGAGTCTCCAGATCGCGTACGCCGAGGCGTCGGCGGCGCGGTCCAGGACGGTGTCGTTGATGTTGCTCGTGGTGTCGCATGCCCGGTGGTAGCAGGAGTCATATGCCTGGCCTGCCGTACCGCCCCACTTGGCGGCCTGTGCCGAGGTCTTGGTGGCGCTGGCGCCGGCCGCCACACCCGAGGTGGCGATGCCCGCGTTGCGGAACGACGCGTCGTCGGACCGGTTGGCGCCCTCGGTGTTCTCCTCAGGCTGGAGGTTCAGGCTGTCGTAGAAGGCCTTGAGATGCGTGGCCGCCGCGGTGGTGATGTTGTTGATGAAGTAGCCGCCGTTGGGCGAGCCCACCATGTCGTAGTTGTGGTAGACCGTGATCCTGCTTCGTTCGGTGGAGCTGAGCGAGTTGACGTAGAACCGCGAGCCGTTGAGGCCCTGCTCCTCGTCGGTCCACCAGCCGAACCGTACGTGCCGGGCCATCGTCGGGTTCCTCGCCGCCAGCGTCAGCGCGACCTCCAGCAGCGCCGACGAGCCCGAGCCGTTGTCGTTGATGCCCGGACCGGCCGAGACGCTGTCCAGGTGGGCACCGGCCATGACGACCTGGTTGGTGTCGCCTCCCGGCCAGTCGGCGATCAGGTTCGGCCCGGCCCCGCTGGTGCAGCCCGAGGTGCAGGGCTGCCGCACCACGGTGTAACCGGCGGCGGTGAGCCGCTGCTCGATGTACGACACCGACCCGGTGTAACCGGCGCCCGTGGACCTGCGGGTGCCGCCGTTGGCGGTAGCGATGCTCTGCAGCTGCTGCAGGTGAGCCTTGACGTTGTCGACGTTGATGTTCGGCGGGTCACCCGGGTTGGGTCCGCCGCCGACCGTCAGGGTGTATGCCGCCGTGTGCGTGCCGGAGGTGGCGGAGCCGGTCACCGTGACGGTGTAGGTCCCGGCCGGCGTCGACCCGGCGGTGCTGATGGTCAGGGTGGAGGAGTTGCCCGAGGTCACCGAGGACGGGTTGAAGCTCGCGGTGGCGCCGGACGGCAGGCCGGAGGCCGTGAAGGTGATCGTCTGCGCGCTGCCCGAGGTGGTCTGCGTGCCGACGGTCGAGGTGGCCTGCTGGCCGGGCTGCACCGTGCCCGCAGTGGGGTTCAGCGTCACGGAGAAGTCGTTGCCCGTCGCGGCGCAGGTCGGCTCGCCGGACTGCACCGGTACGCTGATCGCGTTCCAGGCCGCCTTGGTGGTGGCGCACTCGACGCTGCCCGCGCCGTACAGTTCCACGGCCGCCGCCAGCGACGCCGACCGGACGTTGGCGTACCGCCAGGACGAGGTCTTGCGCATCAGCGCGCCCATGAAGATCCGGCCGGCCTTCTGGACGCCGAGGCCGGACACCGAGGAGGGGCCGCCGCTGCAGATCGGGCTGTTCGGCTTGCCTCCGCCCGGCGAGGAACCCTCAGACAGCAGGTAGAACCAGTGGTTGAGCGGACCGGCCGCGGCGTGCACCTCGGTGTTCGGGATCGAGGTGGACCAGCAGTTGGGGTCGCCCACGCGGGACGGGTCGTACATGAACCGGATCGGGCCGTCGCCGACGAGGTTCACCTCTTCGCCGACCTCGTAGTCCGGCGGGTCGTTCGGGTTGTTGGCGTAGGCCTCGGTGAGCGCGCCGAAGATGTCACCGGTGGACTCGTTGATGCCGCCGTTCTCGTTGCCGGAACCGGCGCCGCCGGGCGTGGTCTGGAAGATGGCGTGGCCGAACTCGTGTCCCACCACGTCGATCGGCGTGGCCTGGCGCTGGTTGTCCTGGGAGTGGCCGAAGTTGGTGATGCTGCCGTCCCAGTAGGCGTTGACGTCGTTGAGCCCGACCCTGGCCGGGAAGCCGCCGCCGCTGCCGTTGATGCCGTTGCGACCGAGCCAGTCGCGCAGCATGTCCCATTCCTTCTGGACCGAGTAGAGCGCGTCCACGCAGGCGGTCTCCAGGTTCGTCCCGGAGCCGTTTCCCCATGCGTCGTCGGGGCCGGTGAACGTGGCGCCGTTCTGCCCGCCGCAGCGGAGGCCGTTACGGGTCGGGTCGGCCATCGAGAACGAGCTGCCGGAGCCGCTCGTGTTGATGGTGACCTGGCCGTAGTAGAAGCCGTTCCCGGTGCCCGCCCGGACCTCGTCGTAGGAGTCGGCGATTTTTCCGGTGCGCGCGTCGACGAACACGTGCTGCTTGCTCGGCTTGCCGTTGGCGATGCCGGAGACCAGCGCCTCCCATGCGAGGCGTGGCTTCTCACCCCAGGCCAGGACCACCAGGCGCGGATCCGCGCTGTCGTCGACCCGGGACAGCCGGGTCTTCGCCTTCGTGCGGGCGGCGTCGGCGGTCACCGTCGGCGAGGTCGAGACGTTCTGGGTGATACCGGTCGTCGCCGCCGCGGTGTCGCGTACGTTCCCGGCGGCGTCGGTGACCACGACCGCGTCGCCGCCCACCACGGGCAGTCCCTTGTAGGTGCGCTCGTAGGCGACGTAGTACATGCCTCCGGCACCCGCGGTCACCGCGGCGCGCCGGTACGTCTCGTCCGGGCTTTTCCGCAGATCATCCAGACCGCTCGCGACAGCCTGGTCGGCGGCGGCCGCGACCAGCGCGGACGGGTCAGCGGGAGGTTTGTCGTAGCCCGCGGATCCGGGCGGAGGTTTCGCGATCGCGGGCGAGGAAGGCGCCACCGCGGTCACGACGGCCAAACCCAAGGCCGCCGCGAGTACAGCTCTGCGTCTCACACGTGTTCCTTTCATTGGTCTCCCACGCCGCGTTTCGCCATGTGCGCGAGCGGCGGCGGCCGCGCCACCGAGGATCACCCGGAAGCGGGCACAGCGGGAATTGGGGGGTGATGGGAGAAATGAATGGCGGAGTTCACCGGAAGAGGGCGGAAAATGGGCCCGGAAAAGCCGCCTCGTCGTCCGGCAGAAATGGTTCCCATGGCGAGGAGCGCCCTCGGCCACCGGCTCGGCATGGCTTTTCCAGCCGGGGCGAAAAGCGCGCACCGTGACCGGATGCTCACATTCGAGCTGCCGTTGCGGTCACGGTCGACGGTGCCGATGTCACCACCGGCGCAGTGGGATTAGGGAGGGAAGGCGGGAGGTCGCTGCATTGTGCTCCTTACTCTGCGCGAGCGCGGTGGGTATTTCCCGGGCTACCGACCGCGGCCGGTTCGCATCCAGATGTCTCCGCTTCCGGAGAGCGCGCCGATCTCCCCGCGATGACCGTATGAATGTGAACAGACCTGTCCCGTGACGCTAGATCCATAACTGGACGATGAACATCCGTATTGATATCCGTACGTATACGGAAAAAGAATTACAGGCGATGATTCGCGGGAGTGAATGTGTAAAGATGCCGGTCACGAAGAACGGCCGGGGGCGAGAAGCACGGCCGCAGGCAGCAAGATCCCCTCCACCAAGACCATGATCGTAGAGTTGCCCTCGTGACAAGACATATCGAGTTCACCCGTGTGCACAATTTTCGTGACTTGGGCGGCTACCTCACCGACGACGGCCGCACGGTGCGGTGGGGCCGGCTGTACCGGTCCGATTCGCTCTCCAAGCTCCGGGGTGAGGACTTGGACCGATTCCTCGCGCTCGGCGTGCGCACCGTGATCGACCTGCGTTATCCCTGGGAGATCGACGCCAAAGGCCGGGTACCCGAGAGCGACGGGCTGGTCTACCACAACCTCAGCGTCGAGCATCGGCCCTACCGGCAGGCGGAGCTCGACCCGAGCGTCGAGCCCGGGCGGTTTCTCGCCGACCGGTACGCCGAGGTCGCCTTTGATGGGGCCAAGGAGCTCCAGCAGGCGCTGGAGGTCATCGCCGCTGACAGCAGTGCCCCGGTCGTGTTCCACTGCGCTTCGGGCAAGGACCGCACCGGATTGCTGGCCGCGCTCGTCCTGTCTCTGCTCGGTGTGTCGGAAGAGGAGATCGTCGCCGACTTCGCCCTCACCGATCTGGCGGCAGACCGGCTGGTCGCCGACTGGCGGGCCGACCATGACGGGCGGTCGCCGCGGTGGCCCGCGTACGGCCGGGCTCCGGCCGAGGTCATGCGGCTTTTCCTGGCCGATCTGACCACCGGGTACGGCTCCGTGCGCGGCTACGCCGCCAGTCGGCTCGGCGTCGACGACGAGCTGGTCACGAGGCTACGGACACAGCTCCTCTGAGGAGGGCGGCGCGAGAGATCAGGCCGGGATGCCATTTTCTGTAGCCTTATCCGGCGATCTGTCCGGCGGTAGAAAGGGGCCTACCCATGGTTGACGAGGCTGCGCTCAATGCGCTGCGCGAGGCGGCTCGCCTTTCGCCTGACAACCTCCCGCTGCGACGGCATCTGGCGGACCTGCTGCTGGCGGCCGGGCGCCTGGCCGAGGCCGAGGCGGAGTACCAGGCGACGCTGCTGCTCGCCCCCGGCGACCCGGGAACCGGCATCGGCCTGGCCGAGACGTTCGTCCGGCAGGGCAAGAACGGCGCGGCGATGGCCGCGCTGGACAGGATTTTGGCCACCCCTGGATACCCGCCGAAGGCGTCGGTGATCGCCGCCAGGGCACTGCTCGGTGACGGTGACCTGCAGGCCGCCGCCCGGCACTATCGCGACGCGATCGTCCGCGATCCCGCTCTCGCCGACCCCGAACTGGCCGCCCGGCTCACCGGTAGCGCCCCGGAACCCGCCTACCCCGGACCGGCCACCCCTCCAGGCGGTGGCGCCCCGGGACCCACCTACTACCCCGGACCCGCCGCCTACCCGGGACCCGCCACCCCATCAGGCGGTGGCACCCCGGGACCCGCCTACCCCGGACCGGCCGCCCCGCCGCAACCCGCCGGTGGCTGGGGGCACGGTCCCGCGTCCGCCGAACCGACCGCCGAGGTCGAGCGGGCCAGGACGACCTTCGCCGACGTCGCGGGGATGGACTCGGTCAAGGAGGCGCTGCGGATGAAGCTGCTCCTTCCGATCCAGCAGCCGGAGCTGTTCAAGGCGTTCGGCAAGCGCTCCGGCGGCGGGATGCTGCTGTACGGCCCGCCGGGATCGGGCAAGACGCACCTGGCGCGGGCGACGGCCGGGGAGCTGGGCGCGGCGTTCATCAACGTGGGCCTGGCCGACATCCTGGACATGTGGACCGGCTCCAGCGAGCGCAACCTGCGGGCGACGTTCGATCTGGCCCGTCGCAACCGGCCGTGCATCCTGTTCTTCGACGAGGTCGACGCGCTGGCCGCCCGCCGTTCCGACATGCGCCAGGCGCACAGCCGCCAGATCGTCAACCAGTTCCTCGCCGAGCTGGACGGGGTGGACCAGCACGCCAATGAGGGTGTGCTGGTGCTGGCCGCCACCAACGCGCCCTGGTACGTCGACGTGGCTTTCCGCCGTCCCGGCCGATTCGACCAGCTGGTGTTCGTCCCTCCGCCGGACGCCACGGCGCGAGCGGCGATCCTGTTCCTCCTGTGCCGGGACAAGCCGCTGGGCGAGGTGGACTTCGCGCAGGTGGCGAAGGCCACCGAGGGGTTCGTTGGCGCCGATCTCAAGGGACTGGTGGACCGGGCCGTCGAGGCCAAGCTGCACGAGTCGATCCGCGCGGGCCGCCCGGTCCCGCTGGGCACCTGGGATCTGATGACGGCCGCGCAGACGATCAGGCCGACCGCCGTGCGGGAGTGGCTGGGCACCGCCCGAAACTACGTGCTGCACTCCAACGAGAGCGGTGTCTGGGACGAGCTCCTGCCGTGGCTGCGCGACCTGCGATGAGCATCCCGGATTCGGACGCCGAGCTGGACGCGGCCGTCGCGCGGGCCCGCACGCTGATACAGCTGCGACGCCCCGACGCAGCCGAGCGGGAACTGCGCGGTGTGCTGGCCCGCTCCCCCGAGCACACGATGGCGCACGCGCTGCTCGCCACGGTCCTCGACGACGAGGCCGAGGCCATCGCCGAGGCCAACGAGGCCGTACGCCTGGCCCCCGACCACTGGCTCCCCCACTACGCCGCCGCCTGGGCGCTGCGCAAGGCGGGCCGGAACGCCGAGGCCATACGGGCGGCCTCGGCCGCGATCGCGTGCGACCCGAGCGTTCCCGGGCCGTGGGAGCAGCTCGCCCGCGCCCACTTCGCCCGCAACGAGTGGTGGCCGGCCGCGCAGGCCGCCCGGCAGGGGCTGACCCTCGACCCGAACGACAGCGACCTGGCCAGCCTGCTCTCCCTCGCCCTGTCGGAGATCGCCGGAGCCCCCGACGCGCTGGTCAACGCCGCGCAGGCCGTACGGCTCGGCCCCGAGGAACCGCTCGCCCACCTGGCGTACGGCTACGCCGCGCTGGCCACCGGCGACCCCGCGACCGCCGTACAGGCCTTTCGCGAGACGCTCCGGCTCGAACCGAACATGGATCAGGCCGGTGAGCTGCTCGTGGAGGCGCTCAAGCACCGCAACCCGATCTACCGGGTGCTGTTCCGGGGGCTCAAGGGGTTCGGAAAGCGGAGGGTGCGGCTTCCGCTCGCCTTCCGGTTCCTTCTCTTCCTGGTGATCTTGGTGGGGTTCTGGATGCTCTGGGTGGCCGACGCGCTGCTGACGCTCCGGCTGTCCCGCGATTCCTACCACCGGCTGCTGCTGCGCCGGGACGCCCTCCAAGCGGCACGGGTCTGCGCCGGGACGCTCGGAGCCGGCCTGGTGATCCTGGTGCTCGGCGTCGTTCTCGGTCAACCCGAGGTCGGCGCCGCCGGGGTCGCCACGCTCGCGCTTGTGACGCCGATCCAGGAGGCCGGCCGCGCCAAGTCGCGAGCCCGCCGTATCCTGCACGGCTGGACGGTTCTACTCGTCGGCGCGATCGCGGTGTCGCTCGGGCTCTCGGCGCTCTCACCCGATCCCGACCGCCTCGGCATCGCGCCGATGACCACCCTCGCCTGCCTGCTGACCGTGTGGATCGCCATGCTGGTCGACCACCGGACCGCGCCGGGTTCCTGACCGGCCGGCCTCACAGGCCGGTTCAAAGGCCGAGCACGAAGTCGCGCAGGGCCGCGCCGATCTCGTGCGGTGAGTCCTCCTGGATGTAGTGGCTGCCTGCCACGGTGACCTCGTGCTGGTTGGGCCAGGTGCGCGCGAACTCCAGGGCGCGGCCCACCAGCAGGGCGCCGGGTTCGGCGGAGATGAGGAGCTTGGGCAGCGGGCTTCCGGCGAGCCACTGCCCGTAGGTCTCGACGATCTCGGCGACGTCCTCGGGGGTGCCGTCGATCGGTAGCTCACGGGGGAACAGCAGGGTCGGCATCCGGGACTCGCGGGTGGGGAACGGGGCCCGGTAGACGTCCATCTCGGCGTCGCTCAGCGGGCGGAGCACGCTCTTGGGCAGGACGGTCTCGATGAAGAAGTTCTCCTCCAGGATGAGCCGTTCCCCTTCGGGAGAGCGCATCGCGCGGAAGAGCGTGTCCCTGCCGGGAGGGAAGTCGGTCCAGCGCCGGGGCTGGACGATGGCCTCCATGTAGGCGATCGCCTTGACCCGCTCGCGGTGCCGCTCGGCCCAGTGGAAACCGAGGGCCGAGCCCCAGTCGTGCAGGACGAGGGTGACGTCGCGGTCGAGGTCCAGGGCGTCGAACCACTCGTCGAGGCGGCGCGCGTGGTCGGCGAACCGGTAGGCCCCGTCCGGCGCCGCACCCGAGGCGCCCATCCCCACGAGGTCGGGGGCGAGACAGCGGCCGAGGTCGGCGACGTGCGGGATGACGTTGCGCCACAGGTAGGACGAGGTGGGGTTGCCGTGCAGGAAGACGATCGGGTCTCCGGTGCCGGTGTCGACGTAGCTCATCTCCGTGCCGGACACGGCGATCCGCTTACGCGGGTGCGGGTCCGAGGCCGAAATCGCGGGGGACGGCTGGACGTCGGTGTGCGTCATGGCGGGGATCTCCTCAGGTTGTTCGGAGGGGCAGGGCTGCCCCGGGGGATGCGGGTCCGGGTCTCAGGCCAGGACGGTCGAGAAGATGACCGTCTTGCACCGCTCCAGCGGTTCCGCGCTGCGCTCGATCTTCATTCGCAGGATCGCGCCCTGCCATGAGGCGAGCAGGAAGTCGGCGAGGTCGAGCGAGGGCAGGACGAGGCGGATCTGCCCGGCCGCGGCGGCCTCGTCGAGGCAGTCGGCGAACGGCTTGCGCCACTGGGCGAAGACCTCCGCGAGGCGCGTGCGCAGGGCATCGCTCTGCTCGACCGTCTCCAGGCTCAGGTTGCCGATCAGGCATCCGTCGTGCCAGCCACGCCCCTCGAAGCGGTCGCCGATGGCGTCGAAGTATGCCCGCAGCCGGTCCAGCGGCGGCAGTTCGCCGTTGCGCAGCGTCGCGTCGATCACGGAGCCCACGTCCGTGAAGTAGCGGTCGAGGATCTCCAGTCCGAACGCCTCCTTCGAGGCGAAGTGGTTGGAGAAGGATCCCTGCGGCACCCCCGCGGCGGCGGTGATGTCACGGACCCCGGCCGCGTTGAACCCTCGCTTTCGTACTACTTCGAGTCCTTCGCGAAGGATCTGCTCTTTGTTGGAAGCTCTTGCCATGAATTCAATATGGACGACCGTATTAGTTTTGTCAACGCAGAGCCGAGCGAGCGGTGGTTCCGACCCGAGCATCGGACCTCCACGGATGATCGCCGCTGATCCGGGCTGACAGCCGTTGTGAGGCACTGTCAGCGTGCGATCTGCGTGCTGTTAGCGGTGGTCGGCATCGTTGTCGTCATCGAGAACGGCGAGGGCGGGAGGAACACGGTGTCGTACGCGATCCGGGCCGAGGGGCTGGTCAAGCGGTACGGGGACATGGTCGCGCTGAACGGCGTCGACCTGGAGGTGCCTGCGGGCAAGGTGGTCGGTGTGCTCGGCCCGAACGGCGCGGGCAAGACCACCACCGTGCGGATCCTGGCGACCCTGCTGCGGCCCGACGGGGGCCGGGCCACGGTGGGGGGCCATGACGTGGTGAGGGACCCGGTGCGGGTCCGCGGCCTGATCGGGATCACCGGACAGTACGCCTCGGTGGACGAGACCCTGTCCGGCACCGAGAACCTGGTGCTGCTGGGCCGTCTGCTCGACCTGTCGAAGCGGGACGCCAAGGCGCGAGCCGCCGAACTGCTGGAGCGGTTCGAGCTCACCGACGCCGCCACGCGCCCGATCAGCACCTTCTCCGGGGGCATGCGCCGCAGGCTCGACCTGGCCGCCAGCCTGGTCGGCAGGCCGCAGGTGCTGTATCTGGACGAACCGACCACCGGGCTCGACCCGCATACCCGCAACGAGATGTGGGAGGTGGTCCGGCGGCTGGTGGCCGACGGCTCCACGGTCCTGCTCACCACGCAGTACCTGGAGGAGGCCGACCAACTGGCCGACCGGATCACAGTGATCGACCACGGCCGCGTGGTCGCCGAAGGCAGGCCCGGAGAGTTGAAGCGGAGAGTCGGCGGCCAGATCCTGCACGTACGCCCGACCCTTCCCGCCGATCTGGACGAGGTGGGCCGGATCCTGTTCGAGCTGACCGGCCTCACCCCGGCCCGTGATGTGAACACCGGCCTGCTGACCGTACCGGCCGCCGACCCGATGCTGGTGTCCGCGCTGGTGCGAAGGCTGGACGGGGCCGGTATCGCCGCCGATGAACTGGGCTTGCGCCTGCCCAGCCTGGATGAGGTCTTCCTGGCGCTGACCGGACGGCCCGCCGCACAGGCCAAGCAGGACATCGTTGCCGAGAGGAACGTGGCATGAGCACCACCACCATCCCCCGTACTGTCCCGACCACCACCCACAGGCAGCCGTCCCCGCTACGCGTCGGCCCGGCCAAGGCCTTCCGGCACGGGCTGGCCCTGGCCCGGCGCGGCATCATCAAGATCGGCAAGTCTCCGGCTCAGCTCACGGACGTCATCCTGACTCCGGTCGTGTTCCTGCTGATGTTCGTCTATCTGTTCGGAGGCGCCATCGCCGGCGGGGACGTCGACGGCTACTTGCAGATGGTCACGCCGGGGATCATGGTGATGACGGTCTTCCAGGCCAGCATCGGCATCGGCGTCTCCCTGAACGCCGATGCGAGCACGGGCGTGTTCGACCGGTTCCGCAGCATGCCGATCGCCCGGTCCGCGCCGCTGGTCGGCGCCGTACTGGCAGACTTCGTCCGCTATGTCGTCAGCCTGGCGGTGCTGGTGACGCTCGCGACGGTCATGGGCTACCGGATCGGAACCGGTCCGGTGGCCGCCCTGGCCGCGCTCGCGCTGCTGGTCGGCTTCGCGCTCAGCTTCTCCTGGATGTCGGTCTACGTCGGCATGCTGGTCAAGACGCCCGGCTCGGTCCAGGGCCTGATGACGATCCTGGTCCTCCCGCTCACCTTCGCCAGCAACGTGTTCGTCCCCTCCCAGACCATGCCGGGCTGGCTGCAGGTCTGGTCCGAGATCAACCCCGTCAGCCTGATGGCCGACACGGTGCGCGGCCTGCTGAACGGCGGTCCGGTCGCCGGACCGCTGCTCGGCAGCCTGGCCTGGATGGTCGGCGTGGTCGCGGTGTTCTTCCCGCTGGCCATGCGCGCCTACCGCAAGAACGCGGCCTGAGGCACACGCCCCGAGAGAACGCGGCGGAGCCTCGCTTCACCCAAGAACGCGGCCTGAGTCGCGCTCACGAGCCCACCGGCTGGCCGGATATCTCGGCCAGCCGGTTCAGCGCGTCCTGCCTCGGCAGCTCCGCGCCCCGGCGATAGGCCTCGCGATAGCCGTCCTCGCCGAGTCGCTCGGTGAGCCTGGCGGCGAGCTCACGCAGGTCCGGGTCGCCGTGGTAGAACGCCCCGCGGATCACATGGCTCATCCCCAGCGCGTGGGCGGCGCCGACCGGGTCCTCCTCCAGCTCGAGCAGCCTGGCCAGCAGTTCCGCGGCCCAGGCCACGCCGTTGGCGTTGCCGTAGGCGAACAAGCCGCGCACGGCCCGGGGCAGGAGCTCCCGTGCCTGCTCGGGCGCTCCCTCCGCGAGCCGGTTGGCCATCCGGTAGCCCGAGACCAGGTCCCTGGCCATCTCCTCGGGGTACGGCAGGCGGTGGACGAGTGCTTCCATCCGATCCAGGACCTGGTCGGCCTGCTCGATGTCGCCGGAGCAGCGGTGCACGCCGGAGAGGTAGCCCAGCATGTCGGTCTCCAGGCGCCGGTGGCCCCGCTCCCTGGCCTGGCGTTGTGCGGCCAGGATGTCCCGCAGAGCTCCGTCAAAGTCGCCGCTGCGCCTCCGCACCGCCGCGAGGGCGGCCTTGGTGTAATACAGGTGCTCCTCGGTGCCGAGCTCGGAGGCGATCGCGACCGCCCGCTCGAAGGCGGCGATGGCTTGGCCGTACTCACCTCGCAGGGAATGATCCCGGCCGAGGGGGAGCAGGCTCATCACCAGCCCCCAGCGGTCGCCCACCTCCTCGAATCCGCGCAACGCCTCCCGCCGTGAGTGGACGCCGGTCTGCAGGTCGCCCTGTTCGGTGAGAACGAAGTCCTGCGCCCAGTGCGCGCTGGCCCGCACCCAAGGGTCGGGCGAGTTCAACGCCTGCTGGAGCGGCCCTTCCTCAAGGTTGCCCGCCAGCTGCGACATGCGCAGCAACGGCAGCGCAGGATGGAACTCCATCGCTCCCGCGGGGTCGACGTCCGCGGGTTCGGCCGGGGAGGCCGACTTGGCCGCGGCGAGTCGCACCACGCGGAAGGCGGCGCGGGCCTGGTCGGGCAGAGCATCGCCGAACGCGAGCACCTCGGTCAGGTATGTCTGGAACTGGGTGCTCATCCCTCTGATGCCCCAGTACCAGAACATCGCCCTGGCGAACCGGGACGCCCTGAGCGCGTCCCCGGCGTTCAGGACCGCCCGCAGCGCGAAGACCATGTTGTCGTGCTCGGCGTCGAACAGCGCGATCGCCTCCAACTGCGCACGAGTGCGCAGCAGCGGTTCGTGCTCCTCGGCCAACGCGAGGAAGTAGTCCGCGAACCCCGTGGAGACGTCGTCCCCGGACGCGGCGAGCCGGGAGGCCGCGTACGCGCGGATCGTCTCCAGCATCCGATACCGGTCATCGGCCTGCTGGACGATGGACTTCTCGACCAGGGAGCCGAGCACATACAACACGTCCTCGGCCGGCAGCGACCCGTCCGCGCAGACCGCCTCCAGCGCGGCCAGCGTCGCCCCGCCGGGGAAGGCCGACAACCGGCGCGCCAGCACCCGCTCGGGCTCGTCCAGCAGGTCCCAGCTCCACTCCACCACCGCCAGCAGTGTGCGCTGGCGCGGCAGCGCGATCCTGCTGCCCGAGGTCAGCAGCCGGAACCGGTCGTCCAGCCGCCGCGCGATCTGCTCCACGCTCATCGAGCGAAGCCGGGCCGCGGCCAGTTCCAGGGCCAGCGGCATCCCGTCCAGCCGCCAGCAGATCTCCACCACGGCGTCCACCGTGGAGTCGTCGAGCGCGAAGCCCGGCCGGACACCGGCGGCCCGGTCGACGAACAGTCGCACCGCGGCCGCCTCGGCCGCCTCGGTGGGATCCGGTGATCCTTGGGGCACCTCGAGCGGGCCGAGATGGCACAACGCCTCCCCGGTGATCGCCAGCGGTTCCCTGCTGGTGGCCAGGATCCTCAGCTGCGGCAGCCGCTCCAGCAGCTGATCGGCCAGCTCTGCGGCCGCCTCGACCAGATGCTCGCAGTTGTCCAGCAGCAGCACCGCATCACCGACGTCGAGCAGTTCGGCCATCCGATCCACCGGTGCGGCCTGCTGACTGCCGTCATACAGACGACCGTCGCTGGCGCTGAGCGCCCCGAGTACCGCGTCGGCCAGCTGGTCCGGTGCACTCACTCCGGCCAGTGGCACGAGCCACACCCGGCCCCGCGGGTAAGCCCGATCCCGGATCGCCGCCTCCAACGACAGCCTGGTCTTACCCGCGCCGCCCGGTCCCACGATGGTGACCAGCCGAGAAGCGGCCATCAGCTCGGCGAGCTGGTCCAGCTCGGATTCGCGGCCGACGAAACTGGTCAGCCGCGCCGGCAGCCGGCTCGGCGCGGCCTGCTCGGCCTGTGGAGAGGACCGTTCCAGTTCCCCGCGCAGCAGCGCCAGGTGAACCTGCTGCAACTCGGCCGAGGGGTCGACCCCCAGCTCCTCGCCCAGCCTGCCGCGGATCTCCTCGTACACCGCCAGCGCGTCGGACTGACGTCCGGCCGCCGCCAGCGCCCGCATCCGCAGCTCGGCCAGCCGCTCGCTCAGCGGATGTGCGGCGCCGGCCGTACTCAGGTCGGCCAGCACCTCGGCGTGCCGGCCCAGCCGCAGTTCCGCCTCGAAGCGGTCCTCGGCGGCCGCGGCCCGCACGTTGTCCAGCTTCGTGGCGGTCGGGCGGGCGAACGGTGCCTCCAATACGTCGGCCAGTGCCGCGCCCCGCCACAGCCCCAACGCGGCGCCCAGCATCGCAGCCGCCTCCTTGGGCCGGCCCGCCGCCAGCTCGCGCCGCCCCTGCCCGGCCAGTTCCTCGAACCGATGCACGTCCACATCCTCGGCGCGCACCGACAGCCGGTAGCCCCCCGCCACCAGGTCCAACGTCGCCGCCCCGGCCAGCGCCTTGCGCAGCCGGGACACCAACCCCTGCAACGCACTGGTGGCTCCCGACGGCGCTTCCTCGCCCCACAGGTCATCGATCAGCGAGTCGGCGGAGACCGGACGACCCGCCTCAAGGGCGAGCCTGGCCAGCAACATCCGCAGCCGGACACCGCTGATCTCCATCGGTGTGGCGTCGTCGGCAAAAGCCTCAACAGGACCAAGCAGAATAATTCGCATCAAAATGACCTTCCAGTTTCACCTGGAGCCGTTCGGATCGGGCTCATCGTGATACCGGGCCGAACGGCTTGTTGATGGTGCGGGCCGGGCGGCACCCGCAGGAAGCGTGAGCGGGGATCCTGTGGTCGTCAGGACGAAGCGCGTGATGACGACCGGGTGAAACCAACCGGGGAAGGCGGCTCTGCGGCCCCGACGAGTGCTGTGACGTCGATGCCGTGGAGACCGGTGTCGGTTTCAGTCATGGTCCCCTCCTTCCTCGAGCCGAATCGAGGATGGTCGGCAGCGGCCCCGCGCTACGAGGGCCGTTGAACAGTGGAAATGCGACTCTCTGCCCAGATCGGGCATCGCCGCAAGTCGAACTGTACAGACCTGTACACATGAACTCAACTGTGCAGTTCAGTGATTTGCTAGGCTGACATCGACCGGGAGGGGCAGCATGGAATCACGGGTGCCGACAGGCGAGCGGGCCGCCCGCAAGCGGCTGGCGATCATTCGGGCCGCACGGGCGGCCTTCGTGCGCGACGGCTTCACCGTCGGCATGGACACGATCGCCGCCGAGGCCGGCGTGTCCAAGGTGACGGTTTACAACCACTTCGGCAACAAGGAAACACTGTTCCTGGAGGTCATCGGGGACGCGCTCGAAGACGCGCTCGGCGCGGCGGTCGAGGGCACCACCACACGGCTCAGCAGCACAGACGACCTGCGCACCGCCCTGGCCTGGACCGCACGATCCTGGGTGAAGGGCATGATCCAACCGGACGTGCTCTCGCTACGCCACCTGGTGGTGAACGAGGTCCGCCGCTTCCCCGAACTGGGCCGAGCCTGGCAGCTTCACGGGCCCGACCGCGCCAAGCCCGCACTGAGCGACACGTTCCGCAAGCTCAACGCCGAAGGCCGACTGGAGATACCCGACGTCGACCTCGCCATCATCCAGTTCTACGCCCTCGTGCTGTACCCGCACCTGATCCACAGCGCCTACGGCGTAACCCTGCCCCCGGCGACGACCGACGCCCTCATCAACACCGGCGTGGACATGTTCCTGGCATATTACGACTACCAGCCGACCACGTAGGAGATCACGACAAGGCCTACCCCTCCGGCCATCTGGCACCACGACCAGCGCCAGTCGGCCTGTGGATCCAGCAGGCGGTCAACGGCCGTCCGGGCGACGTCCACGGCGGCCGAGGATCTCCACTGGTGCCAGCGCGATCGCCGCCACCACCCCTCGGGTGATGCGGTGCCCGCCGGGGTGCGCAGGCTCCACGTGGAGTGCCCGGTGATGCCCCACTCGGCGGGGACCGTCTTGGCGATGAGGCGGATGCGCTCGCGCACCTGCTCACTGATCGCCGGTGGACGGCCCACTAGTACCCGGCGCCGGCGGCCCAGGCCTTGATCGCATCCGCCTTGGCGGTGAGGTCATCGGCGAGCGCCTGCCCCTGCGCGAACGCGCCGGCTCGCATCTGCTCGACCAACGCTTTGGTGTCAACCTGCTTGGCGAGGGCAGCGCCGCGCTCGGCCTCAGCCCCCCTGAGAGCCGCCTGCTCGCAGGCTTGGCTTGCCGCGGTCATGGCCTGCTCTGCCTTCGATCGCACCTGCTTGATACGGGCGTCGACCAGTTCGGGCAGCGTCTCGTGCGACATCTCATTTCCCCTTTCGCGTTTTCTTCGGGCGTGATGCCGAGGTCGCGGATTCGGCGGCCTCGTGCATCTGGCGTTGCACACGGACAATGGCCATCGCCGCTGACAGCACTCTGATGGCGCACTAACACGAATCTCGTGTGCCTGTCAGAGGGCAAACGAGGCTGCCACGAAGTACACGCGACGCAATGCGACAGGGGGACGCGTCCGCTTCGCGCAGTGTCGCGTCGGCGACCGCTACAGACCCGCCAGGAGGCGGCGCAGTCCCCAGCGGAACTGGTCGGTCGAGATGTAGGCGGCGATGGCGTCGGCCGCGGCATGGGTTCGGGGGAAGGCCTCGGGATCGACGACGAGAGCCGCCCTGCGCACGGCGATCCGCTCGGCCTCGGAGGGGAGGGCCCCCCGTGCCTCCGCGCTCTTGCCGTCCTTGCCGCTCTTGCTGTCCTTGCTTTCCTTGCTTTCCTTGCCGTCCTTGCCGTCCTTGCCGTCCTTGCCGTCCTTGCCGTCCTTGCCCCCGGAGTCCACCAGCTCGGCCGCCTCCAGGGCGATGGCGCCCAGCACGTAGACCATCACGGCGTAGCAGGCGCGCGGGTCCGGCAGCACGCCGAGCATGCTCTCACCGACCCGCAGCGCGACCGGCCCGCTGTAGGCGGCGCCGAGGATCACGGGCACCGCCGCCGGGTGGCGCAGCAGTACCTCGCGCAGCGTCAGCGCGAAGTCTTCGATCCGCTGGTGCGGCGGCCTGGCGCGGTCCTCCAGCACACCCAGGTCGGCCTCGGCGAGCAGCCGGTCGGCCAGCGCGTTCATGATGGCGGCCCGGTCGGGGAAGTAGGTGTAAAGCGCACCGGGGGTCAGGCCCACCCGCGCGGCCAGCGCCCGCATGGTCAGCCCTCCGCCGTCGACCAGCTCTAGCGCCGCATCCAGCACGGCTCGCGGATCGACCGAGCGCTGAGGTCCTCTCTTCACGGGGGAAACTCTAGTCTTCCCAAAGAACTCTGAACGGTGTTTAATATTAAACACCGTTCAGAGTTAAGGAGTCCCATGAGATCGATCCTCGCCCTGGGTGTGATCGCGGCCAACGCGGCCTTCATCGGCCTGGGCGCCGTCTTCGGCTATCCGGACGTGCTCGCCGAACCGCCCGCGATGATCCTGGCCAGGTTCGCCGCCAACCAGACGGCCGTCTCCGCCTGGTTCCTGCTGCTGGCGCTCGGCGCCGGCTCGCTGATCCCGGTCGCGGTGCTGCTCGGCCGCCGCCTGCCGGACCGGCCGGTCGCCGCGCTGGCGACGCAGGCCGGGGTGCTGGCCGGGCTGGTCCAGATCATCGGCCTGATCCGCTGGCCGTTCGCGGTGCCCGCGCTGGCCCACGCGAGCGATCGGGCGACGGCCGAGACCGTCTTCGCCGTCCTGCACGGCTATCTCGGCACCGGAGTCGGCGAAACTCTCGGCTACCTGTTCACCGCCGCCTGGACCCTCCTGCTCCTGGCGGCCCTGCCCGCGCCGCCGCTCTGGTTCAGGGCACTGGGCACCGGCGCGGCACTGGCCATCCTGGCCGGGCTGCTGGTGCCGCTGGAGCTGCCCGGCGCGGATCTGGTCAACTTCGTCGGCTACCTGGCCTGGAGCGGCTGGGCGCTCTGCCTGGCCGTACTCGCCGACCGGCTGCTCTCACCGGAGACAGCCCCGGCTCCGGCTCCAGCCCCGACCGTGGGCACGGGCGCGGACGCGGGCACGGGCACGGGCACGGGTGCGGGTGCGGGCACGGGTGCGGGCGTGGATCCGGCCCCGGGCGCGGGTACGGGTGCCCGGCGGCCGACGAGGTAAGGGCCGATGGCCCTTCAAGGGCGTCCGCCGAAGAGCAGGTGGCGGCGCGCTTCGCCCGGTGAAGCCGGGGCCGACACGGATGGCGTCGGCCCCTGCTTCAGCCGGACGGCCCCGGAAGACCGCCTCAAGCCGCGAAAGTGCCCTCCCGGCGGATCGTCTGCCAGCGCAGGCGCACCCCGAGCACGGCGGTCGCCACCGACTGGATCACCACCAGATACATCAGCTGCCGGTAGACGAACTGCTGCAACGGCAGGACCCACAGCACCGAAGCCCGCTCGCGGTCCAGCCGCAGCGCGTACCAGCCGGTGAACGCCTGGATCAGCACGAACCCCGCCCAGACGGCCACCACCGGCAGCGGATCTCCCACCGCCACGCTGTAGACGGCCATGATGTCCACGACGGGAGCGAGCAGTGGCAGCAGCACCTGGAAGAGCGTCAGGTACCCCAGGCAGCGGCGGCCGAACGGGCCCGGCTCCACGATCGCGCGGCGATGCTTCCACATCGCCTGCAGCGTGCCGTAGCACCACCGGTAACGCTGGCGCCACAGCTGCCTGAGCGAGGTGGGCGCCTCGGTCCAGGCCAGCGCGTTCTCCTCGTAGACCACCCGCCAGCCGTCCCGGCACATCGCCATGGTCAGGTCGGTGTCCTCGGCCAGGGTGTCGATGCTGACCCCACCGAGCGCCTGGAGCGCCGAGCGCCGGAAGGCCCCGATCGCCCCCGGCACGGTGGGCATGCAGCCCAGCAGGTCGAAGGCCCGGCGGTCGAGGTTGAAACCGATGACGTACTCGATGTGCTGCCAGCGGCCGATCATGCCGCGCCGGTTGCCGACCTTGGTGTTGCCGCTGACCGCGCCCACGGCCGGATCGGCGAGCGGCCGGACCAGGTGCCCGATGGTGGCGGGCTCGAAGACGGTGTCGCCGTCCACCATGATCAGGATGTCGTGCGAGGCGTGGGCGATGCCCGTGTTGAGCGCGGCGGGCTTGCCGCCGTTCTCCTGGCGGATCACCCGCACCCCGGGCAGGCCGAGAGAGGCGGCGATGGCGGCGGTGCCGTCGGAGGAGCCGTCGTCCACGACGATCACCTCCAGCGCACCGGGGTAGTCGGTGTTCACCAGCGAGCGTACGGTGGCCTCGATTCCGGCTTCCTCGTTGTAGGCCGGGACGATCACGGTGACGGCGGGCGGCGCGGGCCAGGCCGGAGCGCGCCCGGCACGCCTCTTACCGCCCCGCACGCGCTGGGCGTGCACCCAGGCCAGGACGAGGAAGAAGACGAGCCGCAGCAGGGTGAGCACTCCGGCGGCGGCCAGGACCCATGACATCACCACGGTGAAGCCGCTCGCTCCACGCTGGGCGAGGCTCAGCCCGGTGCCGACGAAGCGGTCCAGCCCTCCGGCCGGAGTGTGCGCCGAGGGCATGCCGAGCGCGGAGGTGAGCGTCGTCGCCCGATACTTCTGGCCGGCGAGCTGGGTGAGCAGCCGGTCCACCGCGGCGACCGTCTGACCGCGGTCGCCCCCGGAGTCGTGCATCATGATCACCGCGCCTCTGCCCCCGCGGGGAAGAGCGCCTCGGACGATCTGCTCGATGCCGGGCCTGGCCCAGTCCTTGGTGTCCAGATCGGTGAGCGCGACGAGATAGCCCTCCTTCGCCATGGTGTGCAGCGCCCGCAGTTGGGGACCGGTGACGGCCGCCGGCGAGGAGGAGTACGGCGGGCGCACCAGGCGCGTGTGCACGCCCGCCACGCCGGCCAGCGCCTTCTGGGTCAGTGACAGCTCCAGCCGTAGCCGCCAGTCCGGCACGGCGGAGAGATCGGCGTGGGCGTAGGTGTGGTTGCCGATCTCGTGCCCCTCGGCGATGATCCGCCGGGTCAGCTCGGGGTTCTCGGCGATCCGCGTGCCGACGGTGAAGAACGTCGCCTTGGCTCCGTGCCTGGCGAGCACGTCGAGCAGCTGGGGGGTCCAGCGCGGGTCCGGGCCGTCGTCGAAGGTGAGTGCCACCGTTCGGGCCGGGAGGCGGGCGCTGTCCGGCTTGTCACCGGTGAGGTTGAGCACCGGGCCGCCGCGCCGTACGCGGTCGAGCTCGGCGGAGGGCGGGTCGGCCGGGGCCGGGACGGCGTGCGTCTCTCCCACCACGTTGGTGGCGTACCCGTTGAGCACCAGCGCCCCGGCCATCAGCACGAGACCGACCGCGACCAGGAACCAGTGCCCTCGCGGGTCGGCCTGGCGCCGGCGACGCCAGATGACCGGGCGGTTCTCTCCGCCCCCGGGCTGCTCGGGAAGGGGCAGCGTCAGGTCGGTGAGGGTGGCGGTGCCTGCGGTGCCGGGTCCCGTCTCCCCCGCCGCCGGAGCCGGCGGCCACACCCGTGTCCCGGGGACTTCCTGCGGGCTCAATTCTTCGGCCCCGGCTTCTTGTTCGGATCATGGCCGGGCGGGGTCTTGCCCAGACCCGGCGGCTGGGTCAGTTCGGAGGTCGGCTCGGAGGACGGCTCGGACCCCGTCGGCCTCTGCGACGGCGCGGGGGTGGCCGAAGGGGCCTTGGTCGGCGACGCGCTCGGCTTCCGCGGGCGCGCGGGCGAGGGCGACACCTGGAACGAGGAGGACGTCGTCGGCCGAGGTGTACGGCGGGCCTCCGGCGCCGGGCTCTGCCGGGCGGGAACCGTGGTGGCCTCCACGGTCGGAGTGGGCTTCGCCGACTTCGAGGGTCTGGTCGTGGTGGTGGCGGGGACCGGCCGCGAGGGAGTGTCGCCGGGCCAGCCGACCACCGACAGCGGCGTGCCGGTGAACAACCCGCCGACCACGGTGACCACCGACACGAGCACCAACGTGCCGACGACGATCCCGGTGATCTTCAGAAGTTGTCTGCGTCTGCCCGTCTGATCAACGAACACAGCGGTGCCGGTGGGGTGTTGCCTGTCGTTCACAGGCGGAAATCGTAGTGACAGATAGTTACGCATGGGGAAATTCCCCATTGTTGTGACTGACCGGACATCAACCGCGACGCCGTCCCTGGCCTGACCACTGTGGAGAGTGGGACACCACCCGGATCTTTCCGCGGACCGGGGCTGCCTCGCCGAGCGGTCTCGGCGAGTGCCCGGCGAGGTGTCCCGAGAATGATCAGGGTCCGCTCACACCTCCGCGAGCTGCCGCTCCAGCGCCTTGGGCTCGGCGGCCCAGGTCGCCCACGCGGCCTGGGAGACCGGGTCGGGAGTGATGTCCTCGGCTCCGGCCTCGACCCCGTCGAGAATCAGCCGGGCCACCTCGGCGGGATCCGCCTTGGGGCCGACCACCCCGGCGAGCATCTCGGTGTCCACCCCTGCCGGATAGACGCCGTGGACGGCGATGCCCCGCCCGGTCACCTCGGCTCGCAGCGCCCGCGTCATGGAGTCGGCGGCGGCCTTGGACGCGCAGTAACCCGCCATCGCCCGCATCGGCGCCAGCGCGATGATGGTGAGCACGTTGACGATGGCCCCGCCGCCGTTGCCCTCGATCACCGGGACGAAGGCCCGGGTGGTCTTCAGCGTGCCGAGATAGTTGACGGCCAGGTCACGTTCGAGCACGTCCAGGCCGATGTCCAGGATCCCGCCGAACCCCAGCACTCCGGCATTGTTGACCAGGAGGTCCACGTCCCCGGCGAGCTTCGCGGCGGCGGCGATCTGAACGTCGTCGGTGATGTCCAGCTCGACCGGGACGACGCGATCGTCGTGAACGCCGAGTGACTCCGGGCGCCGCGCGGCGGCGTACACCTTGGCGGCTCCGCGACGCAGGAGCTCATCGACGAGCCGGGCGCCGATCCCACGGTTCGCACCGGTCACGAGAACGACAGAGTCATTGATCTTCATGGAGATTTCCCAAGTCAGCGGAGGAATATCGACATGGCCGACGCTATGGGCGCCGCCGGCCCGGCTCCATGACCGCTCATCTCCATTTCCTGCCCGTTCGTCTTTCCCGGTTTCCCGGCCGCTCGTCCTCGGACCCGGCCGCTCGTCCTCGGACCCGGCCGCTCGTCCTCGGACCCGGCCGCTCGTCCTCGGGCCCGGCGGGGCGAGGTGAATAGGCTGCCTCCATGGACGTGCTCACCGACGTGCTGGCCGCCGCCAAGATCGGTGGCGTGCTGACCTCGCACCTCCGGGCCGACGCGCCCTGGGGCTTCAGGCTGGATCAGGTTCCCTTCGCGGCCTTCCACGCGGTGACCCGGGGAGAGTGCTGGCTGCGCCGCCCGGACGCCGAGCCGCTCCGGCTGGTCGCCGGTGACATCGTGCTGCTGCCGATGGGCGGAGGCCACGCGCTGGCCAGCGACCCCTCCGGCCCGCTCGTCTCCTACGACGACATCCTCAAAGCGAGCGGCGCGAGCATGCCGGGCGCCTACGTGGAGCTGGCCGGGGCCGGACCGCGAACCCGGCTGATCTGCGGTGCCTATCCGTACGAGGATTCGGTGGCGCATCCGGTGCTGGCGGTCCTGCCGCCGGTGCTGCATCTGCCCGCCGACCGGTCCCGGGAACACGGTGCCCTGAGCGCGACCCTGGAGATGCTGGCCGCCGAGCTCGACGGCGGGCGGCCGGGCGCGCGAACCGTGGTCGACCGGCTGGTCGACGTATTGTTCGTCCACATCGTCCGCGAATGGCTGGACTCCCACGCGGAGCAGCGGGCCTCGTGGCTGGCGGCACTCCGCGATCCCCCGATCGCGACGGCGATCTCGCATCTGCACGGCGATCCCGGACGAGCGTGGACGGTCGACGAGCTGGCCCTCACCGCGGGGTTGTCGCGTGCGGCCTTCGCCCGGCGGTTCACCGCCCTCGTCGGCGAGGCCCCTCTCGCCTACCTGACACGGTGGAGGATGGGACTGGCCGCCCAGCGGCTGCGCACCACCGGTGAGCCGGTGGCGGTCATCGCCAGAAGCGTCGGGTACGCCTCGGAGTTCGCCTTCTCCCGGGCCTTCTCCCGGTGTCACGGCATGCCTCCCGGCCGATACCGCTCCACGCACCGGCCGGCGACCCCCGAGTGATCGTTATTTGCCGCCACCGGAACCCGGCCGCTGGGCACACTTCACTGCGAGATCGGGCCGGTCAGAACGGCGAAGGCCAGGAGGCCACGACCAGCTCTATCGTGTTCTTGTCGTGGCCGCCCCACGCCTCGTGCACGTACCAGGTGTCGGGGACGCTCTCCGGCCGCAGGACATGCTCGCTGTAATCCCAGCCGGAGCTTCGGGGCGCCCCGGGCTGATCCCCGGGGTCGGCGCCGTAATAACCCTGGATCATGGCGTGCCGTTCCTGCGCCATGCGCTTGACCTCGCCGACCGTTTTGTTCTTCAGGCTCATTCCCTCGAGAACCTCGCCGCGCGCGGTCGGGTCACCCCCCATTTCATACCGTTCGCCGGGCCGGGGAGCCCGGCCGAAGATGACCTCGACACGCTTTTTCAGATCGACGGGAATGCTCACCCCGGCCTTGCACCGCACGTCGCCGCAGTCGGACTCGTCGTCGATCTCTTTGACCTTCGAGGCGAGGCTTCCGTTGGATATGACGGTCGTTTCCCCCTCGATCGACACGTGCATCATCCTGCCGACGAGGCTCGGTGACGCGGGCTCCATCTTCAAGTCGACGTTCAGGCCGTGCGCGGCGAATTCCCTGCGGTAGCGCTCGGGGTCGGCGTCCGGGTCGATGATCCGGACGTCGATGTAGTCGCCGTTCCTGGTGAACGCCAGCGCTTCGGCCGGCCCCACGTGGACGGGGCCGACGGCGCCGGGCCGTACGACGACCGTCACGGCGAGCGCCGCACCCGCCAGGATGGCGACGGCCGGAATGGTGATGAGCCACCGCGGCCGGGACCACCGCCGCTGCCGCCGGGTGACCGCCGGGGACGATCGCGGGGTGTCGTCGATGATCTTCTGCAGGGTGGCGGACAGCGTCGACGGGTCCGCGCGCACCTGCCTGGCCGGGTCGTGCGCTTCGAGCATGATCTTGAGCTGCTTGAGATCGTTGTTCATATGACGCTCTTCCCATAGGACGGACTGCGGGTGACGGCGGGCTGCGGTTCGTCGGCGAACAGGTGCCGGAGTCGTTTGCGTGCGCGGTGCAGTCGCATCGTCGCCACGGGCCTTGAACAGCCGACGACCGCCGCGGCCTGGCGGAGGTCGAGTCCCTCCCAGCACACCAGGAGCACCAGTTCCCGGTCGTCCTCGCTGAGGCCGTTCAGCGCGGCCAGCGCCACGTGGCGAGCGGCGACGGCACCGGCGTGGTCGTCTTCGACGCCGTGACACGCCATGTCCTCGCTCAGCCAGTCGACGAGCCCGTCTCGGCGCTTCTCCCTTCTGATCAGGTTCAACGCGAGATTCCGAGCGGTGACGTACAGCCAGGGCAACGGCCGATCGGGGGGAAACCGGCCGTACTTCTCCCAGGCGATCTTGAATGTCTCGGCGGCTATGTCCGGGGCGTCCGCGGGACCGACCCGCCGCCACGCGTACCGCAGAACCGACTCGTAATGCTCGTGGAACATGCGGGTGAAGTTCGCTTCATCACTCAAGCTCCATCTCCTATCAGCGCCCCGGCGCGACTTGCACCGTCTACTGGATAGGTGTCATGAGTCCTCCGGATATCACCGGCCCATGGCGAAATGATCCGCACTGCGCCGGTCCGGTCAGGGATCCGGCGCGCGCGTCGATCGGAGTGAGCGGCAGGGCTCCTACGTCAGGGCGTAGGCGTCGTAGCGGACGGCGTCGGCCGTACGGGCTCCCGAGGCCACGGCGAGAGTGCGGTTCAGCCACAGGTAGCGCTCGTCGCCGGTCTCGAACCGGCAGAACAGCCGGAAGTAGTAGGCCGAGGGGTCCACGACCTCCCCGGCCGCCAGGCGGGCGAGCACCTCCGGCGGGCCGTGCCGTACTCCGCTGGTGGAGATGTAGAGGTGCGCGCCGTCGTGGGTGCGCAGGGTGTAGCGGGTGTCGATGCTGGCCATGCCGTCGGCGTGCAGCACCTGCCAGTCCGCCCCGCCGGGCAGGATGTCTCCGGACAGCCGGGGGCCCTCGAACGAGCCCCCGGCGATGTCGATGATCCGGCGACGCCCCCAGTGGGAGTCGCCCAGGTCCAGGATCGGGCTGAGTTTCACGTGAAACGATGCCAGCGGCTCCAGTCTCATGGCCGGTTCCGCGGGGACGCCCGAACTCGTCCCGCGTTCCGTGAATGATGTGCCGGTGCTCATCGCACGCTCCATGATTCGCGCTCGTTGAGCGATACCGGGTCGAAGCCCGCCGTGCGCTTGTACTCGGCGGCGATGGCGGCCCGCTCCTCGTACGGAACGATCTGCTCGATGTCGGTGAAGCCGTCCGGCGCGCGCTCGTGGGCGAGCCTCATCACGACTTCCGGGCCCATCCGCCGGTTGGACAGCTGCAAGGCGGTCGTGGCGGGCCGTCTGGCCTGCTCGTAGGCGGCCAGGTCGGCGGTGGCCAGCGCGTGGGCCAGCACCCGGGCGTCAAGGATGGCCTGCGAGGCGCCGTTGGAGCCGATCGGATACATCGCGTGCGCGGCGTCCCCGAGGAGGGTGACCTTCCCCTGACTCCAGTACGGCAGCGGCTCCCGGTCGACCATCGGGTATTCGTAGGCCGCCTCGGCCCCGGCGATGATCGACGGCACGTCCAGCCAGTCGAACCGCCAGTCGGCGAAGTGCCTGCCGATCTCCCCGAGGTCGGCGGGCCGGTTCCAGTTCCCCCGGTCCGGGGCGTCGCCGTCCAGCGGCCGCTCGGCGATCCAGTTGATCAGCGTCCGGTCTCCGTCGCGCGCGATCGGATAGGCCACGAACTTCTGCGTCCCGTCACCGGCCATGATCATTGATCGCCCGGTCAGGAACGACGGGCCGTAGGTCGTCCCGCGCCACAGCACCAGCCCGTTCCACGGCGGCGGCCCTTCATCGGGGAACAGCTGCGCCCGCACCGCGGAGTGAATGCCGTCGGCACCGATCAGCAGGTCGTATCCGGTGGCCTCGGCGCCGTTCACCAGGACGCTTTCCGGGGTGAACCCGGTCACGCGCTCCCCGGTCCGTACGGCCCGCGCCCCGAGCCGCTCGACGACCGCCGAGAGGAGCAGCATCTGGAGGTGTCCACGGTGCACCGAGTATTGCGGCCAGTGATATCCCGCGTCACGTCCCCGGGGTTCTGACCAGATGGCCGTGCCGTACCGGTTGAAATAGGCCAGCTCGGCCGTGGCCACACCGATCTCCGCCAGCCGGTCCCCCAGGCCGAGCTCGGTGAGCTCGCGCACGGCGTGCGGCAGCAGGTTGATGCCCACCCCGAGAGGGCGGATCTCCGGGGTGGACTCATGGACGACGACGTCGTCGAATCCTGCGGCGTGCAGGCTCAGCGCCGCGGCCAGTCCGCCGATGCCGGCGCCCGCGATGGTAATCCGCACGATCCCTCCCAATATTGTTATGGCCATAACAATATGGCGCCCGGACCGCGAGGACACAAGACTCTGGTTTCCTTGGGGCATGGACAGAGCGGACCTCCGATACGCCGCGTACGCGCGGGAACGGGTGGCGGAGATGCCGCCACCGGCCGATCCGGAGGCCTTCGCGCTCGCCTACAACCTGCTCCATCTCGCCTATCTGCTGGTCACCGACCTGGAGACGCGCATCCACCGGCCACGCGGGTGGACGCTCGCCGGCTTCCGGCTGATGTTCAAGCTCTGGCTGCTCGGACCCACCCAGCCGGTCCGGCTCGCGGAGATCTCCGCGATGTCCCGCTCGGCGATGACCAACGCGGTCAACACCCTGGAGCGCGACGGCCTGGTCGAGCGGAGGGCCGTGCCGGACGACAAGCGCGCGGTGGCCGTGGCGCTGACGGCCAAGGGCGAGCGGATGGTCCGGGAGGCCTTCACCGAGCAGACCCTCCGGGAGCAGGAATGGTTCGCCGCGTTGGAAGCCTCCGAAAGGCAACGGCTCACGGATCTGCTCACCCACGTCGTCGCCGCCCGCCCGGAGAACGCGGGCTGATCCGCCGGGTTGACACGGCGGAAGGGCCGCGCTTCCCTGCGCCGCGAAAGACCGCCGACCGCTAGGAGCGGATCACCGCCGGGAAGAAGGCACGGGGGAACACCGCCGAGAGGAGGCGCGGATCTCGAGGTGAGTGGGCACGACAAGGCCGGACGGCCGGCTGTCTTCCCCTTCCAGGGCGTTGACCAGCAGTTCGATGCCTGCCGTGGCGATGGCTCGGGGCCGCAGGCTCAGGGTGGTGATGGGCGGGTCGGAGAACTCCGCCGCGGAATCCTCGGTCACGCAGACGAGCAGAAGGTCCTCGGGCACCGACAGCCCGAGCCGCCGGGCGGCGTCGATCAGCAGTGGCGGGCTCACGTCGACGAGGGTGATCAGCGCGTCGGGCCGGTCCGGGCCGCCGAGCGCCCGCTGGACGGCCTCCACGGCGGGACCGTTTCCGGGGCGTTCGTTGAGAGTGACATGAGGGGCCATGTCGTGCTCGGCGCACCAGCGGAGGTAGGCCTCCATGACCTGCTCGTAGAACAGCGCGGTGGAGCTGGCCGTCAGCAGGCCGATGCGCCGGGCGCCCGCGTCCGCGAGGTGGTCCAGGACCTCGCGGGTCGCCGCGTCATGGTCGTTGTCCACCCAGAAGGCGTCCGGGCGCCCCTTCACCCGCCGGTCGGAGACCACCGGGATGCCGGCCGCGAGGAAGTCGTCCACCAGGGGGTCGTCCGCGACCGGGTCGGCGACCACGGCGGCGTCGAGCGGGAGGTCGAGCCACGCGTCGCGCGGGGTGCGCGTGGGCAGGATGACGATGGCGTAGCCGTGGGCCAGCGCGGTGGTGCAGGCCGCGCTGGTGAGCTGGGCGTAGTAGGCGAACTCGGTGTACGCCCAGGGGGCCTCGACATATTCGCGAACCGCGTAGCCGATCAGCCTCGCGTGCCCGGCCCGGAGCATCCGGGCGGTGGCGTTCGGGCGGTAGCCGAGCCTGCGGGCGGTCTCCCGCGCCCGCTCCCGCACGGCGGGAGACAGGCGGCCGGTGCCGTTCAGCGCCGCCGAGATGGTGGTTTTCGACAGGCCCGCCTCGCGGGCCACATCGACCAGACGCACCCGGGGCTGGGCAGGGCGGCTGCGGTCGCCTTGCCACAGTGATTCATTCATGGACTCGATGTTGCCATGGTGACGGCCCGGTCGTCACGAGGCTTTGACCTGCAGAAAATCGTTCCCGCAAACCCTTGTGCGGGAACGTTCCTTCACTGATACTCGCCCAAAAGGAAACGCCCCGTTAACACTTTTGAAAGGGGTGGGTCTGCTGAACTTGCTCCGATCCGCTGCCCTGTTGACCGTTCTTGCCGTCACAGCCGCGGGCTGCTCCGCTTCCGGTTCCGGCCAAGGAAGCAAGAGTCCCGGCGCCGCCTACGAGATCTCCAAGGACACACCCCAGGCCAAAGGCCCGGTACCGTCGCTCACCTGGTCGCTGTTTGCCGAGCCGCAGTCACTCGACTACGTCTACGCCTACGACTACCCGCCCAACACCGTGCTCGCGAACATCTGCGAGCAGTTGCTGCGGATCACGCCGGATATGAAGATCGAGCCGGGACTCGCCACGAAGTTCGCCAACCCCGACCCGCGGACCTGGGTCTACACCATCCGCGAAGGCGTGAGCTTCCACGACGGGACACCGCTGACCGCCGCCGACGTCGTCGCGAGCCTCCGGCGCCACATGGACTCCAAGATCGGCTCATACTGGGCCACGGCCTTCCGCGACGTGAAGTCCATCGACAAGACCGGGCCGATGGAGGTCACCATCCGGCTCTCCAAGCCGAACGCCCTGGTCAACCAGCTCCTCGCGGCCTCCCCCGGCACCATTGAGAGCGCCGCTTTCCTGAAGAAGGCCGGGCGCGACTACGGCAGCCCGAAGGGCGGGGTCAACTGCACCGGGCCCTTCTCGATGCAGCAGTGGTCCCAGGGCGACTCGATCACGCTGAAGAAGAACGACCGCTACTGGGACACCGCCCTGACGCCCAAGGCCGACACCCTCAAGGTCGTCTTCATCCAGGACCCGGCCGCGCGCGTCAACGCCATGCTGTCCGGCTCGGTCGACGGCGGTTACATGCTGCCGACGAACTCCTACGCCCGGCTGCGATCGAATCCTGCCGGCAAGCTCTACTTCGGTCCCAACACCACCGCCTCGTCCCTCATCGTCACCAACCTCAAGGGAACCCTCGGCGATCTGAAGGTGCGTCAGGCACTGTCCCTGGCGCTCGACCGCGAAGGCATCATCAAGGCCGCCGCCGGTGGTGCGGGCGTCCCGGCCAAGGCACCGGCCGCCACCGGCGCGTGGGCCACCGTCCCGGACAAGACAGCCGGCTACTACGCCAAGCTCCCCGCCCTGACCCGTGACGTGGAAGCGGCGAAGAAGCTCATCGGAGAGGCCGGCGCCAAGGGCAAGAAGGTCGTCATGGCGACCAGCTCCCTGGGGCCGGAGATCAGCGTCGTCGCCAACGCCGTCCAGGCCGCGGGCAAGGAGATCGGCCTCGACGTCGAGCTGAAGAGCGTCGCCCCGGACGCCTACTCGGCCCTGTTCTCCGACCCGGGCGCGCGCCAGGGCCTCGACCTCATGATCACCAACTGGTACAACAACACCCCTGACCCGCTGGAGTTCTACGCGAACCTGCTGACCGGCGAGTTCGCCAACTACGGCGGCTACTCCAACCCCGAGTACGACGCCATCGTCGAGCGGGCACTCCAGACCGCCGACCCCGCCGCCCGCGCCGACGTCACCGCCCAGCTGCAGGAGATCGCCGTTCGCGACCTGCCGTGGATCCCGCTGTACGAGATGCCGCACACCATGTTCCTCAACCAGCGGATCACCGGCGCGCCGACCAGCATCACCCAGCTGTACTGGCCGTGGGCCGCCACGATCGGATCGGCAGGCTGATGGGGCGCTTCGTCGCCGGTCGTCTCCTGGGGTTGGTCCTGGTCCTGCTGGTCACCTCGTTCGTGGTCTTCAGCGCCGTGCACATGGCCCCGGGAGATCCCGCGACGTTCCTGCTCAAGGGACGCCCGGCCACTCCTGAGGCCATGGCCGCCATCCGGGCCCAGTATCACCTGGACGACCCGTTCCTCACCCAGTACGGCAAGTGGCTCGTCGACGTCGCCTCGGGGAACTTCGGCCGGTCCGTGCAGTTCCGGCAGGACGTCGGCTCCCTGATCGTCGCACGGCTGCCGACGACCGCCTTCCTCGTCGGCTATGCCGCGCTGCTCATCACCGTGGGCGGAATCCTCCTCGGCGTGCTGGCCGCGCTGCGCCCCGGCGTCGTCGACCGGCTCGTGCTGCTCGGGACGGGAGTCGCGACGGCCACCCCGTCGTTCGTGGCCGCCATCGGGCTGATCTCCCTGTTCTCGGTCAAGCTCGGCTGGTTCCCGGCCTTCGGCGGCGGCCAGGGCTTCACCGACCGGCTGCACCACCTCACCCTGCCCGCGATCGCGCTGGCGGTGACCCTCGCCGGTCTGCTCGCCCGCGTCACCCGGTCGGCCATGCTCGACGAGCTGTCCCGGGAACACGTCGAGGTGGCCCGGTCCCGGGGTGTGCCCGAGGGCACGCTCGTGCGCAAGCACGTGCTGCGCAACGCGCTCGGCCCCATCGCCACCGTGGGCGGCACCATGTTCGCCGGCCTGCTGGTGACCACGTCGATCGTCGAGACGGCCTTCGGCGCCGCGGGCGTCGGCTCGCTGCTGGTGCAGTCCGTGACCGTGAAGGACTTCCCCGTGGTCCAGGCCGTCACCCTGCTGACGGTCGCGGCGTTCGTCCTCGCCAACCTCGTCGTCGACCTCGTCCAGCCGCTCATCGACCCCCGCCTGTCCCTGATGAAGCGAGGTGCGTCGTGACCTCTCCCGCGGTGGTCGCCGGGCTCCGGCGCCGTCCCGGAATGCGCGGCATGCGCGTCCTCGGCCAGGGCCCGCTGTTTCTCGCGGCCCTCGCCGTACTGGGGGTGTTCGTCGTCGTGGCACTCCTCGCGCCGCTGCTGGCCCCCTACGATCCCGACGCGGTCGATCTGTCGGCCACCCTCGCCGGGGCCGGACCCGCCCATCCGCTCGGCGTCGACCAGTCCGGGCGTGACATCCTCTCCCGGCTGCTGTTCGGCGCGCGGACCGGTCTGCTCGGCCCGCTCGCCGTCGTCGGCTGCTCCACCCTGCTCGGCATCGTCGTCGGGGTGGCCGCCGCCTGGCGCGGCGGCTGGGCGGACGCCCTGCTGTCCAGGTCCATGGACATGGTGTTCGCCCTGCCGGGCCTGCTACTGGCGATCCTGCTCGTCGCCACGTTCGGCCCCGGCCTGCTGGCCCCGGTGATCGCGATGGTCATCGCGTACACGCCCTACGTCGGCCGGCTTGTGCGCAACATCGCCCTGCAGGAGAAGGCCCGGCCGTACATCGAGGCGTACCGGGTGCAGGGCTGGTCGGGCTGGACGATCTGCCTTCGCCACCTGGTGCCGAACATCGCCCCGGTCGTGCTCGCCCAGTCGGCGATCAACTTCGGGTACGCGCTGATGGACCTGGCGGCGCTTTCCTTCCTCGGATTCGGCGTGCAACCCCCGACCGCGGACTGGGGGGCGATGATCAACGAAGGCCAGTCGGCGCTGCTCCAGGGCGACCTGCTGCCGGCGCTCGCGCCGGGCGCGTGCATCGTCGTCGCCGTCGTGGCGTTCAGTGTCGTCGGCGAGGGATTCGCCGACCGGGTCGCGAAGCGGGAGCGGTAGACATGGCGATTTTGGAGATCAAAGACCTGAGCATCCGCCTTCCCGACGGGCACGCCGCCCGCCCGATCCTCGACTCCGTCTCGCTGCGCGTGGACCGCGGCGAAACCGTCGGCCTCGTCGGCGAGTCCGGCTCCGGCAAGTCGGTCGCCTGCCGGTCGGTGCTCGGACTGCTGCCCGAGCGTTCCCGCGCGGACGGGGAGGTGAACGTCGCCGGGACCAACGTGCTCACGGCGAGCCGCGCGCAGCTGCGCCGGCTCCGCTCCCACCAGGTGTCCATGATCTTCCAGGACCCGCGGGCCTCGCTCAACCCGATGCGCCGCATCGGGGACTTCCTCACCGAGGGCCTGCGGGCGGCCGGGGTGCCGTCCGCCGCCGCCGGAACCCGCGCCGAGGAACTCCTTGAGGCGGTCGGCATCCGCGATCCGCGAGGCGCGTTGCGCCGTTACCCGCACCAGTTCTCCGGCGGCATGCTCCAGCGCGTCGTCATCGCCGGAGCCCTGGCCGGGGAACCGGAGCTGCTGCTGGCCGACGAACCGACCACCGCCCTGGACGTCACCACCCAGGCCGAGGTGATCTCGATCCTCACCCGCCTGCAGGCCGAGCGCGGCACGGGACTGCTCTTCGTCACCCACGACCTGGAACTGGCCGCCGCGATCTGCGACCGGATCTACGTCATGTACGCCGGGCGCATCGTCGAGGCACAGCCGGCCACGCGGCTCTTCGAGAACCCGCGCCACCCGTACACGGCCGGTCTGCTCGCCTCGACACCCCGGCTGGAACCCGGCGCCGCACCGCCCCGGCCGATACCGGGCCAGCCCCTCTCGCTGGCCGAGGCGCCGTCGGGGTGCGCGTTCGCCGCTCGATGCCCTCTCGCCGAACCTCAGTGCTCCGCCCAGACGCCCACCTTGCGGGAGTACGGCGACGGCCTCGCCGCGTGCCTGCGCGCCGACGAGGAGGTCCTCCTGTGAACTCACCGGCGGCGCAGACCGCTCTGCAGGTCGAGGGCCTGCGCAAGGTCTTCGGCGACAACGTGGCGGTCGACGACGTGTCGTTCAGCCTGCGGGCCGGAGCCTCCCTCGGCATCGTCGGGGAGTCCGGCTGCGGCAAGACCACCACCGCACGCATGATCGTCGGTCTTGAGACCCCCGACGCCGGCAGCATCCGCGTCGGCGGCCACGAGCGGGCCCGGCGCCCGCGTGGCAGGCGCGAACGGCTCTCCCGCGCCCGCGAGATCCAGATGGTCTTCCAGGACCCGTATCTCTCGCTCGATCCCCGCATCACCGTCCGCGGCTGCATCGAAGAGGTCCTGAGCCTGCACTTCCCGCTCGGCGCCGCCGACCGGCGACGCCGGGTGGAGGAACTGCTGGACCAGGTCGGCCTCGGCACGCGCGAGGCCTCGGCCCTGCCCAAGCAACTGTCCGGCGGCCAGCGCCAGCGCGTCGCCATCGCCCGGGCGCTCGCCGCCGAGCCGACCGTGCTCATCCTCGACGAGGCCGTGGCCGCGCTGGACGTGTCGATCCAGGCCCAGATCCTCGACCTGCTCGCCGCCATCCGCCGCGACGCCGGCGTCGGTTTCCTCTTCGTCAGCCACGACCTCGCCGTCATCCGGCACATCACCGACGACGTGGTCGTCCTGAATCGCGGGCGCGTCGTCGAATCCGGTCCCACGGCACAGGTGCTGGCCGAGCCCCGGCACGCCTACACCCGGCTGCTGCTCGACTCCGTTCCCCGCCCCGGGTGGGACCCCGCGCGGATCGCCGAGGATCGCCGCGCGCTGGCGGCCTCCGACACACCCGCATGAACACCCCAGCCTTCGCTCCGATCGCTCACGCACGCCAGGAAGTGACATACCGATGACCGACCTCGCCTACCTTCCCGCCACCGAGGCGCTCCGGCGCTTCCGTGACCGCACGCTGTCACCCGTCGAGCTGATGACAGAGGTGATCAAGCGAACCGAGGCGGTCGAGCCGCACGTCAACGCCTTCACGGAGCGCATGTTCGACGAGGCGCTGGCCGCGGCGCGCCAGGCCGAGGACCGCTACGCCGGCAAGGGCGAACCGCCGCGCCCCCTGGAAGGCCTGGCCGTGGCGGCGAAGGAAGAGCAGCCGATCGCCGGCCGTACCCACTCCGAGGGCTCACTCCCCTACGCCGACACCATCTCCAGCGTCACCCACCCCATCATCGACCGCATCCTGGCCGCCGGGGGGATCATTCACGCCCGCACCACGACCCCGGAGTTCTCCTGCGCCGGTTTCACCCAGTCGCGGCTGTGGGGCATCACCCGCAACCCGTGGAACCTCGACTACTCGCCCGGCGGGTCCTCCGGCGGATCCGCCGCCGCGCTCGCCGCGGGCACCGCCACCCTGGCCACCGGCTCCGACATCGGCGGCTCCATCCGCATCCCGGCGTCCTTCACCGGCACGGTCGGCTTCAAGCCGCCCTACGGCCGGGTCCCGGCGCTGCCGCCGTTCAACCTCGACACCTACTGCCATGACGGCCCGATGGCCCGCACCGTCGCCGACTGCGCGCTGCTGCAGAACGTCATCTCCGGACCGCACCCGCTCGACGCCGTCTCGCTGCGCCCCCATGTGATCATCCCCGAGCACCCGCAGAGCGTCGAGGGCATGCGCGTCGCGCTGTCCGTGAACCTCGGAGACTGGCCCATCGATCCCGAGGTCGAGGCCAACACCCGGGCCGCGGCCGAGGCGCTGCGCGAGGCGGGGGCGATCGTCGAGGAGGTCGAGGTCGGCCTGCGGCGCCAGGACGTCATGGAGACGGCCTGGATCCACTTCGGCGCGATCTTCGGTCCCTCGGTCGCCGCGATCGCCGCCGAGTATCCCGACCAGCTCACGCCGTACGCGCACAGGTTCGCCGAACGGGCCCTGGCCTCCGCCGGCACGGGCAGCTTCCTCGAAGGGCTTGAGCACGAGGCCGCGATCCAGGCCCAGATCGGGACACTGCTGGACCGCTACGACGTCCTGCTGTGCCCGACCACCGCCATCCCGGCCTTCCGCGCCGACGACGACTACACCACCACAAAGATCACCGTGAACGGGGTCGAGCTCGACGACTACATGGAGGCCGTCCTGACCACCGTCTTCAACATCGCCAGCCGCTGCCCGGTGCTCAGCGTGCCGTCCGGCCGTTCCACGAGCGGGGTGCCGACGGGCGTGCAGATCGTCGGCCGCACCTATGACGACGCGACCGTTTTCCGGGTGGCCTCCGCTCTGGAGCGGGTGCGGCCGTGGGAGTTCACCGCGCAGAACCGGCCGCTGCCGTAACCCCGGGCCGGGCCGGTTTCTCCCGTTCGGCTGAAGACCGACCGGTTTCCCCCGCCCCCACGGTTCGGGACCGGTCGATTCCTCCTGCCCGATTCACGTCCCCGTGACTCGGGCCGGCCGGTTTCACCCGCTCGCTTTTCGCCCTCCCCATGACCCGGGGCCCGCCGCCTCATCGGCCGCCCCACGATTTCCAAGGAACTCCATGTCAGCCCCTGCCGACCTGATATTCCGCAACGGCCCGGTGTACACCCTCGACGCCGTCCGCCGACGGGCCACCGCCGTGGCCGTGCGCGACGGGCGCATCATCGCGGTCGGGCACGACGCCGACGTTCGCGATCTCGCCGGTCCGCGCACCGAGGTCGTCGACCTGAGCGGCCGGGCGCTGCTTCCCGGATTCCAGGACGCCCACGTGCACCCGGCCTTCGCCGGGCTCACCCTGATCAGCTGTGACCTGTCCGAGGCCACCGGCGCCGAGGACGCGGTGGCGCGAGTCCGCGCCTACGCCGACGCGCACCCCGACCTGGAGTGGATCAGCGGCGGGGGCTGGTCCATGGAGTGGTTTCCCGGTGGCACCCCAAGCCGCGACCTGCTCGACGCCGTCGTGCCCGATCGCCCGGTCTACCTCGTCAACGCCGACGGCCACGGCGCGTGGGTGAACAGCTGTGCGTTGCGGATGTGCGGCATCGACGCCTCGACCCCCGACCCGGCCGACGGCCGCATCGAGCGTGAGGCGGATGGCACGCCGCAGGGCACCCTGCACGAGGGCGCGACCGACCTGGTGGGCCGCCACCTGCCGGCCCCGACCGCCGAGGACGGGCTGCGCGCCCTGCTCGCCGGGCAGCAGCGCATGCACTCCCTCGGCGTCACCTCCTGGCAGGACGCCATGGTCGGTTCCCCGCACGGCGGTTTCGACCCTCTCGACTCCTATCTCGCCGCCGCCCAGTCCGGCCGGCTCACCGCCCGCGTGGTCGGCGCCCTGTGGTGGGACCGCGATCGCGGCGCCGAGCAGGTGCCCGAGCTGGTGGAGCGGCGTGAGCGCTGCCGCGTCGGCCGGTTCCGCGCCACCAGCGTGAAGATCATGCAGGACGGCGTGGCGGAGAACTTCACCGCCGCCCTCACCGAGCCCTACCTCAACGGCTGCGGGTGCCCCACCGAGAACAGCGGCCTGAGCTTCGTCGACCCCCAGGCGCTGCGCTCATACGTGACGCTCCTGGACGCGGAAGGCTTCCAGGTGCACGTGCACGCCGTCGGCGACCGCGCGGCGCGCGAGGCGCTCGACGCGTTCGCCCAGGCGCTCGCGGCCAACGGGCCCGGCGACCACCGGCACCACATCGCCCACCTGCAGGTCGTGCACCCCGACGACGTCCCGCGGTTCGCTCAGTTGCAGGTCACCGCCAACATGCAGCCGCTGTGGGCCGCCCACGAACCCCAGATGGACGACCTCACCATCCCCTTCCTCGGCCCGCGGCTGGCAGGCTGGCAGTACCCCTTCGGCAGCCTGCTGCGCAGCGGCGCCGTTCTCGCCGCAGGCAGCGACTGGCCGGTCAGCAGCCCTGACCCGCTGTGGGGAATCCACGTCGCGGTCAACCGCGCGTTCCAGCACCCGGGCGAGCCCGCGCGGGAGGTCTTCATCCCCGAGCAGCGTCTCGACCTCACCGCCGCACTGGCCGCCTACACCGTCGGCACCGCCTACCTGAACCACCAAGACCACGAGACCGGCACCGTCGAGACCGGAAAGCTCGCCGACCTGGTGGTGCTCGACCGCGACCCGTACGGCCTGCCCACCGAGGAGATCCACACGACCCGGGTGCTCGCGACGTACGTCGAGGGCGAGGCCGTCCACACCGACCCGAACCTCTGAGATTTCCGGCTGTAGGCGCCGCGGGCCGAAGGGATCGCAGCCAGCCCAGTGGTCGGGGCGGCCGGGAGGAATCTCACCCCTCGGCCACCCCACCATTGTTCGGCACAGTCGAACCTCTTAAGCAGGTTTGGTCCAACAACCCGCAAGAGCGGTTGAACAAGGGGATCCGCCGCCGTACCGACGTGGTCGGGATCTTCCCCGATCGTGGTTCCATTGTCCGGCTCGTCGGTGCGGTTTTGGCCGAGCAGACCGACGAGTGGACCGGGGCTCGCCGTTACATGGGCCTGGACATCCTCGCCAAGGCCCGGATGCGGGTCATCGTGGGCGACACACCGCAGCACAACCCACTTCGGCAGACACTTACCACTTAACCTGCAGAAACAGGATCACGCGGAGATCAACTCATACACCACTCCGCTGGACGTGACCCACGCTGTCAGCTCTTCATCGCAGTGACGATCGCGGTGGCAGCACTGGCGAACAGCAGGATGGCCACGAAACCTTCGCCCCAACGAGGGGCCAGTAGTCCAGCTACTCGCTCACCGGTCTGACGGCCAACGAAGGCGAACGGCCAGCCGATTCCGGCACTGATCAGGGACTCCGTGTTCACCGACCCGGCAGCGTTGAGCAGGGCCAGGCTGACGAGCCCGCTGGCGAAGAACACCCACGCGAGAGTCGCTCGCAGTCGAGGCCCGGAAATGCCTCGCATCTGCATTGCGATCACCAGCGGAGGCCCGTTCGTTCCCGTGCTCGTCGACAGGATTCCTGCACAGGCACCGCCGAGCAGATCGAGGAGACGTCCACGACGGCTGACCCTGATGCCCTTGATCAGCATCACCGTCAGGCAGAGGACCACGACCCCAACGACCCCCTGCAAGACCCGGTCACTCAGCACCGACAGCAACCACACCCCGGCTGGCGCGGCTGTCGCGGCAGCCGCCACCATCCGGACCGCGACACCGCGGCAGGCGACCTGGCGGTGACGTAGCGACGACCAGGCGTTTATCGGCAGGGCGATCAGGCACAGCGCCACCACCGACTCCTTGGGGCCCGCGACCACCGCGAGCAGGGGCGCAGCGACCAGTGCGAACCCAAACCCCGTGATTCCCTGAGCGAAGGCCGCCACCATGACAATCACCGGCATTGCCAGAAGATCTGCGGATATCACCAGATCAGTTCTTTTCAACCATGTTCAGGCTTCAGAATGGGACACCACACGCGCAGCGAGACGACGTCGACACCCGCCGTGGTGTAGTACGGGTCCTCGGCCATAATCCGATCCACCCGCGCACGGTCAACGGTGAAGACCAGCAATGCTCCCGAGTCGTCCTCCCAAGGGCCGGCCAGAAGCAGCGCACCCTGCTCGTGCAGCGCGCGCAACCGTTCCCGGTGAGCGGGCCGCGCCGCCAGACGCGCGCGGTCGTTGGTGAAGGACAGTTCTACGCAGATCATGGAGGGGAACGGTACGGACTCCTCGCCCGCGCGTCTGTATCGCGAGATACTCTCCCAGATGTGGACAAGGGGAAACTGGCGGCGGTGCCTCTGTTCTCCATGCTCGAGGATGCGCGCCTCGAGCGGCTCGCCGAGCAGTGCCCGCCGCGGGAAGTCCCCGCGGGCGCCACTGTCGCGCGTTTCGGTGACCCGGCTCAGCATCTGGTCATTCTTGAGGGGGGGACCCTGTCTGCCACTTACGACACTGGTGACGGCTCGAGGGTTCGATTCGCGACGGTGACGGGGCCCTGCGTGATCGACAAAGCCGCGGTGCTGGACGGCGGAGCGCACACGGCCACCTGGACCGCCTCGGCCGCCTGCCGGGTTCGCTTCCTGCCGGTAAGCCTCCTTCGAGGTCTCATCGATGAAGTGCCGACGCTACGCGACCACGTACTGCGCCATCTGTCGGGGCAGGTGAACCGTGACCGGCGGGCCCACGTCCGCCGGGCCGCGCCGCGGCCGGTCGTCCAGATCGCAGGCTGGGTCGCCGAGTCCATGCGTGAACAAGGGAGCCGGATCACGCTGCCAGGGGCGCAACAAGGACTCGGCGAGGAGATCGGTCTGTCGCGGGTCACGGTCAACCGCGCCCTGCGAGTTCTCGCCGAGGCAGGCGCCATCCGTATCGAGCCCGGCGTCATCGTGGTGCTAGATCCCAGACGACTCAGCGCCATGTCCCGTAGAAGCTGAACCTCCTGCTTGCCTCCCGCTGTCCATTGCCGTCCAGAAGGGCACATGCCTTCATGAACCGGGCGAAGGCGTCCGAGGGGAGTGCGACCTGGGTGGGAGTGAGGGCGAGAATCCGCATGAACGTCCCCGCTATCCGTCCACTGCATGTTGATCTCGGGTCGGGAGACGTCGACCGTCAGCCGCCATGTGTCGGTTCCTCCCCCGCCCGGCTGCCTGACGTGTTCGCGCCCCACAACCGGCGCTGCTTTCGTCTGTGCACATTGGGTGGGATCAGAGGAAGGCGGCGATCCGATCCCCCCATGTGGCGATCTCCTCCCTGGTCCGGGCGACGTGCAGTTCCGCATTGGGCAGCAGCCCGGCCAAGCGCTCCGCGGTCGACAGCGGGTGGATCGGGTCGGCGTCCCAGGCCAGGACCAGCACCTGGTGCTCCAGCTTGGCGATCGCCTCCGGCTCGGGAAGGTTGGAGGAGCCCGCCCCGCGCAGCACCGAAGGCAGGAGTTCCTCGGTGACGTCGAGATCCATGGTCAGTGAGCTGTCAGCGAAGATCGCCGAGGTGGCGGCACCGCCCATGAGCTCAAGCAACGCCTGCTTGCCCTTGCTCTCCACCAGGTCGGCGCCCCCGCGGTACGTCGCACCCTGCGCGGCCCGGGTCTCCCACGCCGTGGGCGGGATCACCAGCGCCAGCTTGTTGAAGCGATCGGGCGCCGTGACCGCCGCATGGAGCAGCGTGCCGCATCCCATGGACGCGCCCACCGCGTTGACCGGCAGCCCGGAGCCGAAGTGGTCTGCCACCGCGAGCAGATCTCCGGCGAGGTTCGCCCAGGTGTAGTCGCCCTCGTCCGGCCGGCCCCCGGAGAGCCCGTGACCGCGCGCGTCATAGCGGACCAGCCGCCCGGCGGCGACCAGCGGCGTCCAGTCGAACAGCCCCAGCCGGTCCTCATTACGCCGGCTCTGCATCATGCCGTGGGCATAGACGGTCAGCGCACCCTGGCCCGCGTCGTCGTAGGCCAGTTTGGTGCCCCGGATCTCAACCTGTCCCTCAAAGGCAGTCATCTTCATGTCTCCACTCGCCGCCGAGTCTCCGCTGTCATCGATCAAGACGCTACGCACGATTCCCGGACAGGGAATCCGTCAGCGCATAGGTAAATAGGCCCCATCCGTTACGGGCCCTATAGGTCGGCCCGGGCGATCGCGGAACCCCGCCCGCCCGACGCGACAGCCGGGCACCCGCGCTGGCCACTGCGAGGAAACGTCCTCCAGCCGAAACCTTCAACCGACCACATCAAGATCGAGAAAGATCGAGGTCAGATCGACTTTGTGGCACTCCATCTCCCCTCGGGGGACACCGCGCCCGGCAACTCACAGAGAAACACTAAGAATCGGCGAAAGGGATGATCTCGGAGAGGAAGGCGTAGTCGCGGCGGAGGTCCGGATCGCTGACCATGCGCCACCAGCGGGTGATTCCGGCCCAGCCGGGGGCCGACAGCGATCCGCCGACGCCCTGCACCGACAGCGCGGCCGACAGGTTGGCGAACCGCAGCCGCTCGGCGAGCGGCCATCCGGCGAGCGTGGCGGCGACCAGGCTCGCCCCGAACACGTCGCCTGCCCCGGTCGGGTCGACCGCGTCCACGGCGAGCCCCCGGACCCGGGCGGTCTCCCCCGTGGTGGCGTCGACGGCGATCACCCCGTCGACGCCGCAGGTGACGACCGCCAGCGGCACCAGCTCGGCCAGGCGCGACAGCGCGGCTTCGGGGGTGTCGGTGCGGGTGTAGCTCATGGCCTCGTAGGCGTTGGGCATGAAGGCGTGGCATCCGGCGAGCCGGTGCAGCACCTCGGCCGACCATTCCTGCGACGGGTCCCAGCCGAGGTCCGCGAAGATCAGGCCGCTGCCCCGGGCAGGCCCGGCTTCGAGGTGCACGATCGACGCGCGGGCTCGCGGCGGCTCCCCGATCAGCTCGGCGGGGCTTACCGGCGGTTCCGTCCCGTGGGTCACCAGGGCCCGGTCGTCCTGGTAGGCCAGCGACACGGTCACCGGCGTGCTCCACCCCGCCAGGCGCCGCGACGGGGAGAGGTCGACGCCCTCGGATTCGAGGACGTCCCAGCAGTACCGGCCGTAGAAGTCGTCGCCGAAGGCGGCTCCCAGGCAGGTGCGTAAGCCGAGCCGGCCAAGGGTGACGGCGAAGTTGGCGATGCCGCCGGGACCCGATCCCATGCCCTTGGTCCAGGTCTCGCTCCCCGGCTTCGGCGCGTCTTCCAGGCCGGTGAAGACCAGGTCGAAGAAGATCAACCCGGACAGGAACACATCCACGTCGGCATCTCTCATAAGGCTTTCCTAACCACTTGAGGCCGATGAAGAACCTCAACCAGGTCCGCATCGGTCAAGGACTCGGGATCGTGCGCTCGTCCGGGCGGCCCGGGGAGACCGGTTCCTGGCCTGTCTCCGGGCCGAACCGGCGCCGGTACGCCAACGGAGTGAGCCCGGTCTCGCGGCGCATCAGCGCACGCAGGTTGGCGGCGGTGCCCAGCCCGCTGTGCCGTGCGACCGTCTCGAAGCGCGACTCGCCTCGCTCGATCAGCCGGCATGCCAGGGCGAGCCGTTCACCCGTGAGCCAGGCCAGCGGTGTCGTGCCCAGTTGTGCCCGGAAGCGGCGATGCAGTGTCGCCGGGCTGACCGTGGCGCGCGCCGCGAGGTCGGACACCGTGAGCGGGGTGTCCAGCCGCTCCTGAGCCCATGCCAGGACGGGCGCCAAGGACTCGTCCGGCACGTCGGGCACGGGCCGCTCCACGAACTGCCGCTGCCCGCCGTCCCGGTGCGCGGCGAAGACGAGCCGCCGGCTCACGGAGTTGGCGACCTCCGCGCCGTGGTCGCGGCGGACGATGTGCAACCCGAGGTCGAGCGCGGCCGCGCTCCCCGCGGCCGTGAGGATGTCACCGTCGTCCACGAACAGCACGTCCGATTCGAGGTGGACGGAAGGGAAGCGGGCACGGAAGGAGTCCGCCCACTGCCAGTGCGCGGTGGCGCGGCGCCCGTCGAGGACCCCGGCCTCGGCCAGGGTGAAAGCACCGCTGCAGAAGCCGACCAGGCGGGCACCGCGAGCGTGCGCCCGCCGTACGGCGTCGAGTACGGCCGGGCGGCGCGGCACCTCCACGTCGGGACGGTTGGGAACGATCAGGGTGTCCGCCGATTCGGCCGCCTCCAGGCCGGCGACCCCCGTGAGCGTGAAGAACCCGTCCCGCATCAGCGTGCGCGGCTCGGGAGAGCAGAGGCGGAAGTCGTAGAGAACGCGCCCGATCTCGGGTCTGCGCAGGCCGAAGACCTCGGTCGCGCAGCCGAGCTCGAAGGGGTTGGAATTCTCGTCCACGATCACGACGACCCGGTGCGGGCCCGCCCCCTGAACAGAATGCGAGGATTCTTTCGCCATGTGCGATTTCTAGCACTCACACCGGCCAGGCTCAACGGGTGAGAATTCACCCATGAGTAACGAACCCATCGCCCTCAGCGAAGCCCTGGCCTCCTTCGACGCCCTGTGGAGCCCCCGCATCGTCACGCGGGTCAACGACTACGACGTACGCGTCGCCAAGGTCGAGGGCGAGCACATCTGGCACGTCCACGACGACACCGACGAGTTCTTCCTGGTGCTCGACGGGGAACTGCACATCTCCCTGCGGGAGCCCGGCGGGGAGCGCACGGTCCGGCTCCCTCAGGGCGCGGTGTTCACCGTCCCCCGAGGTACGGAGCACAGGCCGTACGCTCCCACCGGTGCCGCGATCCTCATGTTCGAGCCCACCGGGACACCGACGGTCGGCGACCGCCACGATGAGATCCCCGGCCACATCGACGCGACGACAGGGCACGCGCTCGGCTCCTGACGGCGAAAAGACGGCGAGAAGACCGCGAGAAGACGGCGAGAATCGACGTATGAGGCTGACCGTTCTCGGCGGCGGAGGGTTCCGGATCCCGCTGATCTACCGGGCACTGCTGGACGACCGGGGTGAGGGCCGCGTCACCCACGTCACCCTGCACGACCTGGACGCCTCCCGGATGGCGACGATCACCCGGGTCCTCGCCGAGCAGGCGGCGGGCGTTCCGGACGCCCCGGGGGTGAGCGTCACCACCGACCTCGACGAGGCCCTCACCGGGGCCGACTTCGTCTTCTCCGCCATCCGCGTCGGCGGGCTGGAGGGCCGTGCCGTCGACGAGCGGGTGGCCCTTGAGGAGGGCGTGCTGGGCCAGGAGACCGTGGGCGCCGGCGGCATCGCCTACGGCCTGCGCACGGTTCCGGTCGCCGACCACATCGCCCGCAGGGTGGCCGCGCTCGCCCCCGGCGCCTGGGTCATCAACTTCACCAACCCCGCCGGCATGGTCACCGAGGCGATGTCCCGCCACCTCGGCGACCGGGTCATCGGCATCTGCGACACCCCGGCCGGGCTCGGCCGCCGGGTGGCGCGGGTGCTCGGGGTGGACCCGGCGGCCGTCTCGCTCGGCTACGCGGGCCTCAACCACCTGGGCTGGCTGTGCGCCGTACGCGTGGACGGCCGCGATCTGCTGCCCGGCCTGCTTCACGACGACGCCGCGCTGGTCTCCTTCGAGGAGGGCCGGCTCTTCGGCGCCGAACGGCTGCGCGCGATCGGCGCGATCCCCAACGAATATCTGCACTACTACTACTTCCACGACGAGACGGTGGCCGCCGCGCGAGCGGCGCGGCAGACCCGGGGAGCCTTCCTCGCCGAGCAGCAGCGACGCTTCTACGCGCACCCGGGCGGTTCCGCGCTGGCCCTGTGGAACAGCGCCCTTCTCGCGCGGGAGAGCACCTACATGGCGGAGAACCGCGAGGCGGCCGGCGCCGGAGAGCGCGAGTCCCGCGACCTGGATGCCGGCGGATACGAGCAGGTCGCCCTCGCCCTCATGCGCGCGATCACGCTGGACGAGCGCGCGACGCTCATCCTCAACGTCCGCAACCGCGGCTCCATCGCCGCCCTCGACGACGACGCCGTCGTGGAGGTGCCCTGCTCCGTCGGCGCCGGCGGCGCACGGCCGCTGGCCGCGGAGCCCCTCCCCAGCCACGCCCGGAGCCTGGTCACCGGCATCAAAGCGACCGACCGCGCGGTGATCGAGGCGGCCACCACCGGTTCCCGGCGGGCCGCGCTGCTCGCCCTGGCCGTCCACCCGCTCATTGACTCCGTCACGCTCGCCAGACGGCTGCTGGGGCGTTACGAGCGCGAACTTCCCCAGCTCGGCTATCTCCGCGGGAGGAGCTGAACGCCGGCGCATGACGGTCGACTCCGTCGATCACTCTCGGTAGGCTGCTTCACTACCAGTCACGGGAGCTTACGCGCATGCGGTGTCGTCTGACCGCGGTCAGGGCATTGACGGTCCTGTCCGCACTGATGGCCGTCCTGGTCGCGTGCGGCGCCGACGCGCCCCGGTCGTCACCCTTGCTGATCGCCACAGGCCAGCGCGGGGGCGTCTACTTCGACTACGGCACCGGTCTCGCCAAGGCGATCTCCGCCGAACTCCCCGGTGTCCGCCCGCAGGTGCTCACCACCGGCGCGTCGGTGGACAACCTGCGGATGATCGCCTCCGGGCGGGCCGACGTCGCGTTCACCCTGGCCGACTCGGCGGCACTCGCCGTACGGGGTGAGCCGCCCTTCGACCGCCCCCAGCCGGTGCGAGCGCTCGCCCGGCTGTACGACAACTATGTTCATCTGGTCGTCCGGGCCAATTCGGGCATCACATCGCCGGCCCATCTGCGTGGCAGGGTGATCTCCGGCGGTGCGGCCGGGTCGGGAACGGAGGTCATCGCGAAGCGGCTGCTGGGCGTCACGGGCCTCGACCCGGACCGGGATCTGACGGTTCGCAGCATGGACCTGGGGACCTCCGCGGAGGCGCTGCGCGCGGGAGCGATCGACGCGTTCTTCTTCTCCGGGGGGCTGCCCACCAAGACGATCAGCGAGCTCGCGGGCCAGAAGCTCATCCGCCTCGTCGATCTGCGGTCCTACGCGAGCCCGATGAGGCGGCGCTACGGCGAGTTCTACAGCGAGCGCACCATCCCGGCCTCCACCTACGGCCTGCCGGAAAGCGGGACGATCGGCGTGCCCGACTACCTGATCGTGCGGCAGGACATGGACGACGCGCTCGCCCACGACCTGACCGAGCTGCTGTTCACCCATCGTGAGGCCCTGGAGCTGGCGCATCCGGAGGCTCGCAGGCTCAACGTGCGCGCCGCGTTCTCGACGGATCCGGTCATCCTGCACCCCGGGGCGGTCCGCTACTACCGCGACACCCGGTCCTGAGGCTCCAGGCGCAGCCGTACCCTGACGTCCAGGCCGCGCGGCTCCCGCGCGAGCAGGTCGACGAAGCCGCCGGACGCCGCGACCAGCACCGCGACGACCGACAGGCCGAGTCCCGAGCCGTCCACGTTCTGGTGGGCGGGAGATCGCCAGAACCGCTCCAGTGCCCGCGTCCGGTCCTCTGCCGCAAGGCCCGGGCCGTTGTCGACGACGTGGATCTCCGCGAGATCGCCCACCCGCTCGACGTGCACCGTCACCTCGTCGGCCCCGAACTTCAGCGAGTTGTCGATCAGAGCGTCCAGCAGCTGGTCAAGCGTCTCGGGCACCGTCAGGACATGCCTGCCGACGGCGCCGGTACGGCGGAGCGTCGCCCCGAGCTCCGCCGCCCGGGGACGCCAGACGTCCACCCGCCGGTCGGCGATGTCGTCGGCGTCGACCGCGACCACACCGGCCCCGGCCGTCTCGTTCTCGTGCTTCTCCGCACGGGCGAGCGCGAGGAGCCCCTCCAGTGTGCGGGTGAGGCGGTCGGTCTCTTCGAGGGTGAGCTCATGCTCGCGCCGTCCGCTCTCGTCCAGATGGTCCGTGAGGTTCTCCACCCGCAGCCGGAGCGCGCCGAGCGGGGTGCGCAACTGGTGGCTGGCCTGGGCGACGAAGGCCCGCTGCCGGTCGAGCATGTCGGTCACGGTGTCCGCCATCACGTTGAAGGAGACCGCCAGGCGCCGCAGTTCCGGCGGCCCGGTGGTGGGGGCGACCCGGGCGTCCAGCCGTCCTTCGGTGATGTCGTGCGTGACCGCGTCGAGCTCGTGCACGGGGCGGAGCGTCCAGCGCGCCAGACGCCTGGCCGCCAGCCAGGTCAGGCTGAGCGCGACCAGGCACCCGAGCGCGATCATCACCCAGATCTCGGCGATCCGGCGGCGTAGCCGATCGGTGGGTCCGGCGGTGACCGCCGCCCCCACCACCTCCCCCTCACGGATCACCGGCTCGACGATCACCAGCTGCTCGTTCCGCCACGGCCAGATGGTCCCGAGCTCGGGACGGTCGGCGGAGAGCCCCCGCTCGATCAGCTTCCGGGTCCGCGCGCCGGTGAGGGACAGGGCGCGCGGCGAGACCGTGACCGCCCGCCCGTCCCGGTCCACCACCGCGGCGCCGATGCCGAACAGTTCGTGATAGCGGGTGAGTTCGGCGCTCAGCCGTTCGGTCTGCCCCGTGCTCAGCGCGGGCTCGGCCAGCGAGGCGAACCGCAGGGTGTCACCCTGCTGCTCGATGAACGCGGTCTGGGTGTAGCGGGCCGCCACGTTGGCCGCCAGCGGAACCGTGAGCGCGACCAGCGACAGAGCCAGCAGCGACATGTAGATGATCAGCAGGCGGCGGCGCACTGTCAGGACTTCCGCATGCGGTAGCCGATCCCCCGCACGGTTTCGATCAGCCCCGGCTCGTTCAGCTTCGCGCGGAGGCTGGCGACGTGCACCTCCAGGGAGCGCATGGTGCCGCCCCAGGTGGTGTGCCACACCTCCGCGAGGAGGCTCTCCCGGGTGACCACCGCCCCCTCCGCCCGGACCAGGGTCGCCAGCAGGTCGAACTCCTTGCGCGTCAGCGGGATCTCCACACCGTCCCGGCAGACCGAACGGCGGACGTGATCCACCTCCAGGGGGCCGACGCAGGCGGACTCGGCCGGCGCGTGGCGATGGCTCCTGACCCGCCGCATGACCGCCTCGATGCGCGCCTCCAGCTCGGCGATCCCGAACGGCTTGACGATGTAGTCGTCCGCGCCCGCGCGCAGACCGCGAACCCGCTGCGCCTCCTCCCCGCGCGCCGTCACGACGATGATCCCGATCTGGGAGTCCGCGCGGACCTGGCGCAGCACGTCGACGCCGTCCATGTCGGGCAGGCCGAGATCCAGGAGCACCACCTCCGCCGCGCCCGCGGCCAGCGCCTCACCGCCCGACCGGGCCCGTTCGACCTGGTAACCGTGCCGCCGCAGAGCCGTCATCAGCGCGTCGGCGAACCTGTCGTCGTCCTCGACGAGCAGGACCCGCATGTCTTATCTCCAGGGGAAAGCGAATGCTCAACAGTAGCTCAGATCTGCGTCCCTCCCTCTCGCCCGATCGCGGCGCCGTCCATAAGGTCACGGCAACCCCCCGATCACAACGAAGGAGATGGACTGTGAGCACGATGGATACGGGTCCTCACCTCGGCAGGGTTGGACCGTCGGAGCGGTCGTCGGGAGAGCGGCGGGTCGTCGCCAACATCCTCAGAGGATCCGTCGGCAACCTCATCGAGTGGTACGACTGGTACACCTACGCCGCCTTCGCGATCTACTTCGCGCCCGTCTTCTTCCCCAAGGGGGACTCGACGGCGCAGCTGCTGAACACCGCCGCCATCTTCGCGGTCGGCTTCCTCATGCGACCGCTGGGCGGATGGCTGCTCGGCCGGTACGCCGACCGCTACGGCCGCCGCAACGGGCTGACGCTCTCGGTCCTCATGATGGCGGCCGGATCACTGATCATCACGGTGGCTCCCGGCCACGCCTCCGTCGGCATCCTCGCCCCGGTGCTCCTCGTGGCCGCCCGGCTGCTGCAGGGCCTGTCCGTCGGAGGGGAGTACTCCACCTCCGCCACCTACCTGTCCGAGGTCGCCACCCCGGGCAAGCGCGGCTTCTACTCCAGCTTCCAGTACGTCACGCTCGTCGCGGGACAGCTGGTCGCGCTCACCATCCAGATCATCCTGCAGCAGGTGCTCACCGCCGAGCAGTTGCAGGACTGGGGCTGGCGCATCGCCTTCGGCATCGGCACGCTCGGGGCGCTGGCGGTCATGTGGCTGCGCCGCGGCATGGAGGAGTCGGAGAGCTTCACCAACCAGAATCAGGCCGGAGAGCCCACACAGGGGCAGGGCACGCTCCGCACCCTGATGAAGTATCCGAAGGAGGTCTTCACCGTCGTCGGCCTGACGCTCGGCGGGACCGTCGCCTTCTACACCTACACCACCTACATGCAGAAGTTCATGGTGAACACGGCGGGCATAGAGAAGGAGACGGTCTCCTGGATCAACTTCCTGGCCCTGCTCGTCTTCATCTGCCTGCAGCCGATCGCCGGGGCGCTGTCCGACCGAATCGGACGCCGCGCGCTGCTGATGTTCTTCGGCGTCGGCGGGACGCTGCTCACCGTGCCGATCCTCACGTTCCTGTCCGGCACCAAGAGCCCGGTGGGCGCGTTCTTCCTGATGCTGGCGGCCCTGTTCTTCGTGACCGGATACACCTCGATCAACGCCGTGGTGAAGGCGGAGATGTTCCCCACCCACGTCCGGGCGCTGGGGGTCGGCCTGCCGTACGCGGTCACGGTGGCGCTCTTCGGCGGCACCGCCGAATACGTGGCCCTGTGGTTCAAGCAGGCCGGCAACGAGTCCTTGTTCTTCTGGTACGTCGCCGGGTGCGTGCTGATCTCCCTCATCGTGTACGTCCGGATGTGGGAGACCTCCCGGAGCTCCCACATCGACCGCCAGCACTCGAAGGCGACTACCGCGTCGTGAACGGCCGGCGAGGCAGGCACCGGTTCGCGGACGCCGGTTCGCGGGCGTCTTTCGCGGGTGTCTGCCTCGCCTCGGCCGAACTGATCACACGGTACGAGAAGGGAGGCGATCACATGGCGGCACGGAGTCCCCGTGACGAAACCGCCTACATATCCGAAGGGTTGCGCCGGGCCATGGCCGCCTGCGACGACGAGGCCGAAACGGTCCGGAGGATGGCGACGGCCTTCGCGCAGAACGCGAGCCCCACCTCCACCTGCTTCGGTCTCGTTCCCGGATCGGACGAACTGGCCGCCGCGTACGGCGGTGCTCACCCGGGGCAGGCGGGCCACGACGACGGCCGTTACAACGAGGTCCGCCTGTATCTCGAGGATCTGGCCACGGCCCTCGCCGAGGCGGGCGCGGCGCTGCGGGCCTCCAAGCGCAACTATGCCGACGCGCAGCACGCCAGCACGATTGGCCGGTCGAACTGAACACCTTCGACCCGCGGCCTCTGCTGGACTTCGTCGTCACGCTCAAGAACGCGCTGCTGAGCCTGGGCGACGACTCCGACGAACAGCGCCTCAGAGGCATGGCGGAAGCACACCGGCAGCTCGCCCGGGACCTGAGGCAGCTCCACAAGGCCATCGATCCATATGTCTCCCATGTCCTCCGGGACTGGCAAGGACAGACCGCGGAGGCGTTCCGGAAGAAATGGGGCGATGTCGTCGACGAGCAGGCACGAGAGGAGCTCATCGAAAGCTGCGAGAAGGTCGCGGAGATCCTCGACGCCTGCGTGGACGCGTCACGCGAGACCAAAAGGGGACTGTACGAGCTGATCCGCAGCATCGTCATCGCGATCGGCACCGGTATCGCGCTCTCCTGGGTGTCGGCCGGCCTGTCCGCGGCGTTCGCCTACTACCGGGCGATCAAAGCCGCCGGAACGGCGGTCGGGCTGCTCCGGTGGATCATGCTCACCTTCAGGAGCCTCGGGCTCGCCATCAACAACCTGCCGAGGATCAGCCGGATCCTGAGCCCGCTGGCCAAGCTCGCCACGCGGAGCGGCCCCGCGCTCACGCGCAGCCCCGCCCTGACGAAGTCGCTCAAGAACTTCGACGACGTGTTCAACACGCGCTTCGTCTCGACGCTCGCGTCATACAAGAAGACCTGGCTCGTCGCGTTCGGGCCGGCGGTCATGGGCACCCAGATGACCGCCCAGGGGCTGTCCGGAAACAGCATCTTCAACTTCGACATCACCACGTTCGCCCAGGCGGCACGCATTTCCACGGCGGCCGCCTCGGTCGGTGTCGCCGGGCAGAGCGGCCTGGCCTTCGTCAAGAACCACAAGCATCTGTGGAACCTCGGCTCCGGCGTCCTTCAGGGGAGTTCCGGCTCGGCCTGGGCGGCGACCCTGGTGAAATCGGGGTGGGATGTCGCCGAGTCCGCCGCGTGGTTCGGTGGCTTCGTGGCGACCCGGAACACGCTGGTCGGGCTCGTGCCCCAGGCGTCATGGCTGAGCCCGGTGATGCAGAAGCAACTGCTGGGGTTTACCCCCACCACCGGCTTCCGGATGTGGAAATCCCTCTCCACACCCGACCCGGTCCAGGAACTCCCCCAATGGCACCGGCCGATTCCCGGGAACGGACGCTGAGTCATCCGGGAGAGCCGGCTTCGAAGTGCCGCCCCCCGTTTCCGGCCCTCCCGCGGCGCCGTTCCGGAGCCTCGCGGCGGTCCCGCCTTCCGACGACGGTACGGCCGGCGACCGTACGAAAGGAGGAACCTCCGTGGCGAAAGACGGGTCCCGGCCGCGAAGCCTTGATCCGCACCGAGCGGGCCGTCGATAGTCGGGAGCCATGGACGAACTGCTGGCCGAGATCGCGGCTCACCTGGACGTGACGGGCACCGATGAGGCCATGCTCTCCATGGCCCTGCACCTGCGCGACCGTGACGTCAGCCTGCGCGACATCGCCGTCTACTGAGCCGGCTCGGCCTCCTCGTCGGCCGATCCGGCCTGCCCGTCGCAGAACACCTCCTTGACGAGCCCGTCCAGCAGCTTCTGGAAATTCTTTGCCGGGCCCCTGGTGGCCTCGTCCACCCAGGTCACCGAGCCGGTCAGGGTCGTCTTGCCGTCGGGCGAGCTGTACATCAGCGCCCCGTAGGCGTGCGGGGGGCTGCCGTTGTGCTGGTAGACGGTGCCGCAGTTCGAGCCCAGGTCCTGCACGAACAGCCCGAGGCCGTAGCCCATCTTCGGGTGCGGCTTGCGCATCTCGGCCAGCAGCGGGGCCGGCAGGAGCTTGCCGCCCATCAGCGCGGAGAAGAACGTCTGGAGATCCTCGGTGGTCGAGATCAGGTCCCCGGCGCCGGCCAGCAGCGAGAGGTTCTGGCGGGAGACGTCGACCGTCTTCCACTGGCCGGCGTCCTGGATGCGGTAGTAGCCGTGGGCGTGCGGCCCGGGCAGCTGCGTCCGGGTGCCCGGCACCATGGTGCCCCGCATCCCAAGCGGCCCCAAGATCCGCCGCTGCATCTCCTCGGCGTACGAGCGGCCGGTGACCTTCTCGATCAGCAGCAAGGCCAGCGTGTAGTTGGTGTTGGAGTAGAGCTGGTCCGTCCCCGGCTCGAACCGCGCCGGCTTGGACAACGCCAGCCGTACCAGCTCCTCCGGCCGGTAGCTGTGGAACCGGTTGTTCAGCCATGCGTCGCCGGCGGCGGGGATCCCCGGCACGAACTTCCCGTCGGGGTAGTACTCGCCGGTGTAGTTGAACAACCCGCTGGTGTGCTGCAGCAGCATCCGCACCGTGATCCGCCGGTCCAGCTTGTAGGCGGGCAGGTAGTCGGCCACCGGCGTGTCCAGCCCGATCTTGCCCTCGGCCACCAGCTGCAACACCAGGGTCGCGGTGAAGGGCTTGATGACGCTGCCCGTCCAGAACCGCCCGTTCGTCGGCGGCTTCGCACTCTGGCCCAGCTTGCGCACCCCGGCGCTGCCGACCCACTCGCCCCGCTCATCGTGCACGCGCACCTGCACCCCGGCGAAACCGGCATCGACGAACGCCTGGACGGCCTTCTGCAGCTCCGGGCGATCCTGCCCGGCAGTGGCCTTCGACACGGCCCCGCTGTCCGCGGCGGCCGCCCCGGGTGCGGCCGCCCCGGCCAGCAGCGCGGCCGCCAGCGCCGGCACCGCCACTCGCCGCAAGACCTTGCCAAGGATGACCGGGCGCTGGTGCACGCCGTAGGTGCGCGTGATCACGGGTGGGGATTGGGTTTTCATGGTTCCTTCGTCTCTGGTGTCGCGCTCAGGCGAACAGCTCGCCGAGCAACTCGGGGCCGACAGGGGATGGGGGCCGGCACGCCGCCGTGTCACCGGGGCCGGACATGACCCCGGTGACCGGCTACGGCTGCGCAGGTCGACATCTGATCAGGCGGCGTCGAGGGCTTCGGTGATCTTGCGGGCCATCTCCGCCATGGTGGGGCTGGGCTCGCCCTGGTGGGTGCGGGCGGATGCCTCGACGGCGACGATGACGGTGCGGCGGAAGTTGTCGGCCTCGGCCGGCTCCTGCTGCTTGAGCAGGCTCATGGCCGCGGTCAGGGCCGGCAGCACCTGGTCGGCGAGTGCGGCTGTGGACTTGCCGTACTTCACGCCCTTGGGCGCCTTGGTGAGCACGTGCCCGACCAGGCCGGTCGCGGAGGTCAGAGCGATGGAGCCCTCGGTGGCGGCCTTGTGGGCCGAACCGGCGGCACCAGCGGCGGACATCAGCGAGACGGCGCCCCACGCGGCGATCCGCAGGGTGAGCTTGTCCTGATCGGTAAGGGTGACGGACATGACGGTGAGCTCCTATACATCTGTTACGAAATTCAAATTGAATGGACGGATGGTGGACTGCGGTCCTGTTGGCGACCGGGGTATCTGGATTGCTCAGGTCGGGTCGCCCGAGGGGATCTCACCCGGCCTTGAGGCCGCAGTCGCTGAACCGTTCATGGCGTCCACGATCGCCGACCGCTCTGATACCGGGCCGTCGCCGTCCTGACGCGGCCGCTGACACGACACCGCATGGCCGACGGCGAGCGCGAGGGCCGGCCGGCTAGGTCGAGGTGTGAGTTTGGGCGGCAAATGGCCGAGAATCTTCGGAGCTATTTGTCCGCGTGCCTCGACCGACACGACACCTTGCTTAACGCGAGTAGCCCGGTCGACGCTGTCAACCCCAAGAACGGTGAAGTCATCACCGTCGCGGACCGCTCCCGAGGCGGCGGAGGCGTCCTTGGCGGCGTCGGCCGGCCATTCCAGCCGCACACATCGGCGTGGCGATCCGGCGTCGGTTTCAGGGTGTGCCGAACCAACCGGTGAGTGCTTCTCGCAGCGCGGGCACGGCGCTGTCGGCGGGTTCATCGATGGTCGCGGCCCAGGCGATGTGGGCATCCGGGCGGATCAGTAGGGCGTCGGCCGGCCGATCATCGGTTTTGGCGGTGTGGACATCGACGCGATGCCGCCAGTCTCGGGCGGTCTGGCGGAGCTCTGGGCGGTCGGCGAGGTCGAGGAGGATGGGCCGTGCGGTGTGCATGAGTTCCGCGACACTGGTCATGCCGTGGTCGGTGTGCAGGGTGAGGTCGGGGGCGAAGGTGCCGGCCAACGGGTGGTGGCTCGTGCCGGGCATCGGGTAGCGGATGTCAGTGCCGGCGACAAGGGCTCCCATGCGGCGCAACGGCTGCTCGTCGGCGAGCAGTTCCTGGAAGACCTCCCGGAGCGCTTCGGCGGCCGGGTCGTGCCCGCGCCGCAATGCCACCTGGGCTCGAGTGTGCAGCATGGTGCGGGCGCCTGCGAGGTGGCGTTCGTCATGGTAGGTGTCCAGCAAGCCGGCCGGCGCCCGGCCGTGGACGTCGGCGGCCAGCTTCCAGGCCAGGTTGACCGCGTCGAGCATGCCGGCATTGAGTGCCACACCGGTGGCCGGGAACAGATGCGCCGCATCACCGGCCAGCAGGATCCGCCCATGGCGGTAGCGCTCGGCCTGCCGAGCCTTGAAGGTGAACCGCGACAGCCGGATCGGTTCTCCCACCGGCAGATGCACGCCGAGCACGCGGCGGAGGCTGCCCTGGAGTTCGGTCACGGTCATCGGTGTGTCGTCGTCGTATTCGGTGGTCTCGTCTTCGATGGTGTAGAGGGAGACGACCTTGGAGGTGGGCGACGCGCCGACTCCGAGGAGACCATGATCCGTCCGGGTGAAACCCGCGCGGATCGTGCCGAAGCCGGGGACGTCGAGATCGCCGTTGCCGAGTATGGTCACCGTTTCGGGCAAGGTGACCTGAGCCAGCCGGTTGACCTCCGGATAGGTGGTGCCATGGAAACCGATGCCGGCCCGGTCACGGATCTGGCTGCGCGCGCCGTCGCAACCCACGAGGTAGCGGGTGCTCATCCGGTACGGCCCGTCCGGGCCCCGCACGTCCACGGTCACCGCGGCATCGTCCTGGCTCACCCCGATCACCTCGTGTCCGCGGCGGATGTCGACGCCGAGTTCGTCGGTGCGTTCGTCGAGCAGCCGCTCAAGCCGTGGCTGCGGGAGCGGCAGGGCGTGCATCGGGGGGTCCGCCAGCTGGGTGAAGTCCAGATGCACACCGCCGAACGGGAACCGGGGAGCCGGGACAGGGTCGGTACAGGCTGCTTCGAATCGTTCCAGCAAGCCTCGGCAGCGCAGCAGTTCGAGGATCTGGCCGCCGAGACCGCCGGCCTTGGGAGTGTCTCGGCGCTTCGGCTTCCGCTCCAGCACCAGCGGCCGCACCCCGGCCAAACGCAGTTCAGCAGCCAGCATGAGACCGGTCGGGCCGGCACCCACAATAACTACATCGGCGTCCATCACTGGCTATTCCCCTCACAGTCTTTCGTCGACAACACAACACGCTTGAGATAGGTGGTCAGGCCTTCGTGAAGTGGGCCCTCGCATCGCGTCGAACAGCCGCCCGCTGCCCGCCGCGCGGCCCTTGCGACAGAGAACTGTCGGGATAGGCCAGATTGAGCTGCGCCCGGCTGGATCTTGTGAGCGGCGTTCAGGCCAAGGTCGCGTGCCCGGGCCTGGCGGCCGGTCCGGTGCAGGACGGTGGCTACGACCCGGCTTGGCCTCCTTGGCAGGGCTCGACCCCTTGCTTGACCCGCCCTCGCCGCCGCGTCACCGGGGGCCGGACAGACCCCCGTGACACGCGGTAGCTGCGCAGGTCGAGATCTCCTCAGGCGGCGTCGAGGGCTTCGGTGATCTTGCGGGCCATGTCGGCCAGGGTGGGGCTGGGCTCACCCTGGTGGGTGCGGGCGGCGGCGTCGATGGCGACGATGACGGTGCTGCGGAAGTTGTCGGCCTCGGCCGGCTCCTGCTGCTTGAGCAGGCTCATGGCCGCCGTCAGGGCCGGCAGCACCTGGTCGGCAAGGTCAGCTGTGGACTTGCCGTTCAGCTTGATGTCCCTGCTCTTTGCGGCGAGCACGTGCCCGACCAGACCGGTCGCGGAGGTCAGCGCGATGGAGCCCTCGGTGGCGACCTTATGCGCCGAGCCGGCGGCACCGGCGGCGGACATCAGCGAGACGGCGCCGTAGGCGGCGGTACGCAGGGTGGTCTTGTCCTGGTCGGCAAGGGTGACGGACATGGTGGTGTGCTCCTATACATCTGTTACGAAATGCAGTTGAACGGGCGGAGGGTGGACTGCGGTCCTGCTGGTGCCCGGGATATCTCGATGGCTGAGGCCGGGGTCGCCCGAGGGCGCGGGCGTACCGGGCGCGGGCTCGGTGTCAGGCGTCGATCGCCTGGTAGGCCGTGGTCCAGAAGTCGTGGATCAGCCGCGCCGGATCCGGAATGGACAGCCCGACCTGGGTGAGCAGGATTCCGGTGAGCCGGTTGGCCGGGTCGGCGTAGGCCGTGGTGCCGGTTCCGCCGTCCCAGCCGAACTGGCCGATGGGCGCGTAGTCGCCGCGGTAGGTGCGCACCGCCATCCCGAAGCCCCAGCCGCCCTGTTGCCCCTGGCCGAAGGAGATGTGGACGTTGTTGGTGGCCAGGGCGTTGCGGGCGGCGTTCTGCTCGGGCGTCAGCCGGTTGGTGGTCATCAACTCGACCGCGGGCCGCGACAGGATCCGCTCGCTGCCGTGCATCCCGCCATTCAGCAGCATCCGGAAGTAGGCGTGGTAGTCGTCGACGGTGGAGACCAGCCCGCCGCCGCCATGCTGGAAGGCCGGAGGCTGACTGTAGCGTCCGCTCGCCGCCTCGTCCCACACGTGGAATTCTCCGGTCTGCGGGTCGGGGGCGTAGCTGGGCGGCAGCCGGTCGATCTTGTCTGCGGGCACGTGGAAGGCGGTGTCCGTCATCCCCAGCGGATCGAAGACGCGATCGCGCAGAAACTTCTCAAACGACTGGCCGGTGACCCGGGCGACCAGTACGGCGAGGACATCGTGGCTGATGTCGTACTGCCAGCGCTCCCCGGGCTGGTAGGACAGCGGCAGCTCGCCCAGGCGGCGCATCCACTCATCCGGCTCGGGCGCCGGCCCGGTTCCCCCGCTGTAGTTGGCCCGCTCCAGGACCGCGGCCATGATCGGGGAGCCCATCAACGTCAGGTCCACCCCGAGCCCGAACGTGGAGGTCAGCAGGTCCCGCACGGTGATCGGCCGCCGCGCCGGCACGGTGTCGTCCAGCGGGCCATCGGCCCGCGCCAGCACCTGCCGGTCGGCCAGCTCCGGCAGCCACTCATCGACCGGGTCATCCAGCCGCAGCCGGCACTCATCCAGCAGGACCATCGCCGCCGCCATCGTGACCGGCTTGGACGTGGAGGCCATCCGAAAGATGGTGTCCCGGCGCATCGGCGCGCCACCGTCATGGCGCAGCGTCCCGATCGCCTCGACATGCGTCTCCTCGCCCCGGCCGACCAGCGCGACAAGCCCGGGGATCTTCCCGGACTCGACATGCCGAGCCAGCACCTCACGCAGTCTGCGCAGCCCCGTTGCGGAGAAGCCGCTGTTGCCAGTTCCCATTATCAATTTCCTTACCTTCAGTGTTCGATCTTGCGAAAGCCCGTCCCGGCGTGGCGCTCATGGGCTTCCATGAGCGACGCACGAGGGCCGGGGGTGAGCTCGGCGTGGCCCGGTTCGCAGCCCTGAGGCCGTGATCGCTGAACCGTTCATGGCATCTACCGTCGCCGACCGCTCTGATACCGGGCCGTTGCCTTCCTGACGTCGCCGCTGACACGACACCGCACCAGAGGCCAGAGCGGTTCCTTTCTAAGCGTTGACGAGGGTCCGGGGCTCGCTGGCGGCAGGCGCGCCGGTCTTGCGGCCGCGCAGCAGGAGCAGGGCCACCACGGCTGCGGCGACCACGCCGACGGTGGCGCCGAGGAAGGTCGTCGACATGGCCGCGTCGTAGGCCTCGCGGGCGATCGCGGCCAGGGACGGGTCTGCCACGGCGGCGGCGACCGACCGGCGAGCCTCCTCCGACGCGGTGGCCGGCATGGCCGAGGCGTAGCTGCTGCTGGCCAGGCTGCCCAGGATGGCCACGCCGAGGGCGGCGCCGGCCTGCTGGATGGTGTCGTTCAAAGCCGAACCGACACCGGCCTGCTCGGTCGGGATGGCGCTCATCAGCGCGGCGATCGCCGTGGGCCCGGCCAGGCCGCCACCGGCGCCCAGCACGACCTGCGCGATGGCCAGGGCCAGGAAGCTGTCGGGGGAGGAGAAGCCGAGCAGGGCCAACCCGGCGGCCATCACGATCATGCCGAGAACCGCGGTGGTGCGGTTGCCGAGCTTGGCGCCCAGGCCCGCGCCGACGCCGTTGAAGATCACCGAGGCGATGAACATCGGGATGAAGGCCAGTCCAGCCTGGGTGGGGGTGTAGCCGAGGACGAACTGCATGTACTGAGTCAGCACCAGCAGCAGGCCGCCGTTGCCGACCTGGACCAGGGTGAGCGACAGGCTGCCGCCGGCGAAGTCGCGGTCGCGGAAGAGGTGGAGCGGCACCATCGGGTGCTCGGTGCGCAGTTCCCAGCCGATGAAGGCGGCCAGGGCGATGACGGCGATGGCCAGCGGGGTCCAGGCGATGCCGTGCGCGAGCTCGTTGATCGTCCACACGAGGGCGGTCATACCGATCATGGACAGGACGGCGCCGAGGGGGTCGGGCTTGGTCGCGGGGCCCTTGGATTCGGGCATCAGGGTCAGGGCGGCCAGGATGGCCAGCGCCGCGATCGGGACGTTGATCCAGAAGACCGCTTCCCAGCCGAGGGAGGCGATCAGGGCGCCGCCGGCGACGGGGCCGCCGACCAGGCCGAGCACGGCGAAGGCGGCCCCGGCGGCCATCGCCTTGCGCCGCTCGGCCTCGTCGGGGAAGACGACGATCAGGAGCGACAGGGTGCTGGGCATGATCATCGCGCCGCCGACGCCCATCGCCACGCGGGCGGCGATCAGCTGGCCGGGGTCGGTGGCGAGGGTGGCGGCCGCGGAGGCGACGCCGAACAGCACCAGGCCGATGACCATGAGCTTGCGTCTGCCGTACCGGTCGGACAGGGATCCGGCGGTGAGCAGCAGGCCGGCGAAGACCAGCATGTATGACTCCAGGATCCACTGGATGTCCTGCGAGGTCGCGCCCAGATCGGCGGCCAGGGAGGGCACGGCGACGGTGAGTGCCATGTTGTCGATGATCAGCACCAGCGTGCTCAGACAGAGCACGATCAGGATCAGCCACCGACGGGGATGCGGCTGCATACTTCTAGCTTCCATTCATGCACAGAAAGTGATCGATTGTGGGCGGCGCGGTCCAAGCGCCATCCCGAAGGAGGGTGGATCAGGCGCCGCTGGGCGCGATCCATTCGGTCAGCTCGACCACGATGCCGTTGGGGTCGGTCAGGCGCACCAGCCGCTCACCCCACGGGTTGCGCCACAACTGCCCGGTGATGGGTGCGCTTTCGGCGCGCAGGCGCGTGTATTCCTTGGCCAGATCGGTGACCGCGAACGTCATCACCGGCTGGGCGATCCGCTCTTGCGGCCGTTCGAGGTCGCGCTGGTGCAGCAGGATGTCGGCGACCGCGTCGTCGCGGCTCAGCCAGGTGAAATCCGGGGTGTCGAGCACCTCGCGGAAGCCCAGATGGGTGGTGAAGAAGCGGCGGGAGCCTGCCGGATCGTCGACGGTGAAGACGACCGTTGAGGCGACTATGTTCATGATTCTGCTCGTATGCGATTTTCTTCCACGGCTTCCCTCCTATGCGCTGATTCGTCCTGGATCAAGGTTGCCGGTATGGCCTGGCCGGGGCAACGCCGGATCTTGCAACGCTGCGTTAACCGCAGACTTCACGCCGGGCAGGACACGCTGGAGATCCGCGACATCGAGAGCTTCCTGACGCCCGCCGAGGAGCCGCATGCCGGCCGTACGGCTCACACCAGTCGGCGAACACCTTCGCCAGGACCTCCGGCCGGTCTACGAAGGGCTTCGCCTCAGCATGGATCTCGCCCGATCAGCCGCTCAGGGGAAGACCGACGTGCCGCGCATCAGCATGGTCGGCAACAACACGACTGTTGACGAGGACTGTGGACGGTCTCAGCCGGGCAGCGGTCCCAGGTCGCCGACGACGCGGGCGAAGGCGCGGATCATGTCGTTCTCCGCGGCGCTGAGCCACACCGGCCCGTACGGCAGCGCATCCATGTCATTGACGGGCAGATAGGCGATGTCGGGGCGGGGGAAGTACCGGGTCACGTGGACCGGGAAGAGGGTGACGGTCTCCCCCAGGGCCGTGTGCATGAAGATGTCCTGGAGGCTGTTCACCACGGCGGTGCGATCGATCGACCGGCCCTTGGGGGTGAATTCCGGGACGTAGCGGTCTTTCCAGTAGCCGGGCGCAGGATCGGCCATCACGTGCCGGAAGTCGCTGACCGCCTCCAGGGAGACCGACGACCATCGGGTGAGCGCATGGTCGTCGGCCACGGCCAGCACCCTCGGGTCGGCGAACAGCAGCGGACCCATCGTGAGGTCGGGCTCCTCGACCGGCAGCCAGGTGACCAGGATGTCGACCTCACCGTTGCGTAGCTGGGCGAACGGATCCTGGAATGGCGACTGCCGCAGACGCAACTCCCACTGCGGGTGCCGGGTGCGGAAGGTCTCCCAGTAGCGGCGCAGCTCCTGGACGTTGAGGGGGAACAGGCTCACCCGGAGCGTGCCGGTCTTGCCGCGAGCGGCCAGCCGTGCCCGCTCCAGACTCTGCGCCAGGCCCTGGTGCAGCTGGCGCAGATCGTCCCGCAGCTGCTCGCCCAGCGGGGCGAGCCGGACGCTGTGGCTGTTCCTCGCGAAAAGCTCGGCACCGATGGCGCGTTCCTGCTTCTTGATCGCCTGGCTGACTCGGGCCACAGAGACATGCAGCCGCTCGGCGGCGCGGCCGAAGTGCAGCTCCTCAGCCAAGGTCAGGAAGATCTCGATGTCCCGTAGCTCCATAAGCCCATTTCGCCTATCTGTGCCATATACGGGAGGAAGTCTGGCATATGAGGTCAAGTGGGGAAGCGGGCGAGTAACCGGGCCTCTCTTGTGGTCGCCCCTGATCTACGTAGAGTCCTCATCGTCCGGCACCCGTAGGCCGGGATCAGGCGCTGGTCTGACGGACCCGAGCGCCGGGCCTAATCCGGAGGGCTTTCGCTTTTCCGCGACCTCACTGAAGGGACGCCACCGGTCGGGTCGCCCCGGGCGTCTCAGCCCGGGGCTCCCACAGAACCGTGCGTAACAATCTCTCGTTACACGGCTCTTGTCGTCCTGGTCACCAGACTGTCGGGACCGTGTTCACCCAGATCCAGTGGGCGAAGAACTTCGGCCGTGACTTCACGACCATCTCCCATTGGGCCCGGGCTTTCCTGCGGCCCCGGAGCCGTTTGTACTTGTTGCGCGACCACCGCATCAGGTAGGCGTTGATGCGGGCCAGGAGGGGATACAGCGCGGAACGGTAGAACGCCCCGTAATACCGCATCCAGCCCCGCACGACCGGGTTGATCAGCCGCGCGAGGTCGTGTTCGGAACCACCCACGGCAGGTCACAGTGCGCCTGGACCGCTTTGACGATCAGGTCCCACGGCACGGAGTCGAAGAACGTGCGGATGTCGAACTCGACCACCCAGTCGAACTTCCAGCACCGCTGCCGACAGGCCTCGACCGCCTCAGCGCCGAGCGGCCCGGACGATAGCCATAGGAGTCCGGATGGAAGATCGGCTCGACCTTCGCCTCCAGGACCCCGGCCACCACCGTCTGCGCGATCCGGCCGGCCACGGTCGGCACGCCGAGCGTTCTCGTGCCACCGCCGTGGGCCTTGGGAATCTCCACAGCCTGAACCGGAGGCGGAAAGTAGGTCCCCGAGGACATCCGATTCCAGATCTTGTACAGGTTGCCTTTCGGATCTTTCTCGAATTCCCCGATGGACATTCCGTCCATCCCGGACGCGCCCTTGTTCGCCTTGACTTTCTCCCACGCCATCTGGACAGCACGTTTCGAAATCTCAAACGACTTGCCCGGTGCTTTCAACTCGTTCACGCGACTCCTCCCGGATTGCTCCGG